>NZ_JBFADU010000040.1:0-46766 GCF_040641575.1 Streptomyces sp. NPDC020807
CCGACCTGCCTGCGCAGGTCGGCCCCGGGCTCTCCTTCTCCGGGCGGCGTCAGCCGAGCGCGGGCGCGACGAGCGGTTCGCCGAGGACGAACCCGGGGTCCACCTGCGCGGCCAGGTCGGCCCCGGTCTTGGCGTTGCCCCAGCTCTCCGCGTTGCGGAGGTGGAAGTGGACCATCTGGCGCGTGTAGCGCTCCCAGTCGCGGTGCGCGTGCGAGTCGTCGGCGGCGTCCTGGAGGGCCTGGAGCGCCATGCGGTTCTCCGCCTCCAGGAGCTCGAAGCGCGGCGGGCGGCCCTTCTCCATCGCGCGGACCCAGTCCGAGTGGCCCACCGTCACGAGCAGGTCCTCGCCGACCTCCGCGCGCAGGAAGTCGAGGTCGTCCTGGCCCTGCACCTTGTTGCCGACGACCTTGAGCGCGACGCCGAAGTCCCGCGCGTACTCCTTGTACTGGCGGTAGACGGAGACGCCCTTGCGGGTCGGCTCGGCGACCAGGAAGGTCATGTCGAAGCGGGTGAAGAGGCCCGAGGCGAAGGAGTCGGAGCCCGCAGTCATGTCGACGACGACGTACTCGTCGGGCCCGTCCACCAGGTGGTTGAGGCAGAGCTCCACCGCTCCGACCTTGGAGTGGTAGCAGGACACCCCGAGGTCCGACTCCGTGAACGGGCCGGTCGCCATCAGCCGGACGTCGCCGTCGTCGAGCGGGACCGTCCGCGCGCAGGCCTCGTACACCGGGTTCTCCTCGCGGACCCGCAGCAGCCGCGAACCCTCCCCGGGCGGCGTCGTCTTGATCATGGTGTCGGCCGAGACGATCCGCGGGTTGGAACCCCGCAGGTACTCCTTGATGAGCGGCAGGTGCGCGCCCATCGCGGGCAGCGCGGCGGCCTCGGACTCGGGCAGCCCGAGCGCGGCGCCCAGGTGCTGGTTGATGTCGGCGTCGACGGCGACGACGGGGGAGTCGGTGGCGGCGAGGTGGCGGATGAAGAGCGAGGACAGCGTCGTCTTGCCGCTGCCGCCCTTCCCGACGAAAGCGATCTTCATGTTCACCTAGCGTAGTGGCATGAACGCGTGCAGTGGTCAAGGTGCGTGAAGAAGACCACTCCAACGTGGGGCGGGCCGTCGGGGCGCGTAGCCTCCCTACTTATGAGTACGCACGCCTCTGACCCCTTGGCCGCCCTCGGCTCCCTGCCGGGCGTCGCCGACGCGGTGGACTCCGTACGCAAGGCCGTCGACCGGGTCTACGGCCACCGTGTGATGCGCCGCCGCAGCAACGAGATCTCCTCCGAGGCCGCGCTGCGCGGGGCGCGCGGCTCGGCCGCCCTGTCCGGCGCCGACTGGGCCCTGGAAGAGGTCCGCCGGCGCACGGACTTCAGCGCCGACGCCGAGGCCCGCACGGTCGGCGCCGCCCTGCGCCTGGGCGCGGAGGCCGGTCAGCTGCTCTCCATCTGGCGTCAGTCGCCCCTCCGCGTCCTCGCCCGCCTCCACCTGGTCGCCGCGGGCGACGCCGGCGTCTCCGGCGTCTCCGTCGGCGGACCGGGCGACTCCGTCGGTCGGCCGCGCCTGGACGGCGAGGCGGTCGACGAGCCGCTGGTCCGGGCCCCGCTGCCGACACCGTCCGAGGTCGCCGGCCGTCTCGACGGCCTCGCGGAACTGATCGTCGCGGGCAGCGAGGCCCCGGCGCTCGTGACGTCCTCGGTCGTCCACGCCGAACTGCTCGCGCTGCGCCCCTTCACCTCGTACAACGGTCTGGTCGCGCGCGCGGCGGAACGGATCGCGCTCGTCGGCAGCGGTCTCGACCCCAAGGCGATCTGCCCCGCGGAGGTCGGCCACGCCGAGCAGGGGCGCGCGGCCTACCTCGCCGCGTTCGAGGGTTACCTGTCGGGCACCCCGGAGGGCGTCGGCGCCTGGATCGCGCACTGCGGCCGCTCGGTAGAGCTGGGAGTCCGTGAATCGACGGCCGTCTGCGAGGCGCTCCAGCGCGGCGCGGCCTGAGATTTCCCGAGCCCGGAAAGCCGAGGCTTTCCGGGCCCGGAAAGGGTTGCGGCGGCACCAGGTCAGGTACCGCCGCTGGCACGTCTACCCAGTTACCATGCGTCCTCGATAAGTGCCCATCAGGCCGGGAACTTTGCCCATGGCCTGGTGCGGCTGGCCCGTAATCGACGGGTCGACGTCGCGTGGGTGCTCGGTTTCCGTGCTAGGTCCGTGGGGCCTTCATGCTCAACAGGTGATCCTCTCGGATGTCCTTGGTCTCGCGGGCCTGCTTCCTTTCTACTCCTGTCGGAGTGGAAGCGAAAGTGGTGGATCCGCTTCTTTGCTTGTGGCTCAAATTCGGGCAAAGCCCTCGGCGAGTCGATGGGCCCGAATCGCCTGGCGCCGCCGGGAGGCGTACCAGACGAGCCCGGCGGTCGCCGCCGCCGCACCCACGGCCGCCGCGGCGACGAGCGCCGGACGCGGCGGCATCCGGAACTCGGGCAGCCGCTGCTTGAGACGCACCGGCTTCTCGAAGGAGAGCACCGGCCACTCCCGGGTGACGGCCTCGCGCCGCAGCGTGCGGTCGGGGTTGACCGCGTACGGGTGCCCGACGGCCTCCAGCATGGGGATGTCGGTCGCCGAGTCGCTGTACGCGTAGCACCGGGAGAGGTCGTAGCCCTCCGACTCGGCGAGCTCGCGGACGGCCTCCGCCTTGGTGGGCCCGTAGGCGTAGTACTCCACCTCCCCGGTGAAGCAGCCGTCCTCGCCGACCACCATCCGGGTGGCGACGACACGGTCGGCCCCGAGCATCTCGCCGATCGGCTCGACGACCTCGGCACCGGAGGTCGAGACGATCACGACGTCGCGGCCGGCCGCGTGGTGTTCCTCGATGAGGGAGGCGGCCTCGTCGTAGATGATCGGGTCGATCAGGTCGTGCAGGGTCTCGGCGACGAGCTCCTTGACCTGGGAGACGTTCCAGCCTTTGCAGAGCGCGGAGAGATATTCGCGCATCCGCTCCATCTGGTCGTGATCGGCTCCGCCGACCAGGAAGACGAACTGGATGTAGGCCGTCCGCAGGGCGGCGCGGCGGCTGATCAGTCCGCCCCGGTAGAAGGACTTGCTGAAGGTCAGCGTCGAGGACTTCGCAATGACCGTCTTGTCCAGGTCAAAGAAGGCGGCTGTGCGCGGCAAGGAGTGGTTTTCCACAAGGCTGAGCATAGGTGCCCGCCATTCGGGGCACGCTGGGGCGCGTGGGTTTGCCTGAGAAGGCTCTCGGGTACACCATGGAAGTCACGGATCGTTCGCGACCGTGCTAACCCGGCCCGGCTCCTCCCCCCCCCCGAGTCGGCCGGAAAGACGACCCCCGCTCTCCCCCCCGGCGGGGGTCGTCGCATGTCCGGAGCCGTTTTGGCGGTCCGCGTCATCGCTCTCTCCTCTCTTCGCACGTTGTGGCCGCGAGCCGGCCGGGCTGCTGTCGAGCGCTCGATTCGTCACTCAAAGTAACCATTGAGCTGCGGACCGGGAAGTCCCCGGAGGAGTGGTCGAGATATTCACAGGGGCGTGGTTATCCACAGTTTTTTGTTGGGTTCCGCACGATTTCCCGTACGGCCTCACGGTGATTCCTGTCGCGAAGTTCGCGGACGACGGGAATCACGAGAGGGGTGGGTGCCGTGGAGACGACAAGGACTTCCGGGGCCGGGAGCGGGAAGACGCCGCGCGGGAAGACATCGAGGGGGGCGGTACCGGCGGTCGCGGGGGAGCCACGGCGGTCCGGGCCGCTGATCCTCACCGAGGACCTCGGGCTCCTCGACGATCTGCTGAGGCTGTGCGCCGCGGCCGGAGTCGATCCCCAGGTGCACCACCGGGTGCCGGAGCGCCGGGCGAGCTGGACCGATCCGCCGCTCGTCCTCGTCGGCGACGACGTGGCGGCCCGCTGCCGGGCGGTCACGCGCAGGCCCGGTGTCGTCCTGGTCGGCCGTGAGCAGGACGACCCCGCGGTCTGGCGGCTCGCCGTCGAGGTCGGCGCGGAGTCGGTGCTGCGGCTGCCGGAGGCGGAGAGCCTCCTCGTCGGACGCATCGCCGACGCCGCCGAGGGCGGGGGACGGCAGGCGCTGACCGTCGGGGTCGTCGGCGGCAGGGGCGGAGCGGGAGCCTCCACCCTGGCCTGCGGACTCGCCCTCGCCGCCGCGCGGACCGGGCGACGGACCCTGCTCGTCGACGGGGACCCGCTGGGCGGGGGACTCGACGTGTTGCTCGGCGGCGAGCGCGAGGAGGGCAGACGATGGCCCGACTTCGCCGCCTCGAAGGGCCGGCTCGCCGGCGGCCCGCTGGAGGAGTCCCTGCCCTCGGTGCGGGGCGTGCGGGTCCTGAGCTGGGGCAGGGAGCCCGCCGCCTCCGTACCGCCGGAGGCCGTGCGATCCGTCCTCGGCGCCGCGCGGCGACGCGGCGGGATCGTCGTGGTCGACCTGCCGCGCGGAGGCGACGAGGCGGCCGTGGAGGCCCTGACCCAGCTCGACCTCGGACTGCTGGTCGTGCCGGGAGAGCTGCGGGCGGTCGCGGCGGCCCACCGGGTGGCCCTGGCCCTCGGCATGGTCGTCCGCGACCTGCGGGCCGTGGTCCGCGGGCCGTACGCCGCGGGGATCGACGACCTCTGGGTCGCCGACGCGCTGCGGCTTCCCCTGGCGGGCGAGCTCCCCTACGACCCGGGGATCGTCGCCGACCAGGACGCGGGACTGCCGCCGGGCGCGGAGCCCCGCGGCGCGCTCGGCCGGTTCTGCACCGCCTTCTGGGAGCGCGCGCTCCTGCCCGGGGGTGCGGCATGACCGGGACGACGGGCGCCGGTGGCGCCGTCCTGCTGGAAGCCGTGCGGCAGCGGCTCGCCGCGAGCGGCGCCGACCCGACCCCGGCACGGGTCGCGGCGGCCCTGCGGGCGCAGGGGCGACTCCTCGGCGACGCGGAGGTGCTCGGCGCGGCCGAGGAGCTGAGGTGCGAGTTGATCGGCACAGGGCCGCTCGAGCCGCTGCTCGCCGACCCGGCGGTCACCGACGTCCTCGTCTCGGCGCCCGACCGGGTGTGGGTGGACCGGGGCACCGGGCTCGAACGGGCCCCGGTGTCCTTCCCCGACGCCACCGCCGTCCGCAGGCTCGCGCAGCGGCTGGCCGCGGTGGCGGGGCGCAGGCTCGACGACGCCAGGCCCTGGGTGGACGCGCGGCTGCCCGACGGCACCCGGATGCACGCGGTGCTGCCGCCCGTGGCGGTCGGCTCGACCTGCCTCTCCCTGCGGGTCGTGCGCCCGCGCGCCTACTCGCTGGAGGAGCTGGTGCGGGCGGGCACCGTCCCTCCGGGCGGGGACGGCGTGCTGCGGGCACTGATCGACGCCCGGGTGTCGTACCTCGTCAGCGGCGGCACGGGCACGGGCAAGACCACACTGCTCGCCTCCTTGCTGGGGCTCGTGGGCGAGCGGGAGCGGATCGTGCTGGCCGAGGACTCGGCGGAGCTCCGGCCGGACCATCCGCACGTGGTGCGGCTGGAGGCGCGGCCCGCCAACCAGGAGGGCGCGGGGCTCGTGACCTTGCGGGACCTGGTCCGCCAGGCGCTGCGGATGCGGCCCGACCGGCTCGTGGTCGGCGAGGTCAGGGGCGGCGAGGCCGTCGACCTCCTCGCCGCCCTCAACACCGGACACGAAGGCGGTTGCGGGACGGTTCACGCCAACACGGCGGCGGCCGTGCCGGCCCGTCTGGAGGCGCTCGGGACGGCGGCGGGGCTCGACCGGGCGGCCCTGCACAGCCAGCTGGGCGCCGGGCTCTCGGTCGTGGTGCACCTCGCGCGGGACCGGGACGGGCGGCGGCGGATCGCCGAGATCCACGTCCTGGAGCGGGACGGGGACGGGCTCGTGCGGACGGTCCCCGCCCTGCGGTGGGGCGCGGAGGGGTTCGAGCACGAGCGGGGCTGGGAGCGGCTGCGGTCGCTGATCGGAGGCGGGACATGGTGACGGCGGCGGCTCCGGGGGCGGCGGCGCTCTGCGCCGGACTCCTCCTGTGGTGGGCGGTGGAGAGGCGGCGCGGGGCGATGCGGACGAGGGCGGTCCTGGCGGGTGCCCTTCCCGAGGAGTACGGCCAGCGCGAGGTGCTGTCCCCGAGGGCGGTGCTCGCGCGGTGGTGGGGCCTGGTGCGGGGGCGGCGCGCCTGGCTCTGTCTGCCGGTGGCGGGGGTGGTCGCGCTCCTCGGGGAGTCGCCGCTGCCGCTCGTGGCTGGCGCGGTCGCGGTGCCGCTCCTGACGCGCCGGCTGAGGGCGGCCGAGCGTCGGAAGGAGCGGGAGGCGCGGGCGGACCGGGTGGTGGCCCTGTGCGGGGCGCTCGCGGGCGAGCTGAGAGCCGGATGGCAGCCCGCCCAGGCGCTGTCCTTCGCGGCCCGGCAGACGGGGGCGCTGGGCGAGCACGAGGCCGAGGTGCTCGCCGCCGCGCGGTTCGGCGGCGACGTGCCGGCGGCGCTGCGGAAGGCCGCCCGGCAGGACGGTGCCGACGGTCTCGCGGGCCTGGCGGCGTGCTGGCAGGTGGCCGTGGACGGCGGCGCGGGCCTCGCGGCGGGCCTCGACCGGCTGGAGGCGGCTCTGCGGGACCACGGGGACCAGAGGGACCGGCTGCGGGCCGAACTGGCCGGGGCGTGGGCGACGGTGACGGTCCTCGCGGTTCTCCCGGCGGCAGGGCTCGCCCTCGGTGCCGCGCTGGGCGCCGATCCCCTGCGGGTGCTGCTGCACACGCCGGCCGGCTTCGGGTGCCTGGCGGTCGGCGGATCACTGGAAGCGGCCGGACTGTGGTGGGCCGCGCGGATCGTCAGGGGAGGGGAGAGCGCATGAGGTCGATGGTCCAGGCCGCGGAGCTCCTGGCGGTGGTTCTGGGGCTGTGCGCCCAGGCCGTCTGGGAGGAGGCGGTGCGCGCGCGGCGGGCGCGGGGGACGCGACGACGGGTGACGGGCTTGCTGGGGGTGACCGCGCCCCGGCGGCCGCGGTTCCCGGGGCCAGGGGGCGGATGGCCGCCGTGGCTGCGGCACGGAGGCGCCCCGTTCGCGGCGGCGGTCCTCGGCTGGGTGCTGCTGGGCTGGCTGGGCGGGCTGTGCGCCGGCGTCCTCGCCTTCTGCGCCTCGCGATGGCGGGAGAAGGGAGACCGGTCCGCCAACAGCTCGGTCGAGGACGAGGCGGCGGCGCGTCACCTGCCGCTCGCGGCGGATCTGCTCGCGGCCTGCGCCTCGGCCGGGGCGGGTCCGGGAGCGGCCGCGGAAGCGGTCGGGAAGTCTCTGGGCGGTGCCCTCGGGGAGCGCCTGGCGCGTACGGCGGCCGAGCTGCGGCTCGGCGGCGAACCGGCCGAAGTGTGGCGAAGGTTCGGCGCGATACCGGGGGCGGAGGGGCTGGCCCGCTGCATGGAGCGGGCCGGTTCCTCGGGCGCCCCCGCCGCGGAGGCCGTGGCCCGGCACGCGGCCGGCCTGCGGGCGGCCCGTGCCCGCGCGACGGCAGCCCGGGCACGCCGGGCACAGGTGCTCATCAGCGCGCCCGTGGGCCTCTGCTTCCTGCCCGCCTTCCTGGCGATGGGAGTGGCCCCGGTGGTGATCGGACTGGCGACGGGACTGATGGACGGATGAATTCCACGACGACGAAAGGCAGGGAGATCGGCATGACCGTGACGACGGAGACGGTGCGGGCGGCGGAGACGAAGGGCGCGAAGGCGCGCGGTGCGACGAAGAGGGCTGTACGGGACTGGTGGCGGGCGCGGCGGCGGGCCGTGCGGACCGACGTGGGGATGACGACCTCCGAGTACGCGGTGGGGACCGTCGCCGCGGCGGCCTTCGCCGCGGTGCTCTACAAGATCGTGACGAGCGGGGCGGTCTCCGGCGCGCTCGAGTCCGTGATCGGCAAGGCCCTCAATGCGCCGTTCTGACCGGGGGTTCGTGACCGTGGAGGCGGCGATGGTCCTTCCCGTTCTCGCCCTCTTCACCGTGACGCTCCTCTGGGCCCTGGCCGCGGCCGCCGCGCAGATCCGCTGCGTGGACGCGGCCCGGGCGGGGGCGCGGGCGGCGGCCCGCTCCGAACCGGCGGCCTCGGCGGAGCGGGTCGCGCGGGCCGCCGCGCCCGAGGGGGCGCGGGTGGCGGTGACGCGGGCGGGGGAGCTGTGGCGGGTGACGGTGGAAGTGGCCGCCCCCGGCCCCCGGGGCATGGGGCTCACCCTCGGAGCGGCAGCCGCCGCCCTCGCCGAGGACACGGTGGGCGAGGCGTGGGGCGCGGCCTCGGCACCCGAGGGGGCGTCATGAGGGCGGTCCGGCGCGGGGACCGGGGTGCGGCGACGGTGTGGACGGCCTTCGCGGCCTGCGCGCTGTGCGTGGTGTTCGGGACGGTGCTCGCGCTCGGGCAGGCGGTGGCGGCCCGGCACCGGGCCGGCGGGGCCGCCGATCTGGCCGCCCTGGCCGCCGCCGACCGGGCCCTGTGGGGCGAGGCCGAGGCGTGCGCCGCGGCCTCGCGGGTGGCCGCCGCCCAGGGCGCCGAGCTGCGGGGGTGCGCGGTGAGCGGCGAGATCGCCGAGGTGGCCGCGCGGGTGGCGGCGGGCCCGTACCGGCCGGAGGTCAGGTCGCGGGCGGGGCCTCCGGGACCCCTTCCGCCGGGGCCGCTTCCCCCGGGGGGACCGACTCCGGGTTCACCGCCTCCGTCGACGGTTCCGGGGCCGCTCGCAGGAGTTCCGTGAGGAGGCGGACCGCGCCCCGCTTGTGCAGGGGGTCGTTGCCGTTGCCGCACTTCGGGGACTGGACGCAGGACGGGCAGCCCGCCTCGCACTCGCAGGCGGCGATGGCCTCGCGGGTCGCGGTCAGCCAGGCCTTGGCCGTGTGGAAGGCCCGCTCGGCGAAGCCCGCGCCGCCCGGGTGGCCGTCGTACACGAAGACCGTCGGCAGCAGGGTGTCCGGGTGGAGCGGGACGGAGACACCGCCGATGTCCCAGCGGTCGCAGGTGGCGAAGAGCGGCAGCATGCCGATGGAGGCGTGCTCGGCGGCGTGCAGGGCGCCACCGAGGATCTCCGGGTTGATCCGGGCGGCGTCGAGCTGGTCCTCGGTGACCGTCCACCACACGGCCCGGGTGCGCAGGGTGCGGGGCGGCAGGTCGAGCTTGGTCTCGCCGAGGACCTCGCCGGTGATGAGACGGCGGCGGAGGAAGGAGACGACCTGGTGGGTGACCTCGACGGAGCCGTAGCAGAGGCGGCCGGCTCCCCAGGGGATCGCGGTGTCGGTTTCGAGGACGGAGACGGAGGTGGTGTCGCGGGCGACGGTCGAGTACGGGGGAGCGGCCTCCTCCACGAGGGCCACGGAGTCCTTGAGGTCGAGCTCCCGCACCAGGTAGGTGCGGCCCTGGTGGAGGTGGACGGCGCCCTCGTGGACGGAGGCGTGGGAGGCGGCCTCGTCGACCGTGCCGAGCAGGCGGCCGGTGCCGGCCTCCACGATCCGGACGGGGCTGCCTCCGCCGCCCCGGATGTCGGTGAGGTCGACCGCCCGCTCGCGGCGGGTCCAGTACCAGCCGGCGGCGCGGCGGCGCAGTAGCCCGGCGGCCTCCAGCTGGGGCATCAGGTCCGGGGAGGCCGGGCCGAAGAGCGACAGGTCGGCGTCGGTCAGCGGGAGCTCCGCGGCGGCGGCGCACAGATGGGGGGCGAGGACGTAGGGGTTGTCGGGGTCGAGGACGGTCGACTCGACGGGCTGGTCGAAGATCGCCTCCGGGTGGTGGACCAGGAAGGTGTCCAGCGGGTCGTCCCGGGCGACGAGGACCGCGAGGGCGCCCTCGCCCGAGCGGCCGGCGCGGCCCGCCTGCTGCCAGAGCGAGGCCCGGGTGCCCGGGTATCCGGCGATCACGACGGCGTCCAGGCCGGAGACGTCGACGCCCAGCTCCAGGGCGGTGGTCGCGGCCAGGCCGAGGAGTTCTCCCGAGTGCAGGGCGCGCTCCAGGGCCCGGCGCTCCTCGGGAAGGTAGCCGCCCCGGTAGGCGGCGACCCGGCGGGCCAGGGCGCGGTCGGTCTCGGCCAGCCGCTCCTGGGCGATCACCGAGATCAGCTCCGCGCCGCGCCGGGAGCGGACGAAGGCGACCGAGCGGACGCCCTGACGGGTCAGGTCGGTCAGCAGGTCGGCGGTCTCGGCGGTGGCGGTGCGGCGGACGGGCGCGCCGCGCTCGCCGTGCAGCTCGGTGAGCGGCGGCTCCCACAGGGCGAAGACCAGTTCGCCGCGCGGGGAGGCGTCGTCGGAGACCTCGGTCACGGGCACGCCGGTGAGGCGGCCGGCGGCGAGGGCGGGTTCCGCGGAGGTCGCGGAGGCGAGGAGGAAGACGGGATCGGAGCCGTACCGGGCGCAGATCCGGCGCAGGCGGCGCAGCACCTGGGCGACGTGGGAGCCGAAGACGCCCCGGTAGGTGTGGCACTCGTCGATCACGACGTAGCGCAGGGCGCGCAGGAAGGAGGACCACCTGGGGTGGGAGGGGAGTATGCCCCGGTGCAGCATGTCGGGGTTGGTCAGCACGTAGTTCGCGTACTGGCGGACCCACTCGCGCTCCTCGACCGGCGTGTCGCCGTCGTAGACGGCGGGTCGGATCGCGTTGCCGAGGGGGGCGGCCAGCTCGCGGACGGCGCGGCGCTGGTCGGCGGCGAGGGCCTTGGTGGGCGCGAGGTAGAGGGCGGTCGCCCCGCGTCCGTTGGGGGCCTCCGCGCCGTCCAGGAGGGTCGTGAGGACCGGGGCGAGGTAGGCGAGCGACTTGCCCGAGGCCGTTCCTGTGGCGATCACCACGGAATCGCCGTTCAGGGCGTGCTCGGCGGCCTCCGCCTGATGGGCCCAGGGGTGCTCGATCCCGGCCGTCTCGATGGCGCTGATGACCTCGGGACGGATGAGATGCGGCCAGACGGCATGACGGCCCTCCCGGGCGGGCATGTGCTCCGTATGAGTGATGCGCGCGGCCCGGCTCCCGCCCGCCGAAAGGCGGTCGAGGACCACGCCGGGGGAGGGGCGACTGCCCGTGTACCCGGCTGGAGTAGGGGGTCGCTGATTCTTGGCCATCGGCACCGAGTGTGTCACTGCCAGGACGGACAATGCTTCGAAGGCGTCGTGCATGACTGCTCGTAAGTGATTGAATGCCATTGCGGCTGGCGATCCGTTCCCTGGCTCCGCCCGGGAGGCCCGAGGGGGCGATCGCCCGATAGCAAGGTGCTGGAGGATCCGTGGACCTGTCCCTGTCGACTCGCAATGTGTCCGGCGCTGGTGGTGACCGTACGGTCGTCGAGGTCGGTGGCGAGATTGATGTGTATACCGCGCCCAAGCTGCGCGAGCAGTTGGTCGAGTTGGTGAACGACGGCAGCTACCACCTGGTCGTCGACATGGAGGGCGTGGACTTCCTCGACTCCACCGGCCTCGGTGTGCTCGTCGGCGGCCTGAAGCGCGTCCGCGCGCACGAGGGCTCGCTGCGCCTGGTCTGCAACCAGGAGCGCATTCTGAAGATCTTCCGGATCACGGGTCTCACCAAGGTGTTCCCGATCCACGGTTCGGTCGACGAGGCCGTCAACGCGGTCGACTGATCCAGGGGGATCGCATGGCCACCGTTGAACTCCGATTCAGCGCTCAGCCCGAGCACGTCCGCACGGCCCGCCTCGTGGCGGCGGCGGTCGCCCGCAGGGCCGGAGTGGACGAGGCGGTCCTCGACGAGGTCCGGCTCGCCGTCGGCGAGGCCTGTTCCCGAGCGGTCGGGCTGCACCGCAGCAACGGTGTCACCAACCCGATCCGGGTCGTGCTGACCGAGGAGGAGAAGAGCTTCTCCATCGAGGTCGGCGACGAGGTGCCCGGTGCGGGCGTGGCCGCGGCCGATGCCGTCGGCGTGCCCGGAGCGCGGTCCTCGGCCCCGGCCGACGACTTCGACGACGCCGGGGGCGAGGACGAGATGGGCCTCGCGGTGATCCGCGGCCTCGTCGACGACGTGGAGGTGAGCGCCGGCGTGGACGGCGGCACCATCCGGATGAGCTGGCCGACCAGTCCGGCGGACGTTCTGTCCTGACCGGGCGCGGCGCACAGGTGTGAGAGGAGAGGTCCCGCTCTGCGGGGCCTCTCCTCATCTCTTTCCGCTCTTTCCGCGCCTCTGTCGGCGCCTCTTCCCGCGGTTCCTTCCCCGGTTCCTCCCGCCGTTTCGGGCGTGCGCTCGACCATCCGCGCTGAGGCGTCCTCGGCGTCCCCCTTTGTGGCGGTTCGGCTCCCTATGATCCGTCCCCATGGACCCCACTTCGCTCGCCGCCGCCGTGCTCACGAGCGGGAACCGGACGATCGTGGTCGCCGTCGCGGCCGTGGCCCTCGGCGCGCTGGTCGTCGCGGCGCTGCTCGTCCGCCAGGTGCTCGCGGCCGGCGAGGGCACGGAGAAGATGCGGGAGATCGCCGCCGCCGTGCAGGAGGGCGCCAACGCCTATCTCGCGCGGCAGCTGCGCACCCTCGCCGTCTTCGCCGTCGCCGTCTTCTTCCTGCTGCTGCTCCTGCCCGCCGACGACTGGCCGCAGCGCGCCGGACGTTCCCTGTTCTTCCTGGTCGGGGCGCTCTTCTCGGCGGTCACCGGCTACACCGGCATGCGTCTCGCCGTACGGGCCAACGTGCGGGTCGCGGCGGCGGCCAGGGAAGCGACCCCGGCGCCCGGCGCGCCGGAGAAGGACCTCGCCGAGGTGTCCCACCGGGCGATGCGGATCGCGTTCCGTACGGGCGGGGTCGTCGGCATGTTCACCGTCGGCCTCGGCCTGCTCGGTGCCTCATGCGTCGTCCTCGTCTACGCCGCCGACGCGCCCAAGGTCCTGGAGGGCTTCGGGCTGGGCGCCGCGCTCATCGCGATGTTCATGCGGGTCGGCGGCGGCATCTTCACCAAGGCCGCCGACGTGGGCGCCGACCTGGTCGGCAAGGTCGAGCAGGGCATTCCCGAGGACGACCCGCGCAACGCCGCCACCATCGCCGACAACGTGGGCGACAACGTCGGCGACTGCGCGGGCATGGCGGCCGACCTCTTCGAGTCGTACGCCGTGACCCTCGTCGCCGCCCTCATCCTCGGCAAGGCCGCCTTCGGCGACCACGGCCTCGCGTTTCCTCTGATCGTCCCCGCCATCGGCGTCGTGACGGCCGTGATCGGCATCTTCGCCGTCGCTCCCCGCCGCGCCGACCGCAGCGGCATGAGCGCGATCAACCGGGGCTTCTTCCTCTCGGCGACCGTCTCGCTCGTCCTGGTCGCCGTCGCCGCCTTCACCTACCTGCCGTCCTCGTACGCCGAGCTCGAAGGCGTCACCGAGCCCGGCATCCCCGGGCACGGCGGCGACCCGCGGGTCCTCGCCCTCGTCGCGGTCGCCATCGGCATCGTTCTCGCCGCCCTCATCCAGCAGCTCACCGGCTACTTCACCGAGACCGGCCGCAGGCCGGTGCGGGACATCGGGAAGTCCTCGCTCACCGGCCCCGCCACCGTCGTCCTCGCGGGCGTCGCCCTCGGTCTGGAGTCCGCCGTCTACACGGCGCTCCTGATCGGCCTCGCCGTCTACGGCGCGTTCCTCCTCGGCGGCGCCTCGATCATGCTGGCGCTGTTCGCGGTCGCCCTCGCCGGGACGGGCCTGCTCACCACCGTCGGCGTCATCGTCGCCATGGACACCTTCGGTCCGGTCTCCGACAACGCGCAGGGCATCGCCGAGATGTCCGGGGACGTCCAGGGCGCGGGAGCGCAGGTCCTCACCGACCTCGACGCCGTCGGCAACACCACGAAGGCCATCACCAAGGGCATCGCCATCGCCACCGCCGTCCTGGCCGCGGCCGCGCTCTTCGGCTCGTACCGGGACGCCATCGCGACGGCGGTCGCCGAGGCCGGCGGGCTCCGGGCGATCGGCGGGGCGGCCGACCTCCTGACGCTGTCCATGGACATCTCGCAGCCCAACAACCTCTTCGGGCTGATCCTCGGCGCGGCCGTCGTCTTCCTCTTCTCCGGACTGGCCGTCAACGCCGTCTCCCGGTCGGCCGGTTCGGTCGTCCACGAGGTGCGCCGCCAGTTCCGCGAGCACCCGGGGATCATGACGTACGAGGAGAAGCCCGAGTACGGGCGGGTCGTCGACATCTGCACGCGGGACGCGCTGCGGGAACTCGCCACGCCCGGGCTGCTCGCCGTGACCGCGCCGATCGCGGTCGGCTTCGCTCTCGGCGTCGGACCGCTCGGCGCGTACCTCGCCGGGGCGATCGGGACGGGTGCCCTGATGGCGGTCTTCCTCGCCAACTCCGGCGGCGCGTGGGACAACGCGAAGAAGCTGGTCGAGGACGGGCACCACGGCGGCAAGGGCAGCGAGGCGCATGCCGCGACCGTCATCGGCGACACCGTCGGCGACCCCTTCAAGGACACGGCGGGACCGGCGATCAACCCGCTCCTGAAGGTGATGAACCTCGTCGCGCTGCTCATCGCGCCCGCCGTCGTGAAGTTCGGTTACGGGCAGGACGCCGACGACGGACTGAGGGCGGGGGTCGCGGCCCTGGCGGTCCTCGTCGTGGTCGTCGCGGTGTGGCTCTCCAAGCGCCGTTCCGTGGCGGTCTCCTGACGTGTCGTCCGTCTCATTCCCCGGCGTGAAGGGGGCGTGAGAGGGGCGTCTCGCTTGGTTCAAACGACTGCAATGTGGTCGAAATCGCTCGCACGAAAGGTGGAAGTAGCCCGTTCGGCGTGTATGTTCCGGGGCCGAGAGCCTTGGAAGGGACCGATCCGGTGAACAAGAAGCTTGCGGCCGCACTGTCCGGCGGCGCGGTACTGATGCTCGTGCTGTCGGGTTGCAGCGACGACGAGGGCAACAAGGTGGACGACTGGGCGAAGACGTTCTGCGACCAGGCGAAGCCGCAGATCCAGAAGCGGGCCAACGCCCACCAGATCATCATCTCGACGGCCGCCGACAGTAAGCCCGCCGAGATCCAGGCCGCCGACTCGAAGGCGTTCCAGGACATCGCCGACGCCGACCGCGCCCTCGCCAAGGCCGTCGAGGCCGCCGGCGCCCCGCCCGTCGAGAACGGCGAGAAGATCAAGCAGGACGCGATCAAGGAGCTGAACGCGACCGCGGTGGCCTACGAGGGGCTCAAGAAGGAGGTCGACGCGCTGGACCCGACGAACCAGCAGAAGTTCGCCGACGGCCTCCAGGACGTCGCCGACGGTCTCACCAAGATCGAGAAGATGGACCAGGCCGCGCTGTCCAAGCTGGAGGAGGGCGAGCTCGGCCAGGCCATGGCCAAGCAGCCCGGATGCCAGAAGCCGACGGCCTCCGTTCCGCCCAAGGCGTCCGCCTCCGCCTCCGCCTCGGCATCGGCCTCCGCGAAGCCGTCCGCCTCGGCCTCCGCGAAGCCGTCTTCCTCCGCCTCCGCCGCGGCGAAGCCGTCCGCCTCGGCCTCCGCGGAGTAGCCCCCCAGGGGCAGCGGCACCACAGGAGCACCACGACCCGGCGGCATCGGCCTCCCGCCGCCGGGTCGGCCCTCCGCCGTCGGGTCGGCCTCCGCCGCCGGGTCGACCGTCCGCCGTCGGGTCGGCTGCCCGGATGTCGGTGGTGGCCGTCACAATGGTTCGTGTGAGTACGACCAGCCTGCCTCCCCGCCTCCCGGTGTCCGCGCACGCCGCCCGTCTGCGCGAGACGCTCCTCGCCGCCGACTTCACCGCCGACGGCCTGCTCGACCTGCTCGGCGCCCCCGCCTACGCGGCGCTCGCCCGCAGCGAGACCGTGCCCGCCCTGCGCGCCACCCGGGGAGACTCCCCGCTGGAGACCCTCGTCCGGCTCTTCCTGCTCCAGCGCGCCGTCACGTACGACCAGGCCGCCGCCGCGCTTCCGCTGGACGAGGCCCTCGACGACGGCTGGGTGGTCCGCGAGGACGACGCCGTGCTCGCCACCGTCGACATCCGTCCGTACGGCGGCCCCGACGGCGAGGACTGGTTCATCGTCTCCGACCTCGGCTGTGCCGTCGGCGGTGCCGGGGGCATCGGCAAGAAGGCCGAGGGCGTCGTCCTCGGCGTCGGCGGCGCCTCCACCACGCTCGCCGGCATCACCATCCGTACGCCGGTGTCCTCCGCGCTCGACCTCGGCACCGGCTCCGGCATCCAGGCGCTGCACGCGGCCCAGCACGCCACCCTGGTCACCGCCACCGACCTCAACCCGCGCGCCCTGGACTTCACCCGCCTGACGCTCGCCCTCTCCGGGGCCCGCGAGGCCGAGCTCCTCGAAGGCTCCCTCTTCGAGCCGGTCGACGGCGACACGTACGACCTGATCGTCTCCAACCCGCCGTTCGTCATCTCGCCCGGCGCCTCGCTCACCTACCGGGACGGCGGGATGGGCGGCGACGACCTGTGCCGCACGCTCGTGCAGCAGGCCGGCGAGCGGCTCAACGACGGCGGGTACGCCCAGTTCCTCGCCAACTGGCAGCACGTCGAGGGCGAGGAGTGGCAGGAGCGGCTGCGCTCCTGGGTGCCGCGCGGCTGCGACGCCTGGATCGTGCAGCGCGAGGTCCAGGACGTCACCCAGTACACCGAGCTGTGGCTGCGGGACAGCGGCGACCACCGCGGCGACCCGGACGAGTACCGCATCGCGTACGGCCGCTGGCTCGACGAGTTCGAGGCGCGCAAGACCAGGGCGATCGGCTTCGGCTGGATCACCATCCGGCGGAACGCGGCGGTGGAGTCCGGCGCCGTCGAGCCGTCGGTCCTCGTCGAGGAGTGGCCGCACCCCGTCGAGCAGCCCCTCGGCGACACCGTCCGCGCCCACTTCGAGCGCCAGGACTACCTGCGGAGCCGCGACGACGCCGCGCTCCTCGCCGACCGGTTCACGCTCGCGGCCGAGGTGATGCAGGAGCAGGTCGGGCTGCCGGGCGCCGAGGACCCGGAGCACGTCGTCCTCCGGCAGAACCGGGGCATGCGCCGCGCCACCAAGGTCGACCACGTCGGTGCCGGGTTCGCCGGGGTCTGCGACGGCACGCTCAGCGCCGGCCGCATCCTCGACGCGATCGGGCAGCTCATGGGCGAGGACCCCGTCCTGCTCCGCGACCGCACCCCGGCGGCGATCCGGCTGCTCGTCGAGGAGGGCTTCCTGCTGCCCGTGACCGAGGGGAGCGACGCTTGATACGGATCGAACTGGACGAGGCCTCGCTCGGGTCGACCCGCATCGCGATCAGCCCGCTCCGTGACGCGTTCTGCGCGATCCACCTCGCGCTGCCGCACCGCACCCCCTCCTGGCCGTACCAGGCGTGGGTCGGGCAGGCGCGCGAGGTGTGGCGCGAGGACGACCGGCTGCGCCCGCTGCGGCAGCTGGTCGAGGAGGGGCCGGGGCAGGTCTCCGACTTCCTCCTGCCCCGCCCGATCGGGACGGTCCACGTCCACGAGGAGCTCGGCGCGCTGCGGGCCACCGAACCGGCGTTCGTCCGCGAGCAGGTGGAGGCCTGCTACCCCGGCATGACCGACGCCCCGTTCCTCCAGCCCTACCTGAAGGACCCGGAGGCCGCCTGCGCGACCCTCGCCGACGCGTACGCGGCCTGGTGGGAGGGTGCGATCGAGCCGTACTGGCCGACGATGCGCCGCCTCGTCGAGGACGAAGTGCTCTTCCGCGCCCGGACGTTCGCGACCGAGGGCGTCGACGCGCTGTTCGCCGGACTGGAGTCACGAGGGCGGTGGACGCCGCCCGTACTCGAACTGACCAAGTACATCGAGGCGGAGTACGCGCCGGGCGAGCGCAGGCTCGTCCTCGTGCCGCTGGTCTTCGCCGAGGGCTGCCGGCTCTACTCGACGGACGACCCCGAGGTCTTCGCGCTCAGCTTCCAGGCCCGCGGCGCCGCCGCCCTGCGCGAACCCGTCGAACCCGTCGCGGACGACCGGCTCGGGCTGCTGCTCGGGCGGGGCCGCGCGGCGGTCCTGCGCGAGCTCGGCGGCCCGCTGACCACCGCCGGACTCGCCGACCGCCTCGGCCTCGCGCCGAGCACGGTCTCCGAGCACCTCTCCGTCCTCGCCGAGGCCGGGGTCGTGACCCGGCACCGCGTGGGGCGCTCCGTCTACTACCAGCTGACCGACACGGGCCGGTCGCTGCTCGCGCTCCTCGCCGGGGAGGGCGTCCTCCGGGCGGTGGCCTGACCCGCGCCACCAGCCTCACCCGCGCCACGAGCCTCACCCGCGCCACCCGCCCGACCCGCGCCCACCCACCTGACCCGCGCCACCAGCCGACCCGCGCCCGCCCGCCCGGCCCGCGCCGTCCGCCCGCCCGGGGCAGGCCCGGGGCAGGGGACTCGGCCGACGATTCGGGGCGTCCCGAATCGATGGCCCGGCCCTTTCGCGCCCCCCTACTGTCCGGCGCATGCTCGCAATCGAGGCGGACGCGCTGCGCCGCACCTACACCAGCAGGACCGGGTGGCTCAGGCCGCGTCGGACCGAGACCGAGGCCGTCCGCGGCGTCACCTTCGACGTGGCCCCGGGGGAGCTCTTCGGCCTCCTCGGCCCCAACGGGGCCGGGAAGACCACCACCATCAAGATGCTCAACACCCTCCTCCTGCCGACCTCCGGCACGGCCCGGGTGTTCGGCCACGACGTGGCGCGCGACCCCGTCGCCGTACGCCGCAGGATCGGGTACGTCTTCGGCGGCGACCGCGGCCTGTACGACCGGCTCTCCGCGCTCGACAACCTCCGCTACTTCGCCGAGCTGTACGGCGTCGAGGGCCGCGACCAGAAGCGGCGCATCGCCGAACTCCTCGACCTGGTCGGCCTCCTGGGCCGCGAGAGGGAGCGCGTCGAGGGGTACTCGCGCGGCATGCGGCAGCGCCTCCACATCGCCCGCGGCCTGCTCCACCGCCCCGACGTCCTCTTCCTGGACGAGCCGTCCATCGGCGTCGACCCCGTCGCCGCCCGCGACCTGCGGCGCACGGTCGCGGACCTGACCGCCGCGGGCACCACCGTCCTGCTCACCACGCACTACATGGCCGAGGCCGACGAGCTCTGCGACCGGATCGCCGTCATCGCGGCCGGCCGGATCCAGGCCCTCGGCACCCCCGACAGCCTCAAGTCCCGTGTGAGGGACCGGGACGTGCTGGAGATCGAGGCGTACGGCGTGGACGAGGAACGGCTCGACCGGGTGCGGCGGCTCGCCGGGGTGGCGGGCGCGTCGGCCGACGACCGGGGGAGCCTCCAGGTCGTGACCGTCCAGGTCACGGCGGGACGCGGGGCCGCCGAGCTGCACGGTCCGGTGCTCGCCGCGCTGGACGGCGTGCGGACCGGACGGGTCACGAGCCGTGAACCGTCCCTGGAGGACGCGTACATCACGATCGTGGAGGAGGCGACGGGCACCGGCTCCGGGGGGATCACCGACCAGGCTTCGTACGCCCTGTGCGCGCCCGCCGAGGAGGCGTCCGCGTGAGGCGCGTGGCACGGCTCGTGCTCGTGGGGGTCCGGACCCACGTCTCGTACATGTCGCGCTCCCCGCTGGAGATCACCTTCGCCGTCCTCGTCCCGATCGTCTACGCGACCCTCGCCGTCTACCTCTTCCGTGCCGCGGGCGACCCCGACCGGCTGCTCACCGCCTCCGTCGGCGCCGGACTCATGGGCATCTGGGGCTCGGTGCTCTTCGGTTCGGGCGGCGCGGTGCAGAACCAGCGCTGGCTGGGGACCCTGGAGAACCTCGTCGTGGCGCCCGCGCCGCTCGCCCTCGTCCTGCTCCCCATCACCCTCGCGACCGCCGTCATCGGCACGTACGCGATGGGCGCGACGATCCTGTGGGGCGTGGTCCTCTTCGGCGTCCCGCTCGACTTCGCGCACCCGCTGCTCTTCCTGGTCGCCGTGCCCGTCTGCGTCCTCGCGCTCGGGATGACGGGGCTGCTGCTCGCCGCCACCTTCGTCCTGCTGCGGAACGCCAACGCCCTGGCCAACCCGCTGGACACGCCCGTCTGGCTGCTGTCCGGACTCCTCGTGCCCGTCACCGTGCTGCCGGCCTGGACGCACCCGCTGTCCTGGGCGCTGCCGACCACCTGGGGCGCGCGGGCCGTGCACGCGGCGACCTCCGGCGGGGACGTGCTCACGCCGCTGCTCGCCGCCGCCGCGCTCGGGGCCGGCTACGCCCTGGCCGCCGTGCTCGTCCTCGGCCGCGTGGAGCGGCGGGCGCGCGCCGCCGCCACCCTCGCCCTCGCCTGAGCACCCGCCCCCCTCGCCTGAAAGGCCAGACAGAGATGTTCCGTTTCCCGGCCACCGCCCGGCTCGTCGTCGTCGGCGGGGCGATCTCCTACCGGGCCCTGTTCAACTGGACGACCCCGCCGATGTTCGTCGGAACGCTCCTGGTGGGGCCGCTCCTCCAGGTCTTCTTCTTCGTCTTCCTCGGACGGGAACTCGGCGTCGCGGACGACCGTTTCCATCTTGTGGGCAACGCCGTCCTCGCAGCTTCCGCCTCCTGCGTGTACGGCGGCACGATGGCCGTCGCCAACGAGCGCCGGTACGGCACCCTCGGGGCCGTCCTGCTCTCGCCCCGGCGCCGGGTGCCGCTCTGGGCCGGACGAGCCCTCCCGTACGTCCTCAACGGGCTGTTCGTCAGCGCCCTCGTCCTCACCGTCGCCGCGCTCGTCCTCGGGCTGCCCGTTCCCGCCGGGGCGCTGCCCGGTCTCGGGCTCGTGCTGCTCGCCGCCGCCGGTGCCTGCTCGGCCTTCGGGCTCGCGCTGGGCGCGCTCGGGCTGCGCTTCCGGGACGTGTTCCTGGTGTCGAACGTGGCGAGTTCGGTGCTGCTCCTCCTGACGGGCGCCGCCGTCCCCCGGGAGACGCTGCCCGAGTGGATGCGGGTCGCGGGCGAGCTGCTGCCGCTCACGCACGCGGCGGACGCGGCGCGGCTGCTGACCGCGGGCGGCGGCCTCGACGCCGGCCTGCTCGGGGCCGAGCTCGCCGTGGGCGCCGGGTGGGGGCTGCTCGCGGTCGCCCTGCTCGCCGTCTTCGAGCGGGGCAGCCGCCGCCGGGCCACGCTCGACACGATGTGACGCGGCGGGACCCGGGCCGGGTCGGCGCGACACGGGCCTGGTCGGCATGACACGGGCCGGGTCGGTGCGACACGGGTCTGGTCGGCACGACACGAGGGTGTGAGGGGTGGGTCACTACCGGCCATCTTCGTGAAACCGTACGGGACGCTCCGCGTCGTTCACCCCGAATTCGCGCCGACGACGCCCGGAGGTGTCAGCCTCGGCTGCGCGGGGGAGACGAGCCCCGCACCGCAACGGAACGGGGTACGGGCATGGAGAGCGGGCCGGCGATCTTCGCGGGAGCGGCGTTCACGCTGTTCGGGGGCGCGCTCCTGCTGTGGACGACCGTGCGGACGCTGCACGGCGAGCCCGTGGCGTACGGGGTCGCGCCACGCGCGGCCGTCGCGCTGACCGGTCTCTTCGGCGCGGGCTTCCTCACCCTCGGCGTCTGGTGCTTCGCCCGGCTCTGACACCGCCGCCCGCACGGCCCCGGGCCCTCGCGACGCTCTCCTCTCCTCTCCCGCCGCCGCCCGTCCCGTCCGCCCATCCGGGAGTCCGGGCGGCAGGAATGGCAGGACTCGGGTTACCGTTCGAGTGGCCGTTGCGGGCTTTCGCCGTTTGACACGGGGGCGGGTTGTACCGTCACACTCCGCAGCGACGGGAGCGTCACCGTCCGTGCCGCTGCCGTGCGTGCCAGTGCCGTACGTGCCAGAGAGTGTCGATCCGGAGAGAAGAGCGAAGTTGTCCCCGACCAGCGAGACCGCACACGGCGGCCGCCGACTCGTCATCGTCGAGTCGCCTGCCAAGGCGAAGACGATCAAGGGCTACCTCGGCCCCGGCTACGTCGTCGAGGCGAGCGTCGGGCACATCCGCGACCTCCCCTCCGGTGCCGCCGAGGTGCCGGAGAAGTACACCGGCGAGGTCCGCCGCCTCGGCGTCGACGTCGAGCACGACTTCCAGCCCATCTATGTCGTCAACGCCGACAAGAAGGCGCAGGTCAGGAAGCTCAAGGAGCTGCTCGCCGAGTCCGACGAGCTCTTCCTCGCCACCGATGAGGACCGCGAGGGCGAGGCCATCGCGTGGCACCTCCAGGAAGTCCTGAAGCCCAAGGTCCCCGTCCACCGGATGGTCTTCCACGAGATCACCAAGGACGCCATCCGCGAGGCCGTCGCCAACCCGCGCGAGCTGAACCAGCGCATGGTCGACGCCCAGGAGACCCGCCGCATCATCGACCGGCTGTACGGCTACGAGGTCTCGCCGGTCCTGTGGAAGAAGGTCATGCCGCGGCTCTCCGCCGGCCGCGTGCAGTCCGTCGCCACCCGGCTCGTCGTCGAGCGCGAGCGCGAGCGCATCGCGTTCCGCTCCGCCGAGTACTGGGACCTCACCGGCACCTTCGGCACCGGCCGCACCGGTGACGCCTCCGACCCGTCGACGCTGGTCGCCCGTCTGAACACGGTCGACGGCAAGCGCGTCGCGCAGGGCCGCGACTTCGGCGCCGACGGCCGCCTGAAGACCGAGAACGTGCTGCACCTGGACGAGGAGAAGGCCCGGGCGCTCGCCGCCGCGCTGGCCGACACCGCGTTCGCCGTGCGGTCCGTCGAGTCGAAGCCGTACCGCCGCTCCCCGTACGCCCCCTTCCGGACGACGACGCTCCAGCAGGAGGCGAGCCGCAAGCTCGGCTTCGGTGCGAAGGCGACCATGCAGGTGGCGCAGAAGCTGTACGAGAACGGCTTCATCACCTACATGCGTACGGACTCCACGATCCTCTCCGACACCGCAGTGGCGGCGGCGCGGACGCAGGTCACGCAGCTGTACGGCGCCGACTACCTGCCGGAGAAGCCGCGCGTCTACGCGGGCAAGGTCAAGAACGCGCAGGAGGCGCACGAGGCGATCCGTCCTTCGGGTGATCGTTTCCGCACCCCCGCGGAGACCGGCCTGACCGGTGACCAGTTCCGCCTGTACGAGCTCATCTGGAAGCGGACCGTCGCCTCCCAGATGAAGGACGCGACCGGCAACTCCGTCACCGTGAAGATCGGCGGCCGGTCCGCCGACGGCCGGGACGCCGAGTTCAGCGCCTCGGGCAAGACGATCACCTTCCACGGCTTCATGAAGGCCTACGTGGAAGGCGCCGACGACCCGAACGCGGAGCTCGACGACCGCGAGAAGCGCCTCCCGCAGGTCGCGGAGGGCGACGCGCTGACCGCCGAGGAGATCACGGCGGACGGCCACGCGACGAAGCCGCCGGCCCGCTACACCGAGGCCTCGCTGGTCAAGGAGCTCGAAGAGCGCGAGATCGGCCGCCCGTCGACGTACGCCTCGATCATCGGCACCATCCTCGACCGCGGCTACGTCTTCAAGAAGGGCACGGCCCTCGTGCCGTCCTTCCTGAGCTTCGCCGTCGTCAACCTCCTGGAGAAGCACTTCGGGCGGCTCGTCGACTACGACTTCACCGCCAGGATGGAGGACGACCTCGACCGCATCGCGCGCGGCGAGGCCCAGTCCGTGCCGTGGCTGAAGCGTTTCTACTTCGGCGAGGGCGAGTCCGGCGCGGGCGCCTCCGGCGGCGCGGCCGACGCGGGCAACGGCGACGGCGACCACCTCGGCGGCCTCAAGGAGCTCGTCACCGACCTCGGCGCCATCGACGCGCGCGAGATCTCCTCCTTCCCCGTCGGCAACGGCATCGTGCTCCGCGTCGGCCGCTACGGCCCGTACGTCGAGCGCGGCGAGAAGGACGCCGAGGGCCACCAGCGCGCCGACGTCCCCGACGACCTCGCGCCCGACGAGCTGACCGTCGAGCACGCCGAGGAGCTGCTCGCCAAGCCGAGCGGCGACTTCGAGCTGGGCACCGACCCCGTCAGCGGGAACCAGATCGTCGCGAAGGACGGCCGCTACGGCCCGTACGTCACGGAGATCCTCCCCGAGGGCACCCCGAAGACCGGCAAGAACGCGGTCAAGCCGCGCACGGCCTCCCTCTTCAAGACCATGGCGCTCGACACCGTCACCCTGGAGGACGCGCTCCGGCTGATGTCCCTCCCGCGGGTCGTCGGCGCGGACGCCGAGGGCGTCGAGATCACCGCGCAGAACGGCCGCTACGGCCCGTACCTGAAGAAGGGCACGGACTCGCGGTCGCTCACCGACGAGGACCAGCTCTTCACGATCACCCTCGAAGAGGCGCTGGCGATCTACGCCCAGCCCAAGCAGCGTGGCCGGGCCGCCGCCAAGCCGCCGCTGAAGGAGCTCGGCACCGACCCGGTCAGCGAGAAGCCCGTCGTCGTCAAGGACGGCCGTTTCGGCCCGTACGTGACGGACGGCGAGACCAACGCCACCCTGCGCACCGGCGACAGCGTCGAGGACATCACGCCCGAGCGCGGCTACGAGCTCCTCGCGGAGAAGCGGGCCAAGGGACCGGCGAAGAAGGCCCCGGCGAAGAAGGCCCCGGCCAAGAAGGCCACCGCGAAGAAGACCGCCACGGCCACCAAGGCGACGGCGGCCAAGAAGACGGCGGCGAAGAAGACCACCACGGCCGCCAAGACCACGGCCGCGAAGAAGACCGCCGCGAAGAAGACGGCGGCGGCGCAGCCGGAGTAGTCCTGCCGCGAACGGTCGTGGGGAGGGGGAGGAAGCGACGCTTCCTCCCCCTCCCCACGTTCGCCCCCGTGTTCGGGTGGAGGCCGCCGGGTGCCGGACCGTCCGGATAGGGTGGACGGATGACGCGAGCAGAGCAGCCAGACCGCCTCGGCGATTTCGACGCCGCACTCGTCGCGGATTCCCAGGAGCGTGCCGTACGGGCGCTCCTGCGCCACCAGCCGCTCCGCCGTCTGTGGAACGCGCAGCTCGTCGGCAGCGTCGGCGACGCCCTCGGACTCCTCGTCCTCGTCCTCCTCGGCCTCCAGGCGGCCGTCGCCGAGGGCGCGCTCGGGGGCGGTTACCGGGGCGCCGCGTTCGCCGTGGCCGCCGTCGTCGGTACGCGCCTGCTCGCCTCGGCCCTGTTCGGGGCCGTCGTCCTCGGCCCCCTCGCCAGGCTGACCGGGCCCGACGGCCCGCTCGACCGGCGCTGGACCATGATCGGCGCCGACGGGGTGCGGCTCGCGCTGCTCGTCGTCGCCCCGCTCTGGATCGACTGGCTCCCCGGCTCCGCCCTCTGGTACGTGCTCGGCACCGTCTTCGTGACCGGCGCCGCCGAGCGGCTCTGGACCGTCTGCCGCGAGGGCGCCGCCCCCGCGCTGCTCCCCGCCGCCCCGCCCGAGGGCGACGCCGTCCGGCCGCTCCCGGACCACCTGGGCGCGCTGCGCCGGCTCTCGCTGCGCACCGCCTTCCTCGCCGTGCCCGCCGCCGCCGTGGCGCTGCTCGTCGCCACCCTCGTCGGCAACCTGCTGGGCGCCGGACTCGACTGGTTCTCGTTCCACCAGGCCGCCCTCGGCTCGTACGTGGCCGCCGGACTCTTCGCCGCCTCCGTCACCGTCCTCTTCGGGATGGCGCTGCCCGGCGGGCGCGGGCCCGCACTCCGCTCGCCGCTCGCGGGGCTGGGCGGGACCGGAGGCAAGGGCGGGACGGAGGAGGAGGGCGAGCGCGCGAAGGGCCGTACCGGCGCGCTCCCGCTGCTCGTCCTGACCTGCGCCACCGTCGCCGGGGCGATCGCCGCCGCCGCGTCCGTCGCCGTCCTCCACGCGTACGACCTCGGCGGCGGCCCCGTCACGTACGCGCTCCTGATCCTCGCGCTCAGCGGCGCCACCGCCGTCGGCATCCGCACCGCGCGGCACGTCCTGCCCGTCCTCTCCCGGCGCCGCCTGCTCGCCCTCGCGACCGCCGTCACCGGCGTCGCGCTGCTCGCCATGGGCCTCGTCCCCGACACGGCGACCGTGCTGCTGCTCGCCGTCCTCGCCGGGTACGCCGCCGGTGTCGCCGCCCACACCGGCCACACCCTCGTCGACCAGGAGACCGAGGAGCCGGACCGCGACGTGACGACCGCCCGCCTCCAGGCCGCCGCGCGCGTCGGCATGGCCGTCGGCGCGCTCGCCGCGCCGCTGCTCGCCGCCGCGATCGGCCCGCACCGGCTCGCGTCCTCGGGCGGCACCTTCGTCCTCGAACACGGCGGCGCGGCCTACACGCTCGCCCTCGTCGGCGCCCTGCTGCTGCCCGTCGCCGCGCTCGTCCTCGCCAGGACCGACGACCGCGCGGGCGTACCGCTCCGCCGCGACCTGCGCGACGCGGTCCGCGGCTCCGACCCGGCCCAGGCGCCCTCCCCGACCGGCTTCTTCATCGCCCTGGAGGGCGGCGACGGCGCCGGCAAGTCGACGCAGGTCAAGGCGCTCGCCGAGTGGATCCGCGCCAAGGGCCACGAGGTCGTCGTCACCCGCGAGCCCGGCGCCACCCCGATCGGCAAGCGGCTCCGCTCGATCCTCCTCGACGTCTCGTCCGCGGGGCTGTCGAACCGGGCCGAGGCCCTGCTGTACGCGGCCGACCGCGCCGAGCACGTCGACTCCCTGGTCCGGCCCGCCCTGGAGCGGGGCGCGGTCGTCATCTCCGACCGGTACATCGACTCGTCCGTGGCCTACCAGGGCGCGGGCCGCGACCTCTCCCCGACCGAGATCGCCCGCATCTCCCGCTGGGCGACCGACGGGCTCGTCCCGCACCTGACCGTCGTGCTCGACGTCTCCCCGGAGACGGCCCGCGAGCGGTTCACCGAGGCGCCCGACCGGCTGGAGTCCGAGCCGCCGGAGTTCCACGCGCGCGTACGGGCCGGTTTCCTCGCCCTCGCCGCCGCCGACCCCAGCCGCTACCTCGTCGTCGACGCCGGCCAGGAGCCCGAGGCCGTCACCACCGTCGTACGCCACCGGCTCGACCGGATGCTGCCGCTCTCCGAGGCCGAGATCAAGGCCGCCGAGGAGGCCCGCCGCAAGGCCGAGGAGGAGGCGCGGCGGAGGGCCGAGGAAGAGGCCGCCCGCAAGGCCGAGGAAGAGCGCCTGGAGCGCGAGCGGCAGGAACAGCTCGCCAAGCTCCGCGCCGAGGAGGAGGAGCGCAAGCGGCGCGAGGAGGAAGAGGCGCGCCGCCTGGAGGCCGAGCGTCAGGCCGAGGAGGCCCGGCGCAAGGCCGAGGAGGAGCGGCTCGCGGCGGAGGCCGCCGCCGAGGAGGAGCGCCGGCGCCTCGCCGCCGAGGAGAAGGCCCGCCAGGAGGAGCAGGAGCGGCTCCGCAAGGAGGCCGAGAAGGAGGCCTGGCTCCGGGCCGAGGCCGAGGCGCGCCGCCTGGAGAAGCAGCGCAAGGCCGAGGAGGCGCTGCTCCGCGCCGAGGAGGCCCGCCGGATGGCCGAGGCGGCGGCCGCGGCGAAGGCGGCGGAGGCCGCGGCGGTGAAGGCGGCGGCCGAGAAGGTCGCGGCCGAGGCCGCCGCCAAGGCCGCCGCGGAGAAGGCCGCCGCCGAGCGTGCCGCCGCGGTGGCCGCCGCGGCCCAGCGCGCGGCGGCCGCGGAAGCGGCTGCGGCGGAGCGGACCGCCGCTGCGGAGAAGGCCGCGGCGGAGAAGGCGGCTGCGGAGAAGGCTGCCGCCGAGAAGCGCGCCGCCGAGCGCGCTGCCGCCGAGAAGGCCGCTGCCGAGAAGGCGGCCGCGGAGGAGGCCGCCGCTCAGGAGTCGGCGAACGAGGTCACCGTGCCGACCCCCGTCGTGAAGCCGGATCCGCGGGTGGCCCAGCCGTCCGTCTCGCCGAACGAGGTCACCGTACAGACGCCGGTCGTGAAGCCCGAGGCGATCGCGAAGTCCGAGCCGGTCGCGAAGTCCGAGCCGGTCGTGAGGCCGGAGGCGGAGACCGCCGTCCTGCCGCAGGTCAAGGACACGAGGGCCGCCGAGGAGACGGCCGTCCTGCCCAGGATCACCGACCCGCGCGCGGTCGACGAGACCGCCGTCCTGCCTCCCGTCCGGCCCGTGGACCGGGTGCCGCAGGGCATCTTCCGCGACGAGCGGCCGCAGGCCCGGCCGGAGCCGGAAGGGGCGAACGACCGCACCCGCGAGCTGCCCCAGCTCGACGAGCACGGCCGTCCGCGCCGCCGCTCGGACTGGGCGGAGGAGACCCCGCTCGACGACCTGCCGACCCTCGCCGACGAGCTGTTCGGCCCGCACGACGACGAGGGCGAGGGCCCGCGCCGCCGCCGCTGACCGGCACCGGGGGTGGAGCTAGCACCACCCCCGGTCCGGCAGCCAGCCCCATACCGGCCTGACCTGCGCTTTTCTAGCGTTGCGGTATGACGACGACAGCAGTGACGGAGAACGGCGCCGCCCTCGCCCTGGACGGCGTGAGCCGTGCGTACGGACGCGGGGCGCCCGCGCTCGACGGGATCGACCTGACCGTGCCGCGCGGACGCTTCGTGGCCGTGATGGGCCGGTCCGGCTCCGGCAAGTCCACGCTGCTGCGCTGCGCGGCCGGACTCGAACGGCCGACGGCCGGGAGGGTACGGATCGGGGGCACCGACCTCGCCACCCTGAAGGCCGCCGGCCTGACCCGGCTGCGTCGGGACCGCATCGGCTTCGTCTTCCAGTCGCTCAACCTCGTCTCCGCGCTGAGCGTGCGGGAGAACGTCACCCTGCCCCTGCTCCTCGCCGGGGCCCGCGAGGACCGCGCGCTCGTCGACCGGGCGCTCGCCGGGCTCGACGCCGTGGGCCTCGCCGACCGTGCCGACGACCGGCCCGAGAACCTCTCCGGCGGCCAGCGGCAGCGGGTCGCCATCGCCCGCGCCCTGGTCAACGAGCCCGAGGTCGTCTTCGCCGACGAGCCGACCGCCGCCCTCGACCCGGTCACGGCGAGCGGCGTCCTCGCCCTGCTGCGGCGCGCGGTCGACGAGCGCGGCACCACCGTCGTCCTCGTCACCCACGACCCGGTGGCCGCCACCTGGACGGACGAGGCGGTGTTCCTGGAGCGCGGCCGGATGGCCGGCCGCCTCGACCGGCCGGACGAGGCGGGCGTACGGGCCGCGCTCGGCGCCCGTACCGCCGGCGTCCTGTCGGGGGCCGCCCGATGAGCGGCCGTCCCGGGAACCCGGCGGTGCGGCTGCTCGCCGCCCGTTCGCTGCGCACCCACCGCAAGGCGTGGGCGGCCGTGTTCGCCGCCGTCGCCGTCACCTCGGCGCTGCTCGGTGCCCTGGCCCTCGCCCTCGGCTCCACCGCACTCGGCCACGCGCGCGTGGAGCGGTACGCCGCCGCGCCCGTCGTCGTCGCCGGCGACCAGGAGGTCGAGTCGACGGTCACCCCGTGGGGCGGCGAGCCGCAGACGGCCTCGGCGGGCCTCACCGAACGGGTACGGATCCCGGCCGCGACCGTCGACGTGCTGCGCGCCGTACCGGGCGTACGGGAGGCGGTCCCGGACGACACCTTCGTCGTACGGGAAGGGTCCCGGGCCCGGGACGGCGCGGGCACGACGAACCCGGCCCCGGACGGCGGCGCGGGCACGCGCGCGTACGCCGGGCGTTCCTGGGAGGCCGCTCGTCTCGCCCCGTACGAGCTGACCGACGGGCGCGAGCCGCGCGACGG
Source organism: Streptomyces sp. NPDC020807 (assembly GCF_040641575.1). Classification (NCBI taxonomy): domain Bacteria; kingdom Bacillati; phylum Actinomycetota; class Actinomycetes; order Kitasatosporales; family Streptomycetaceae; genus Streptomyces; species Streptomyces sp. NPDC020807. Next base: position 29,463 of record NZ_JBFADU010000040.1, read on the forward strand.
CCGAGAGGTCGTCGTGGGGGCCGGGGCAGGGCCCGGTGTCGGCGTCGGGGACACCCTCGCCGGGCGGAAGGTCGTCGGCGTGGCCGACGGGCCGGACGCGCTCTACGTCACCGCCGGGGAGGCACGGCGGATCGCCGGGCACCCGGGGGCCGTCGACGCCGTCGGCGTCCTGGCCGATCCCGGCGTCCCCGTGGAGACCCTCCACGCGCGCGTGCGGGCCGCGTTGGACGACGCCGGGCTCAAGGACACCGCGTCGGGACAGCCGCTCCGGGCCCTGACCGGCGACGGCCGGGGCGGCGCCGAGCACCTCGGCGCGCTCCCCGCGCGCGGGGACCTCCTCCAGCTCCTCGCGGCCGTCTCCGGCACCCTCCTCCTCGTCGCGGCCCTCGTCCTCTCCTCGCTGGTCGCGCAGGCCCTCCAGCAGCGCGCCGCCGAAAGGGAGCTGCTCGTCTCCGTCGGCGCGTCGCCCCGGCAGGTCCGGGCGGCGGCGGGCCGCGAGGTGGGCCGGGTGGCCGCCGCCGCGGCCCTGCTCGGCGCGCTCGCCGCCGTGCCGGTTTTCCAGCTGCTGTGGTCGGCGCTGCGGGCCCGTACCGGAGTCGTACCGGAGGGGCTCGAACTTCCCGTCCCGACCTGGTTGTTCGCCGCGGTCCTCGCCGTCTCCGCGCTCGTCGTCGGCCTCGCCCGGCTCGTGGTCCTCCTCGCCGCCCGCAGGCCCGCGCGGCCCGGGACGGGGCGCGTCCGCCGCGTCCTCGGGATCGTCCTGCTCGTGCTCGGCGCGAGCTCGGCCGGGGCCGCCACGGTCCAGGGCGGCGAGGCGGCCGCCGCCGCTGCCGGGGCGGCCACGGTGACCCTGGTCGCCGGCTGCGCGCTGCTCGGCCCGTGGATCGCGCGGGCCGCGACGGCCGTCCTCGACCGGCCGTTCCGCCGGCTCGGCGGTGCGCCCAGACGGCTCACCGCCGCCGGCGCGGGCGCGCACTCCCGGCGCCTCGGGGCCGCGCTCGTCCCCGTCGTCCTCGTCACCTCCTTCGCGCTCGTACAGCTCTCGGCGGGCGCCACCATGGAGCGGGCGGCGGCCGCCCAGGCCCGTGCGGCGACCACCGCCGACCTCGCGTTCACCGGTACGACGGCGGAGCGCGTACGGAAGCTGCCGGGGGTCGACGCGGCCACGGACGTGCTGAGCTCCTCGGTCGTCCTGGCCCGCACCGAGGCGGGCGCGCCGCGCCTCGACCGGCTCCCGGTCCTCGGCGTGGACGCCGAGGGACTCGCCGGCACGCTCGACCCGGGCGTCGTCGCCGGCGACCTCGCCGGACTCGGCCGGGCGGGCACGGTCGCGGTCGGCGCGGACATGGCCAAGTCGCTCGACGCGAAGCCCGGTTCGACGGTGGCGCTCCGGCTCGGGGACGGCACGGAGAAGCGGTTGCGGGTGGTCGCGGTCTACGAACGCTCGCTGGCCCTCGGCGAGTTCCTGCTCCCGAAGGCCGAACTGGCCCCGCACATGAGCGATCCGTACCCCGCGCGCGTGCTGGCGTCCGGCACCGGACGCGGGGCGCCGGTCGCGCCCGTGGCGGTGACGCTTCCCGGGGCCGAGCTCAACGGGCTGGTCTCCGGTGGCATCGTCGCCGCGATCGGCGGGCTCACCGTCCTCTCCGTCCTCAGCACCCTCGCCCTCATCGGCGCCGGGCGGCGCGGCGAACGGGACCTCCTGCGCCAGGTCGGCGCGTCGGCGGGACAGCTGCGGCGCATGCTCGGCCTGGAGGCCGGATTCCTGACCGTGACGGGCCTCCTCGTCGGGCTCGCGGTGGGCGCGCTGCCGCTGACCGCCTTCGCCTGGGCGCTCACCGGCGGCCTGCCGTACCTGCCGCCCGCGCAGGCCGGTGCGATCGTCGGGGTCGTCCTCGTCACGGTCGTGACGGGGGTGTTCCTGGAGGAGTTCCGGCGGGTGCGGCGGCCGGGCGCGGGGACGTAGGGCCTGCCCGGCCGATCATGGCCGGGGTCGCGGGCGGGGCGCCGGGAGCGGCGGCTACGCGTTGAGGTAGGCCAGGACCGCGAGGACCCGGCGGTGGCCGCCGCTGTCGGTCGGCGGCAGGCCGAGCTTCAGGAAGACGTTCCCGATGTGCTTGTGCACGGCCCGCTCGGTGACCACCAGCGAGCGGGCGATCGTCGCGTTGTCGTGGCCCTGGGCCATGAGCCCGAGGACCTCGCGCTCGCGGGGCGTGAGCGAGTCGAGCGGGTCGTCGCGCCGACGGGCCATCAGTTCGGTGACGACCTCCGGGTCCAGGGCCGTACCGCCGGACGCGACCCGCTCCAGGGCGTCGAGGAACTCGTCGACCCGGCCCACCCGGTCCTTCAGGAGGTAGCCGACGCCGCGCGCGCCGCCGCCGAGGAGCTCGGCGGCGTACGTCTCCTCCACGTACTGCGAGAGCACGAGCAGCGGCAGCTCGGGGAGGTGCTCGCGGGCGGCGAGCGCCGCACGGAGCCCCTCGTCGCGGAAGTCGGGCGGCAGCCGTACGTCGAGCACCGCCACGTCGGGGCGGTGCTCGAGGAGCAGGGGCAGGATCTCGGGGCCGGTGGCCGCGACGCCGACGACCTCGTGCCCCGACGAGGTCAGCAGCAGGACCAGGCCCTCCCTGAGGAGGGCGTTGTCCTCGGCGATCACCACACGCACGGAAGCTCCACTTCGATCACGGTCGGGCCCCCGACGGGGCTGGTCAGTCGTACGGTGCCGTCGAGCGCGGCGACCCGGCGCCGCATGCCGGTCAGGCCGGAGCCGCGGCTCTCGGCGGCCTCGGCCCCGCCGCGTCCCTCGTCCGCCACGCGCACGCGTAGCGCGGTCTTCTCGCGGGTGAGGGCGACGGAGGCGCGGGCGGCGCCGCTGTGCTTGGCGGCGTTGGTGAGGGCCTCGGCGACGACGAAGTAGGCGGCGGCCTCGACGGCGGCGGGGGCACGGGGGGCTTCGGGCGCGGGGGTGGCGTCGCGGTCGTGCGCCGGGCCGATCTGAGCCGGGCCGTCCTCCGCCCGGCCGCCATCCGTCCGGCTGTCCGCCCGGCGGTCCTCCGCCCGGCCGTCTTCCCCCCGGCCGTCCTCCGCCCGGCCGTCCTCCGTCAGGCCCGTCACCGTGACCGTCGTCTGCAGGCCGCTGCTCGCGGCGAGAGCCCGTACCGCCCCGGTCAGACCCCGGTCGGTCAGGATCGGCGGGTGGATGCCGCGCACCACGTGCCGGAGTTCGGCGAGGGCCTCCTCCGCCTGCGTCTGGGCGTCGTCGAGGAACGCGCGGGCGGTCGCGGGATCGGAGTCGTACACGCGCCGGGCCAGGCCGATCCGCATGGACAGCGCCACCAGGCGGGCCTGCGCGCCGTCGTGGAGGTCGCGCTCGATCCGGCGGAGCTCGGCGCCGTGCGCGGCGACCGCGCCCGCGCGCGTGGCCGTCAGCTGCTCGACCCGGGCCGCGAGGGCGGCGTCCCTGGCCGCCGCCGGGGACGGCGTCAGCAGGGCGCGCGACCACTCGGCGTCGAGCGCCGCGAGCCGCCCGACCAGCGGCAGCGCCACCGGCCGCCGCCCCACGAGCCCGGCCTGGACCCCGTCGACGAGGAGCGCGGGGATCCACAGGATCAGCGAGAGGCACCAGAGGACCATGCCGTAGAGGAGCTGCGCGGCACCCCAGAGCAGGTCCTGCCGGGTGCCCGGGTCGGTGAAAGCCGTCCGCACGCGCGCGGGGAGGGGGCCTTCGAGCGGCAGGTACGCCTCCGGGACCGGCGTCCCGGTCCACGCGGCCGTGCGACGGCGCTCCCACCCGGCGAGGCGGCGCAGCAGCAGCACGCTCTCGGGCAGCACGCCCGCGCCGATGACCGTGACGGTGAGGACGGCGGTGAACAGGGCGACGGCGACCATCAGGTAGCAGAGCACGGAGACCGCGGCCCCGACCGTCAGGTGGAGCCACGCCCGGAACGCTTCCTTGATCGCCACACGCATCCCGCCAGCCTAGGCGGCGCCGGGAGGCGACACGGTGGAGCGGGCTACACCACGGCCCGGGAGCGGGCACCGCTGTGCGGGCCGGTTGGGGAGGGCGAGGATCGTAGGGCACCCACCCACTTCGCACGGAGGTACCCCATGCGCCCCCTTCTCTGGCTGCTGCTCGTCGTGAGCGTCCTGGCCAACGTCTACGTCGGCACGTTCTCGGACCTGACCGGCGGGCTCCGTGCCGCCGGAAGCGTCGGCACCGGGGCCGTCGTGCTCGGTTCCGCGGTCGGGCTGTGGCTGACGCGGCGGCGCGAGGAGGCCCGTGGCTGATCCGGGGATGTCAGAGCGCTGCCCCACAATGGAGGGCGTACCTGAGGAGGGGCAGACATGGCCGTATGGGACGACCTGGTCGGACAGACGCGGGTGGAGGAGCAGCTCGCCGCCGCCGCGCGCGACGCCGACGCGCTCGTGACCGCCCATGCCGCCGGACTGCCCGCCCCCGAGGCGTCGAAGATGACCCACGCGTGGCTGTTCACGGGCCCGCCGGGGTCCGGCCGGGCGACGGCGGCGCGGGCGTTCGCCGCCGCGCTCCAGTGCGTGAGCCCCGACCGGGCGATGAGCACCGGCGGGCCGGGCTGCGGGTTCTGCGACGGCTGTCACACGTCGCTCGTCGGCACCCACGCGGACGTGGAGATCGTCCGCACGGACCTGCTGTCCATCGGCGTGAAGGAGACCCGCGACCTCGTCCGGCGCGCCCAGCTCTCCCCGGCCGGCGGCCGCTGGCAGGTCATCGTCCTGGAGGACGCCGACCGCCTCACCGAGGGCGCGGGGAACGTGCTCCTGAAGGCCGTCGAGGAGCCCGCGCCCCGCACGGTGTGGCTGCTCTGCGCGCCCTCCCTGGAGGACGTGCTGCCGACGATCCGCTCCCGCTGCCGCCACCTGACGCTGCGGACGCCCGCCGTGGAGGCCGTCGCCGACGTGCTCGTACGGCGAGACGGCATCGAGCCGGAGATCGCGCACGCCGCCGCCCGCGCGACCCAGGGCCACATCGACCGGGCCCGACGGCTCGCCACCGACGAGCGCGCCCGCGCGCGCCGCTCCGTCGTCCTCAAGCTGCCGCTGCGGGTCGCCGACATCGGCGGCTGCCTGAAGGCCGCCCAGGAGCTCGTCGACGCCGCCGCCGAGGACGCCAAGCAGGTGGCGGAGGAGATCGACGTCAAGGAGACCGAGGAGCTGAAGGCGGCGCTCGGCGCCGCGCAGGGCGGGCGGATGCCGCGCGGCACGGCCGGCGCGATGAAGGAGCTGGAGGAGCGGCAGAAGCGCCGCAGGACGCGTACGCAGCGCGACAGCCTCGACCTGGCCCTCACCGACCTCACCGGCTTCTACCGGGACGTCCTCGCCCTCCAGCTCCGCTCCCGGGCGCCCCTCGCCAACACGGACGTGCGGGACGCGCTGGAGCGGATCGCGGGCGACACGACGCCGGAGCGGACGCTGCGCCGGATCGAGGCGATCCTCGCCTGCCGCGAGGCCCTCGACCGCAACGTGGCGCCGCTGCTCGCGGTCGAGGCGATGACGATGGCGCTGCGGGAGTAGCCGACGCGCCCTCCGGCGCCCGTTCCGGCGCCCGTTCCGGCGCCGCTTCGGCACCCTCCGGCGCCCGTTCCGGCACCGCTTCGGCACCCTCCGGCACCCGCTCTGGCATCCTCCGGCGCCCGTTCAGGCGCCCGTTCCGGCGTCCCCCGGCGCCCGTTCCGGCGCCCACCGGTCCCGCTCAGGCGCCCGCCGGACTCCGGATTGGACACGGTGTGTACCCGTCTGGATACCCTCCGGCAATGGACTCCAGGCGTTTGCTCCGTACGTCCGCCACGGCCCTCGCCGCCGCCGGGCTGATCCTCTCCGGCTGTACGGGCGGAAGCGACGCCGCCGCGTCCCGCACGCGGAGCGAGGCGTCCGCCGCCCAGGCCCCCGCCTCCCGGGAGGCCGCCTCGCAGGACCCCGCCTCGGGGGCGCTGAGGAAGTACTACGGGCAGAAGCTCGCCTGGCGGGACTGCGGCGTCGTCGGGTTCCAGTGCGCGACCCTGCTCGCCCCGCTCGACTACGCGAAGCCGGAGGCGGGCGACGTCAAGCTCGCCGTCTCGCGGACGAAGGCGACGGGCCCCGGGAAGCGGATCGGTTCGCTCCTGGTCAACCCGGGAGGCCCCGGAGGCTCGGCCGTCGGCTACCTCCAGGGGTACGCGGGCATCGGCTACCCCGCCCCCGTCCGCGCCCGTTTCGACATGGTGGCCGTCGACCCGCGCGGCGTCGCCCGCAGCGAGCCGGTCGAGTGCCTGACGGGCCCGCAGATGGACGCGTACACGCAGGTCGACCAGACTCCGGACGACGCGGCGGAGATCAACGAGCTCAGCGCCTCCTTCAAGCGCTTCGCGGCGGGCTGCGAGAAGCGCTCGGGGACGGTACTGCCGCACGTCTCCACCGTGGAGACGGCCCGCGACATGGACGTCCTGCGGGCGGTCCTCGGCGACGAGAAGCTGCACTACGTGGGGGCCTCGTACGGCACCTTCCTCGGTGCCACGTACGCCGAGCTCTTCCCCGGCCGGGTCGGCCGGCTCGTCCTCGACGGCGCCATGGACCCCTCCCTCTCGGCGCTCGACCTCAACCGCGACCAGACCGGCGGCTTCGAGACCTCCTTCCGGGCCTTCGCCGCCGACTGCGTCCGTACGCCGGACTGCCCGCTCGGCACCGGCTCGGTCGAGGCGGCGGGGGCCGCGCTCCGGAAGTTCTTCCGCGACGTGGACGCCGCACCGCTGCCCACCGGCGAGGGCCGCGAGCTCGGCGAGTCCCTCGCCACGACCGGCGTGATCGCGGCGATGTACGACGAGGGGGCCTGGCCCCAGCTGCGCGAGGCGCTCACCCGGGCGATCGGCGGCGAGGGCTCGGGCCTCCTCGCGCTCGCCGACAGCTACTACGAGCGGGAGGCGGACGGCACGTACGCGAACCTGATGTACGCGAACGCCGCCGTGAACTGCCTCGACCTGCCGCCCGCCTACGCCGATCCCGCCGCGGCCGAGCAGGCGGTCCCCTCCTTCGAGAAGGCCTCCCCGGTCTTCGGCGAGGGCCTCGCCTGGGCCGCCCTCAACTGCACCTACTGGCCCACCTCGCCCACCGGCCGCCCCCACCGCATCACCGCCGACGGCGCCGCGCCGATCCTCGTCGTCGGCACCACCCGCGACCCGGCGACCCCGTACAAGTGGGCCCGCTCCCTCGCCGCCCAGCTCTCCTCCGGCACCCTCCTCACCTACGAGGGCGACGGCCACACGGCCTACGGGCGGGGCAGCGACTGCATCGACACGGCGATCAACACCTACCTCCTGGAAGGAACGCCTCCGCAAGACGGAAAGCGCTGCTCATAGCCATGATCCGGGGGTGGTCGGAGCACCTCCGAAAACTGTGTAGACTTGGCGGCGCTGCTGCACCCGATAATGGGTCCGCACGGCACGCCGCCTTAGCTCAGTTGGCCAGAGCAACGCACTCGTAATGCGTAGGTCTCGGGTTCGAATCCCGAAGGCGGCTCAGCGAAACCCCAGGACAGATTCTTCTGACCTGGGGTTTTCTGTTGTTCGCCATCCGTACGCGGAACGAGAGGACACGTGGCATGAGCACCACCCGAGGGACCGCCGCCGAGGAGTCGGCCGACAGCACGCTCGTCGTCACCGAGCGGACGCGGTTGCGGCGGATGCGGGAGAAGGGGAGCCACCGGCGGGAGGACCTGGACGCCGTGCTCGCGGCCGGGTTCCTGTGCCACCTCGGCGTTCCCGTCGACGGGACGACGATGGTCGTGCCCACCGTGTACGGCGTCGAGGACGGCCGGCTCTATCTGCACGGGTCCGTCGCCAGCCGCAGCATGGTGCAGGCGCCCGACACCACCGTCTGCGTCACCGTCACCCACGTCGACGGGCTCGTCCTCGCCCGGTCCGTCTTCGAGCACGGTGTGAACTACCGCTGCGCGATGGTCTACGGCATACCCCGGATCGTCACCGACCCCGACGAGAAGCTGCGCGGGCTCCGCGCACTCACCGAGCAGAGCTCCCCGGGGCAGTGGGATTACGCGCGGCAGCCCAGCCGCAAGGAGCTCGCCGCCACCACGCTCCTCGCGCTCGACCTCACCGAGGCCTCCGTGAAGATCGCGAGCGGCCCGCCGGACGACGGCGACTCCGAGGACGCCGCCCTCGGGCTGTGGGCGGGGGTCGTGCCGGTGGTCACCACCTTCGGTGAGCCGGTCACCGACCCCTGCCTGCCCGTGGGGGCCGAGCCGCCCCGCCACGTGGCCGAGCGGGCCGGGCGCACGCTGGGAGGTTAGGGACCTGGGGCGCAGGAGCCCTGGGGGCTCGGGTGAGGGCGGTCAGTCGCCGTGGCCCGTGCCGCCGCTGCCGAAGCCGCCGCTGGAGATGCCGCCCCACTTGCGCTTCTCCTCGCTCGGCGGCTCCGGCGAGGTCTCGGTGCCCGAGGTGCCCGAGTCCTTGAGCTGGTACGGCATGAGCCGGTGTGCGCCGTCCGTGTGCGGCATTTCGGCCGGTCGGCGGTACTCCGACATCTCGCCGGGCAACCGGTCCGTCTCCGGCCTGTGCGGCTGCTCCTCCGGTTTCGGGGGAGCGGGCTCGCGGTCCCTGATCCGCTGACCGAGCCAGAAGGCTCCGATGAGGACGGCGACGATGACGAGGCCGCCGATGACCTGTGCGAGACCTGACTGCCAAACCCCAGCGGCCAGGGTCTCTGCTGCGCTGAGAGTGTTCATACTTCAGGATTACCCGATTCCGCTTCTTGGACTCGTCGGACGGGCGTCCCCTCCCAGATTTGCTGAAACATTTCCGCGCGCCCGTCGCGTCATGAAGGTGTACGGCGACCACACAGGCGGCGACACCACGTGACCGGCAGGAAGGGAGGGGCATGAAGACGTCCCGCGCGGATGAGTTCCTGGAGTTCGCCTCCGCACGCACCGGGCACCTCTTCCGGTCCGCATGCCTGCTGACCAGCGGCGACACCCATCTCGCCGAAGACCTCACCCAGGAGACCCTGGGGCGCATGTACGCCCTCTGGGGCCGCATGGCACGGATCGACAACCCCGCCGCGTACGCCCAGACCGTGCTCGTCCGCACGTTCCTCAGCCACCGGCGGCGCCGCTCGGCCACCGAGCGTCCCCTCGGCGAGCTGCCCGACCGCGCCCCCGAGGACGGGGGTGACCCGGCGCTCCGGATCGCGCTGCTCGACGCGCTCGCCGGGCTCGCGCCCAAGGACCGGGCGGTCGTGGTGCTGCGGTACTGGGAGGACCGCAGCGTCGAGGAGACCGCCGACGCCATGCACGTCAGCTCGGCGGCCGTCCGCACCCGGTCCGTACGGGCGCTCGCGAAGCTGCGCGCCCGGCTCGGCGGGACCGTGATGGAGCTCGCCGCTCGTTGAGCGGGCTCCTCAGGCGAGTGGCTCCCCAGGCGAGTGGCTCCCCAGACAAGTGGTTCTCCATGCGAGTGGCTCCTCATGCGAGCGGGCTCCTCATCTGAGGGGGCGCTCCCTTTCCTCTTCTTCTCTTTCCCTATCGACCGGAGACGGTGGTTTGCCATGCCCCAGAACGACCCCCAGCCCGACCCGTTCGAGGACGGCCTCGGCGCGGCCCTCCGCAGCACCGGCGAGAGCTTCACCCTCGACGGCCGCCGCGAGATCGTCAGCGCCGGCCTCGCCCGCGGCCGGCGCCGGATCGTGCGCCGCCGCCTCGCCGTGACCGGCGGCGCCCTCGCGCTCGCCGCCATCGGCATCGGCGGGGTGTACGGCGGTTCCGTCCTCACCCCGGCGGGCAAGGCGACCACCACGTCGGTGGCCGGGCCGGCCACGCCCAAGCCCACCGGAACGACCGCCACCGCGGCGCCCGGCAAGGGGAGCGGGGAGCCGGTCGCCGAGCAGATCCCGATCAAGGACATCGCCGCCGTCCTCAAGAACAACACCCCCGAGGGCAAGTGGGAGTTCGAGTCGCTGGAGGGCACGGGCCAGCACGTCAGCGCCGTCTACGACGACGGCGCGGGCAGGGCCGGCGTCACCGTCGGCTTCTACCGCTCCGCCGGCGGCGACGGCGAGGCCGGTTCGGGCCAGGTCACCTGCCCCAGCAAGGTCGCCGTCCCGTACGACCACTGCGACGAGGAACGCCTGCCGGGCGGTGCCCGTCTGATGATCCTCCAGGGGTACGAGTACCCCGACAAGCGCGAGGAGACCAAGGACTGGCGGGCGGTCCTGCTCACCAAGGACGGCTTCATCGTCGACGTGAACGAGTACAACGCCCCCGCCGAGAAGGGGGAGGCGATCACCCGCGAGGACCCGCCCTTCGACGCGGCCGAGCTGCGGAAGCTCGTGACCACCGACGACTGGCGCCCGCTGTACGAGCAGCTGGCCCCGAACGTCAAGGTGAAGCGCGGGCCCGACTCCGCCCACCAGCCGCCGGCCCAGCTCGGCGGGGCCTTCATCGAGGCGGGCCTGCGCTCCCTCCTGCCGAAGGGACTCACCGTCGTCGAAGCGGAGGGTGAGGACGGGTACGGCTACATGGTCGTCGACGACGGCCAGGGCAAGAGCCTCGTCCAGATCAACGTCCAGTACGGCATGGGCGGCGCGGACGGCCTCTTCACCGGGGACGTCACCACCCTTCCCGACGGCCGCAAGGTGAAGCTCACCCGGCAGCCCGGTGAGAAGGGCGGCTCCGGGGTCGTCTGGTGGACCGTCGACACCATCACGCCCGAGGGCCTCCGGGTCGTCGTCTCCGCCTTCAACACCGGCGCCCAGCACGAGGACGCGACCCGTGCCGAGCCCGCGCTGACCATGGATCAGCTGAAGACGATCGCGCTCAGCGGGAAGTGGCAGACGCGGCCTGCCCAGAAGTAGTCCGCAGGGGCGGCCCTCAGGGGCAGTCCTCGAAGGAGTCCTCGAAGGAGTCCTCGAAGGAGTCCTCGATGTGGTCCGGAGGGGAGTCGGTACGGCTTCCCTCCGGGCTACTTCGCGTCCGCGTACCGCTCCACCGTCGCCGTCGTGAACGGGAACCGCACCGGCGTGTCCCCGAAGGCGATCCGGCCCGCCTCGTCCCCCGCCGCCGCGATCGCCGCCGTCACCGCCTCCGCCTCCTCCGCCGGGCAGTGCACGATCACCTCGTCGTGCTGGAAGAAGACCAGCTCCGCCCGCATCCCCGCGAGCGAGCGGCGCAGCGCCGCGAGCATCAGCAGCGCCCAGTCCGCGGCGCTTCCCTGCACGACGAAGTTACGGGTGAAGCGGCCGCGGGCCCGCGCGTTCCCCGAGGCGTAGCCGGGAACGAACTCGCCCCCCTCTCGTACCTCCGGTTCGCCGCCGTCCTGGGGCAGTCCCGCCTCCTCCGCGTCGCCCGCGCCGACCGCCCGCGGACTCGTCCTGCCGAGCCACGTCCGGACGAGCCGCCCCTCCTCGCCCGCCTTCGCCGCGTCGTCGACATAGGCCACCGCGCGCGGGAAGCGACGGCGCAGAGCCGCCAGGTTCTTCAGGCCGTCGCCGCTGGTCTGCCCGTAGATCGCGCCGAGCAGCGCGATCTTCGCGTGGTCCCGGTCGCCGGAGAACGCGCGGTCGGAGAGACGGCGGTAGAGGTCGTCGGGGTGGCCCGCGACCTCCATGAACCCCGGATCGCGGGAGATCGCGGCCAGCACCCGCGGCTCCATCTGGTCGGCGTCCGCGACGACCAGCCGCCAGCCCTCGTCGGCGACCACCGCGCGCCGGATCACCTTCGGGATCTGCAGCGCGCCGCCGCCGTTCGTCGTCCACCGCCCGCTGACCGTGCCGCCCGGCAGGTACTCCGGCCGGAAACGGCCGTCCCTGACCCAGTCCGCCAGCCACGACCAGCCGTGTGCGGTCCAGATCCGGTACAGCTTCTTGTACGCGACGAGCGGCGCGACCGCCGGGTGGTCGACCTCCTCCAGCTCCCAGCGGCGCGTCGACCGCAGCCGGATGCCGGCCCCCGCGAAGGCCTTCACCACGTCGGCGGGCAGGTCCGGTCTGACCCTCCGCCCGAAGGCGGCGGAGACCTCGTCCGCGAGCTCGGCGAGACGACGGGGCTCGCCCCCGCCCGCGTACCGCTCGCCGAGCAGCTCGTGCAGCAGCTCCCGGTGCACGTCCGCCCGCCACGGCAGGCCCGCGCGGTGCATCTCGGCGGCGACGAGCATGCCGGCCGACTCGGCGGCCGTGAGCAGGCGCATCCTGCCCGGGTGCTCGGCGCGGTCGTGGCGGCGGAGCTGCTCCGCGTACACCGCGAGCAGGCCCTCGAAGGGCACGTCGGACGAGGGGCGCGGCTCGAAGAGGGAGTCCTGCGAGCCGGGCTCGGCGGCGCGCTGCGGGGGATCGGGGGGTACGGGGGCGTTCCGCAGGCGAGCCCAGGCGGCGGCGGCCGAGCGGGGCTCGCCGAGGCGGCCCTCGTGGCCGAGGAGGAGCTGCTCGGCGTCCTCCACGTCGTAACAGCGCTCGACGCGGACGCCGGCGGCGAGGAGGCGGGGGTAGACCTCGGCGGTCGCCCGCCAGACCCAGCGGGTGACGTCCGGGCGGGAGCGGACGGCGGTGACGAGGTCGGACTCGTGGCGGACGGGGCCGGCGGGCAGGCCGTCGGGGCCGAGGGGGACGAGCTGTGCGCCGTTTCCCTCCGGCTCGGGGGCGAGGGCCCACCTTTCGGTCATGGGTGCGAGTGTGACAGGGGGGTCTGACAGTGGGGGGTAGGCGCCTGCGGCGGGCCTGTCCCCCACCCCGCCCCTTCCCGAAACCGGGGCTCTGCCCCGGACCCCGCGCCTCAAACGCCGGCGGGGCTGGAGTTGGGTCCGGGGCGGGTCTGCCGCGGGCTGGAGTTGGCTCCGGGCCGGATCTGCCGCGGGCTGGAGTTGGCTCCGGGCCGGGTCTGCCGCGGGGCCGGACGCGGACGGGGCGGTGACCCGGCTCCGACCCTTGTCACCGCCCCGTTGTCCCACCATGGCCGGTCAGCGCGTGAGGCGCCACGCGGGGACGGCCGAGGCGGCGACGGCCACAGCGGTGCAGACCGCCGCCGCGGCGGTCGTCGTCGACCAGGGGACGGCCAGGGTCACCGGGGCGCCCAGGGACGACAGGGCCGCGGCCAGGGCGCCCAGGACCGCGGCCGTCACCGCCAGTCCCAGGAGGGTGCCGATCGCCGTCGCCAGGACCGCCTCGCCCGTCACGACCCGCAGGATCTGCGCCCGCGTGGCGCCCGCCAGGCGCAGTGCGGACAGCTCCGCGCCGCGTACCGACGTCGCCATCAAGAGGGTGTTGGCGAGGCCGATCACCGTGTAGACCAGCGCGATGCCGAGGACCAGGATCATGCCGAGGCGGGCTTGGGGGCTGGCGGTGAGCGCAGCTTCCGTTTCCGTTGGCGTTTTCGTGTCCGTTCTCGTCTTCGCTTCCGCTGCCGTCGCCCCCGGTGCGTTCGCCCGCGTCACGTACGGGCCGTTGTCGCCCGTCCCGCGTGCGAGGACGGCCGCCACCCGGAGCCGTACCGGACCGCTCCCGTCCGCCCGCCACACCTCCACCGTCTCGCCCACCCCGCGCCGTTCGAACTCCTCGTTCACGACGATCGATCCGTCGTCCAGGCCCCCCAGGTCCCCGGCCACCACCGGCAGGTGTGCGAGCTTCGCGAACGCCGCTGGGTCGGTGACCGCCCGCGCCCCGTACTTCACGACCGCCTCCTCCCCGTCCCGTACGAAGACGGAGGTCGGAGCCGTGGGGGAGACCGTCTGCTGCCGCGCCTCCTCCGCACGCGCGCGCGTGACGCTCGCCGCCGAGCCGAACAGCGTGCCCGCGAGCGCCACCGTCACGAGGACGGGCGCGGCCACGGCGGCGGTACGGCGCACGGACGCAGCGCTGTTCTCCCGTACGAGCATGCCCACCGCACCGCCGCGCCCGCCGCCCGTTCCCAGCGCGCCGAGCAGCCGCGCCGCCGGGCGGACGAGCAGCGGGGAGAGGAGGGCCGTGCCGCCGATCAGCAGCATCGGGACGGTCGTGTACGTCTTCCGCTTCAGGAGGGACGACGGGTCCGTGGCGCAGGCGTGGACCAGGAGGACCAGGCCGGCGGCCAGCAGCCCCGCCCCCAGCAGCGCCCGGCCCACGGGCAGCACGTCCGTGTCGACGTCCGCGTCCCGCAGCGCCGCCGCCGGGCCGACCTTCCCCGCCCGGCGGGAAGCCGCGACCGCCCCCGCGAGGGCGACGGTCAGGCCCGTCCAGAAGGCCAGGTGGAAGGGCCAGACCGCCTCGCCGGCCGCGAACCACCGCGGCGCCAGGCCACCTTCGACCAGCGTCCTGGCGAGGACGGGAGCGCCGAGCGCGCCGAGGGCGCAGCCCGCCCCCGAGGCGAGGACGCCGAGCACCGTCGCCTCCGCGAGGAGCATCCGGCGGACCTGCCCGGGGGTCGCGCCCGCCGTGCGGAGCAGTCCGAACTCGCGACGGCGCAGGGCGACGGCGAAGGCGAAGGTCGAGGCGACGACGAAGACGGAGACGAAGGCGGTGACGCCGCCCGCCGTCCCGAGGAGGGCGTTGAGCCCGACGAGTGCCCGGGCGTCCCGCTCGGGGTCGGGGTCGGCCTCCACGCGCGCGTGCCCGGTGAGAACGCGGGCCCGGTCGCCCACGAGGGCGCGGACGTCGGCGGAGGGAGCCTCGACCCCGACGGCGTCGGGGCCGCCGGACGTCGTCACGGTCCAGCGGGCGCGCAGTTCGCGCAGCAGTTCGGTATCCACAGGCTGTGGACGATCGAGGCGGTGCGTGACGGGTACGGTCGCGGGTCCGCGCCGCACGTCGAGCGTCAGGCGGTCCTGACCCTGCACGACGACGGGGGAGGAAGCGAACCGCTGGGGAGAACGCTCGGGCGCGTGGAAGGTGGCGGAGAGGCCGAGACCCATGGTGGCGAGCAGTCCGACGCCCAGTGCCAGCGCGAGGAAGCCGCCGACGAAGGACGCCCAACGGGCGCGCAGGCCGGAGACGATGACGGTCAGCATGCCGGCCCTTCGGCGGCCAGTCCCGCCATCCTCTCCGCCACCGACTCCGCCGTCGGCGCCCGCAGTTCGCCCGCCGCACGGCCGTCCGCCAGGAACACCACCCGGTCCGCGCGGGCCGCCGCCACCGGGTCGTGCGTGACCATGACGATCGTCTGGCCCTCCTCGTCGACCAGGCTCCGCAACATGTCCAGGACCTCGCGGCTCGTCGTCGAGTCCAGCGCACCCGTCGGCTCGTCGCCGAACAGGACCGCCGGGCGGGTGATCAACGCCCGTGCGATGGCCACGCGTTGCTGCTGCCCGCCGGAGAGTTCGCCGGGCCGGTGCCGTTCCCTTCCGGCGAGGCCCACCCGGGCGAGGACGTCCCCCACCTGGCTACGGGACGGGCGGCGGCCAGCGAGACGGAGGGGCAGGGCGACGTTCTGCGCGGCCGTCAGGGAGGGAAGCAGGTTGAACGACTGGAAGACGAAACCGATCCGGTCCCGCCGCAGGAGCGTCAGGCCCCGCTCGCTCAGCCCCTCCAGGGCGGTGCCGCCGATCTCCACCGTCCCCGAGGTCGGGCGGTCCAGCCCGGCGGCGCATTGGAGGAGCGTGGACTTTCCCGAGCCGGAAGGGCCCATGACGGCGGTGAAGGTACCGGCCGCGAAGTCGAGGTCCACGCCGTCGAGGGCGCGGACGTCACGGTGGTGCCGGGCCAGGCCGCGGAGCCGTACGGCGGCGGGGGCGGGTGTGGAGGCCGGGGTGGGATAGGGCGTCATGGGTTCAGCGAACCGCTTTCGCGCGTGCCGATCACGACCACCAGGGGGCGTCTCGGGGGTAGGGCCGGCCCTACCCCCGAGAACCCCCGAGGTGCCCCCGAGACGCCCCCGAGAACCCCTGAGACCATCGAGGGGGACACGCATCGGGACGCGAGAGGCACGGCATGACTTCCGGCAGTACCGTCGACAAGGCCTTCGAGGCGCTGTACGCGGGCGGTGACCGCGGCCTCGACGCCCTCGACACGGCGGCGTCGCTGCTCGCGGCCGACCCCTCCGCCGACGCGGAGCTGGCACGGCGCGGCGAGGAGTTCGTACGGACCCTGTGGGCGCGCGGGTGGCAGCCGGCGGACCTGGCGAGGACCGTCCGGCGGGAGCTGGAGGACGAGCACGCGCGCGTGCTCGCCGGGCTGATCGTGAAGGAGACCACGCGGTACGAACGGCTGCCGCGCCGCTGGGACGCGCAGCTGGAGGCGCTCGACGCCGGGGCCGCCCGCCCCACGGACCGCTTCTCGTACGCGACGACGGTCCTGGAGCTGTACCGGCTCCTGGTCCGGCTCCCCAGGCTCGACGCCGTCGGGCCTGCACCGGGTGAGGCGCTGCCGCCCGCGGCGGCCGGCGAGCCCCGGATGCTGACGCGGATCAGGGCCCTCCTCGCGAAGGCGGAGGCGACCGGGTACCCGGAGGAGGCGGAAGCGCTCACCGCCAAGGCCCAGGAGCTGATGGCCCGGCACAGCCTCGACGAGGCGACGCTCGCGGCGGGGGCGCCGTCGCCGGAGACGCCCGGGGCGATCCGGATCGGCGTCGAGCCGCCGTACGAGCAGGCGAAGGCGATCCTGCTGGACGCGGTGGCGACGGCCAACCACTGCCGGGCCGTGTGGAACGAGGCGTACGGCTTCTCGACGGTCGTCGGCTTCGAGGCGGACCTCGACCCGGTGGAACTGCTCTACACGTCGCTGCTCGTGCAGGGGACGGCGGCGATGACGCGGGCGGAGGCGGAGCAGCGGGCCGGGGGACGCAAGCGCACGAAGTCGTTCCGCCAGTCGTTCTTCCTGGCGTACGCGAACCGGCTCGGCAAGCGGCTCTCGGCGACGTCCCGCCGGGTGGCGGCGGAGGCGCCGACGCTGCTTCCGGCGCTGGCGAGTCGCGAGGTCGCGGTGACGGCGCGCACGGACGAGCTCTTTCCGGAGACCCGTACGACCCGGGTTCGGGCGGCTTGGGACGAGGCGGGGTGGACGCGGGGGGCGGATGCGGCGGATCGGGCGGGGTTGCATCCGGGGCGTCCGCGGCTGCGGTAGGCGGGCCCCGCCCTTGAGCGGGTGGGTTCCGGCCGGTGCCGGTGCCGGTGCCGGTGCCGGTGTCGGTGCCTGCGGGACGTTGCGGGGCGCGCCGCCGCCGGGCCTGGTCCGGGGCCAGCGGGACGTTCCGGGGCGCGCCCCGCCACCGGGCCTGGTCCGGCGCCTGCGGCGGGCCTTCTCCCCCACCCCGCCCCTTCCCGAAACCGGGGCTCCGCCCCGGACCCCGCGCCTCAAACGCCGGCGGGGCTGAATGTGCCCCCGGGC
>NZ_JBFADU010000041.1:0-46327 GCF_040641575.1 Streptomyces sp. NPDC020807
GATCACCCCGACACCACCGGTGATCACGCGCGTGGGCATGCCCTCGGTGTGCGAATCGACGGCGTGGAAGACATGACGCGTACGCACGGACGTCCCTTTCCTGTTCCTGGTGAGTGGATTGCTCGACAATGGCCTTCGGTGACGTCCGTCAGTGGTGACCTTCGGCGATGACCGTCAGTGGTGACCTTCGGTGACGTCCGCCAGTGGTGACCTTCGGCGATGACCGTCAGTGGTGACCTTCGGCGATGACCTTCTCCGTCGCGGCACGCACGACGGCGTACTGCTCCGAGGCCAGCGGCGCGCGGGGCGGCCGGGTGGCACCTCCGTGACGTCCCGCGAGGTCCATGGACAGCTTGATCGCCTGGACGAACTCGGTCTTGGAGTCCCAACGGAGCAGCGGGTGCAGGGACTTGTAGAGCGGCAGAGCCGTCTTCAGGTCGCCCGCGACGGCCGCGCGGTAGAGCGTGGCGCAGCTGTCGGGGAGGGCGTTGGGGTAGCCGGCGATCCAGCCGACGGCCCCGGCCAGGGCGAGTTCGAGGAGGACGTCGTCGGCGCCGACGAGGAGGTCGAGCTCGGGGGCGAGCTCGGCGATCTCGTAGGCGCGGCGGACGTCGCCGCTGAACTCCTTGACGGCGACGATGGAGCCGTCCTCGTACAGGCTCGCGAGCAGCGCGGGGGTCAGATCGACCTTGGTGTCGATCGGGTTGTTGTACGCGACGACGGGCAGGCCGACTCGGGCGACCTCGGCGTAGTGGGCGCGGACGGCGTCGGCGTCGGCGCGGTAGGCGTTCGGGGGCAGGAGCAGGACGGAGCCGGCACCGGCCTCGGCGGCCTGCTCGGCCCAGCGGCGCGACTCGGCGGAGCCGTAGGCGGCGACGCCGGGCATGACACGGGCACCGTCACCGGCGGCGACGGCGGTACGGACGACCTGGGCGCGCTCGGCGTCGGTGAGGGTCTGGTACTCACCGAGGGAGCCGTTGGGGACGACGCCGTCGCAACCGTTGGCGATCAGCCAGGCGACGTGCTCGGCATAGGCGTCGTGGTCGACGGAGAGGTCCTCACGGAGAGGGAGGGCGGTGGCGACCATGATGCCGTGCCAGGGGTGGGCGCGGTGCGCCGGGACATGCTCGCGGGTCATGAAGGGTCTCCCTCGAATGGTGTGTGACATTTCACCATTGCCCTTCTGGTAGCCACAAGAGGCCACAAGAAACGACACTCCTGGGAGCCCCGCGGGGACGCTCGGAACCCCGGGGAACCTCTCAGAAGGCGTCGACCGACGTCGCCGCCTCAGGCGGCACCGACGCCGGCACCGTACTGGCACTGGCACTGGCACTGGCACTGGCACTGGCACTGGCACTGGCACTGGCACTGGCACTGGCACTGGCACTGGCAACGATCACGGTGGCGTCCAGTTCGTCGTCCGTCGCCACGCGCGCGTGCAGACCGGCGGCGGTGACGGCGGCCACGGCCTGACCGGACTGCCGCTCGCTCGTCTCGAAGAGCAGGACCCCGCCCGGCGCCAGCCACGTCGCGGCCTCGGCGACGACCCGGCGCAGGACGTGGAGCCCGTCGGTACCTCCGTCGAGCGCGACCCGGGCCTCGTGGTCGCGTGCCTCGGACGGCAGGAGCTCGACCTCCTCGGTGGGGACGTACGGAACGTTGGAGAGCAGGACGTCCACCCGCCCCTTCAGCCCCTCGGGCAGCGCGTCGAAGAGGTCGCCCTCGTAGACGTGCCCGCCGGCCGCGGTGACGTTCCGCCGCGCGCAGCGGACGGCCGCCGGGTCGACGTCGGCGGCGTGCAGCTCGACCTCGTCCAGGGACGCGGCGAGCGCGACGCCCAGAGCGCCGGAGCCGCAGCACAGGTCGACGACCACCGCCCGCGCGGGAGCGCACCGCGCGGCCTCCTGGACGAGCGCCTCGGTACGTCGGCGGGGCACGAACACCTCGGCGTCGACCTCGACGCGCAGCCCGCAGAACTCCGCGTACCCGACGACGTGCTCCAGCGGCAGGCCGACGACCCGGCGCCGGACCATCTCCTCCAGCTCGGCGGCGTCCCGGGCGGCGGACATGATCATCAGCGCCTCGTCCTCGGCGAACACGCAGCCGGCGGCGCGGAGACGGGAGGCGAGGGCGGCCTCGGAGTGGTCGAGCGAAGGGGTCAGAGCCGAAGAGGGGGTGGAAGCGGGGGAGCTCGATGACATGAAGGCCTTTCGCGCCGCAGGCGGTTGGGTGGCCTGAGACCGGCCCCCACCGGAGACTGCGTCACATTAGCCGAAGATCCTGGTCATACGTCCAGGATCAGGTCCGATGCCGGCAGGGACTGGCAGGTGAGGACGTCGGAATCCGGGAAGTCCGCGGGAGGCGGCACCAGATGGGCCGCCGCCCCCTTCAGCACTGTGCACGCACAGCTCTCGCACTGGCCGACACGGCAGCCGCTCGGCATGTCCACGCCCGCTGCCTCGCCGAGGGCGAGGAGCGTCCCGTCGCCCTTGCGCCAGCGCACGCTCCGGCCGGTGCGCGCGAACGTGACGGCGTACTCGGCGCCGTCGGGCACCGTCACCTCCGCCCGGACCGGGCGGAACCTCTCGCTGAACACCTCGAACGGCGGGACTCCCCGTGCGATCAGGGCATCGGTGAGCGCGTCCGTCATGGGCTGGGGACCGCACAGGTAGAAGCGCGCCCGGCGCTCGAAGAGACGGGGGTCGATGTCGGCGACGCCGATGAACCCCTGGCGGTCGTAGTCACGTCCCCGCTTGTCCGTCGCGCCGGGAGCGGCGTAGTGGGTGACGACCGTGAGGGCCGGGACGAGGCGGGCCAGTTCTCGCAGTCGGTCCCGGTACGGATGGTCGGCGCTGTTGGCGTTGCCGAAATGCAGAACCACTTCGGGCACGGTGCCGCCGGTGGCGGCGAGGGTTTCGAGGTAGCCGAGGAACGGGGTGACGCCGATGCCCCCGGCGAGCAGCACCACCGGATCGGCGGTGTGCGTGGGGAGGGCGAAGACGCCGCCGGGGCTCGTCACGTGCAACCGGTCGCCGACGGTGGCTTCCTCGTGGAGCCAGGTGGAGAACGCGCCGCCGGGGATCTTCCGGACGGCGAGCGCGTACTCGCCGCGTTCCGCTTCGAGGGCGGGTCCGACGAGGGAGTAGCTGCGCCCCTGGGAAGGATCCTGGACGGTGCCGTCCTTGTTCTCCGCCCGCACGGTCAGGTGCTGGCCCGGCCTGTGGTCCGGCAGCGGTCCGCCGTCCAGCGGGGCCATCCGCAGGCCGCGGACACCGGGGCTGACCTCGGTCACGGCGGTGACGGTGAAGGCACGGGTGCCGGCCCAGGCCGCGGTTCCGGCGGCGGGGGAGATCCGGCAGGCGGCCGATCGCAGCGGGGCGGAGCCGCTGAGCGGGTCGGTCACGGCGTGGCCGACGAGCCGGTTGAAGTTGCTGCCCGTCGCGTCGGTCGGGGCGGCGCCCGGCAGCGCGAGGTCGGGCGCCTCCTGCCACCAGCCGTACTCGCCGACGACGACGGAGGGGTGCAGGGATTCGTCGAAGCGCGCACGCAGCCGGATGGAACCCAGACGGGTGGCGACCTCGACCCACTCCCCCACGCCGATGCCGTGCGCGGCCGCCGTGTCGGGGTGGATGTCGACCGAGGGGTCGGTGGCGCGGCGCCGCAGCGAGGTCAGGGACCGGTGCTGGCTGTGGACGAAGTAGCCGTGTTTGGCGCAGGTGAGAACGAGCGGGTACGCGGCGTCCGTGGGGACGGGGTCGCGGTGTTCGGGCACGGGTGGGTACCCGTACCCGAGCAGCCGCTCGGAGTAGAGCTCCACGCGCCGGGTCGGGGTGGCGAAACCCGTCACGGCGTCGCCGTCCGGACCGTGGCCCTCGGAGCTCGTCGCCGGGGCGGCGTACCTCCGGTACGTCTCCTCCATGGGTACGCGCACGCCGCCCGGGCGCCGGCGGAGTTCCTCGACGGTGAGGCCGAGCGGTTCGAGCTGCCAGTTCCACGCCGCCTCGATGTCGCCGTCGAAGAAGTCCGCACCCATTCCCAGGCGGCGGGCGAGGTCGAAGACGACCTCGGTGTCACTGCGGCACTCGCCCTGCGGGTCGACCAGGCGGGGTCGGAGCTGGACGTGCTCCTGGGCGCGGTGGCTGACCTCGAACCCGAAGCGCAGGGCCTCCCGCTCGTACGCGCTGCTGACCGGCAGGACGAGGTCGGCGGTGTGGCTGGTCGGGTTCGGGAAGAGGTCGAGGTGCACCTGGAAGTCGAGGGCCGCCAGGGCCCGGGCGGTGCGGTCGGAGTCCGGCTGGGAGACGACGAGGTTGGAGCCGAAGCCGATCAGGGCGCGGACCGGGTACGGGCGGCCCGTCTCGATGGCCGTGCACAGGTCCCCGGAGTTGATGTAGCCGCCGGCCTGCGGGCCGAGGGGGTGCTCGGCGAGACCCAGGGCCTTGGCGCGCTGGGCGGGATCGATCTGCTGGGGGGAGGAGGCCGCGTTGTACGCGGGGGCGGGGACGACATGGTTGCCGCCCGGGCTGTCGTAGCTGCCGGTGAGCGCGTACAGGGTGGCGAGTGCCCGCTCCGTCTGCGTGGCGTTCGCGCTCTGCCCGACACCGGTCCATCCGTAGTACGTGACCGAGGACGCGGTCGCGATGTCGTCGGCGAGGGCGCGGATCTCCCGCTCGGGTATCCAGGTCGTGGCGGCGACCCGGTCCGGCGTCCAGGCGGCGCAGGCGTCGGCGTACCGCTCGAAGGCCGGCGCGCAGGCGACGACCGAACCGTCCCGGAGGGTGACCTCCCTGGTGCCGCGCAGTGCGAAGCGCTCGGGTCGGACGGCGGCGCGCGTGGTGTCACAGACCTCCGGCCGTCCCGTCTCCTCGTCGAGGACGACGTACGCGGCGCGTGCCGTCACACCGTCGGCGTCGGGCAGGTCGTCCGCACGGAGGAAACGCCCGTTGTCGCCGCGGACGAGGAGGGGGGCGTTGGTCCAGGCCCGTACGAAGGCCTCGTCGTAGCGCTCGTCGGCGATGAGGAGCTGCGCGAGGCCCAGCGCCAGGGCCGCGTCGGTTCCCGGGCGGACGCGCAGCCATCGTTCGGCGCCCAGGGCGCTGGTGGAGCGGCGCGGGTCGACGACGGCCAGCCTGGTGCCCCTGGCCCGAGCGGCGGAGAGGGCGGCGGACTGGGAGAGCCAGGTCTTGGCCGGATTGAAACCCCACAGCAGCGCGAGGTCCGCGTTCGCGTAGTCGGGAGGAGGGAGCGGGGTGCCGAAGGTGAAGGCGTGCGCGACGTCCTTGTGCCAGTTGCAGATCTCGGCGCTGTAGACGGTGTTCGGACTACCGAACATGCGAACGAATCGCTCGATCCACTCGGTGGCGTCGGAGATCATGGTCCCCGACGGCGTGGCCACGGCGAAAGCCACGGCCTCGGGGCCGCTCTCCGCCGAGATGGCGGAGAGCTTGGAAGCGATCTCCTCCATCGCCTCGTCCCACGAAACGGGCACCCATCCCGGATCCGGGTCGGACTTGGGCCGGGTGCGGCGCAGGGGTGTGGTCAGCCGCCGGGTGCTGTGGGCGATCTCCGGGGCGGAACGGCCCTTGGGGCACATCGCCGCGCCGGTCGGATGGTCAGGATCTGGCCGCACACCGGTCAGCCGGCCGTCCTCGACCGTGAAGACCGCTCCGCAGCGTGACTTGCAGAGGGTGCAGAACCCTCTCTTCTCCTCGGACACGGCCGCCTCCCGCTCTCGGATGCCCCGTTCCATTCAAGGAACGGCGCACAGCGACATCCAGCGGGCGAAGGTCCCGCACCCCGCAGCCCATGGTCACCACCGGCGGAGGGCGGAGGACCGACAGCCTGGTCCGGCCACCCGGTCACAGGCCCGGGCCGGACGGGCAGGCGAGAGCCACGGGCGCAGGAGTTCAGTCGCGGCAGCCGTCGCAGCAGCCCCCACCGGTCCTCGTCCCGGCGCCCTGCGTGGGTGCGGTGGTCGGGGGAAGCAGCGTCTTGGGGGCCGGCGTGATCGCGATCCTGGGGGCCTGGGTGATCGCGATCGTGTCGGCGGGGACGGCGGCGGTCGTCGGGGCCCCGGGGCGGACGGGCGTGGCGGGCTTGCGTGCCGTGCGGAGTGCGGGGTGGCTGGGCAGGCGCTTCCTGCGGCCAGCGCGGATGCCGTTGCCGGTGACGAGGACCTCGGCGAGTTCGTGGCTGGCGACGACGGTGGCGAGGCCGAGGACGCCGGTGGCGGCCAGGAGAGCGCGGTCGTGGCCGCACTCCTCGGCAGGCAGGCCGACCTGACCGCCGGCATGGGCGACCCATGGATCCGGCGCCTGGGCGAGGTGGGACATGCCCTGGACTCGGCCGAGAAGCGGGTACGGCTGCCAGAGGGCGGCGGTAGGGGGCCGAGAGCACCAGGTCTGCCGTTCCTGCCTCCATTGATCCCTGTCCCCGTGCCGGTACCGGCACCTGTGCCGCTCGTCCTCGCCTCGTACACCGGCGGGATGCCGGGGATCGTGCCCGCGGGTCTACCGGGACCCCGATCCGGGCATCCCGTGGCGGGATCCGATTCCGCCGGCCGCGGCGCCTCCGCCACGGTTGCTCACGCCGGAGGAGCGGAAGGACTTCGTCAGCTGGGTCAACGGCCTGAAGCCGGCCGGCTTCGGGGGCAAGCCGGATGCCACCAGTCCGGAGAACGCCTACCAGCTGCGGATCGCCGGATACCCCGAGCGGATCATCCCCCTGCCCGCCGACTACGAGAAGCCCGCGATCGGCGCGGACGGCATGCGGCCCGCCGACGGGATGATGGTGGATGCCAAGTACGTCAAGGACGCCGACGACGACTGCCGGAAGAGCACGTGGCGTCGCCAGTCCACGTTCGAGATCGAGGACGAGTACAAGGAGGACGGGACCAAGAATTGGAACAAGAAGGACGTCCTCATCGGCAAGGACGAGGGTGAACTCGAGAAGTACCGCCAGGCGGTGAACGAGCACGACCAGATCCGGGGTCTGGAGATCGTCACCAACGACAAGGAGGCCGTGCCGTACTGGCAGACGCTCATGGCCCTCCAGCAGGTGCCTGGCACGGCCCGCTATGTGAAGTGACGCCGGGTTCGCCGACCCCGACCCCGAGCCCGCCCCGTTCCCCTTCCCGTTTCCCCTTCCAGCCCACCTCCCCCAAGGACTTGCCCGTGGCGCCCGATGACGACAACCGGACCACCTTTCTCTTCTACGCGCCGGAGCGGCAGCCGCACGCCTGGTCCCTGGACCTCGCCGGCCTGGGCGAAGCGCTGCGGCAGTCGTTCACCGAAGCCCGCTACAAGGTCCGCCAGGACCACAGCCACCAGGGCGAGCCGTACCTCTCCTTCTGGGCTGCCACCGACGACGGCACCGAGTACGACGGCACCGCCACCGTCCACGGGCGGGACTGCGTGGTGCTGGCCGACACGACGGCCGGTGAGGCCGCACCCTTCCTCATCTGGCTGCGGGACAACCACCTGCCCGCTCCCGAGCTGATCCGCTTCAGCAGCGAGGCGGCCGTGGACCAGGGCATCGAGGCGGACTGGCGCCTGCCGGGTGCGGGCGATGCGGCGCGAGTAGCCGATGAACTGCGACATCACCTGGCGGTCGTGGACGAGGCCTGATTCGCGCGGCGACGGCCTCGCGGCACTCCCCGCAGGACGCGTCCGGGTCGTGGCTGCGGAAGGCCCGCTCACAGCCGTCGCGGGTGACGAGGGGCGCCGGGCCGGGCTGCCGTGACTCCTCCGCGGGAGGGGTGGCGGGAGGAGATGGCCGAGCCGGAACTCCAGGAAACGGACCGGGTGGTGGATCGGTACGGGTGGTGGATCGGTACGGGCTCGGGCGGGAGGTTCGCGGTCAGGGGCCGCGTGATCTGGGCGGGCGTCGCGGCACGGGAGAGCCAGGTCCCGACGGCGGGCGCGAGGCGCTGGACGTCTCCGGCGGAGAGCAGCAGGCGGGGGTCGGCGAGGCGGAGGCGGGCGAGGAGGTCGGCGGCGGGGCCGGTGGGAGGGTACGGCGGCTCTGGACGGGCCGAGGGCTGGGGCTGAGGCTGTCCGGGATCGGAATCACTCTGCCGATCGACCAGTTCAAGCGCCTGCGGGGCCGTCGGCTGGTGCCCTGCTACCCGGTGATCGTCCTGGTACCGAGAGACCCCACCGACTATTTCGCCGATCCTCCGGGTCTTCACCTGAAGGGCGATCTGGACGTCGAGCTCGGGGTCCTCGTGGTCCCGCCCGAGGATCATGTCCTTGCCGATGTCCGGGTAGGGCACGGCCACCTGGAAACCCGCCGCGGCAGCAATGGCGGGCACGAAGGTCTCCCCGTACCACCCCTGGTGGTTGTTGTGCTCCATCCGCCCCCGCCCCCGCCCCCGCGCTCCGGTCGCAGGCCACCCGCCACGCGCCCACGCCCGGAGTGACACCGATCACTGCCCGGCAGAGCAACCGAGCAGTGATCTTGCGTTAAGGACATATCCGGCCAGGGCCCCGCGACTGCGTCAGGTCGTGTCGAGCGGGTTCACGCAGCGCCTTCGGGAGCGTCATCGACAGGCCGACGGTCCTCCGCGAGCGCGACCGTGTGGACGAACCACTCCAGGACACCACGCAGTTCCTCGCCTCGGTCGGCGAAGACCTCCAGCGGGAACGAGGGACGCAGGTCCAGCTTCGCTTCCGCGAGCACGATGCCGTCCACCTGGTTCAGTCGCGCCATCAGCTCGCGCCGCAGGGCCTCGTCGTCGAAGGGCGGCCGGCGCTTCAGGTGCTGGAAGACCACCTCGGCGGTGCCCGTCACCGGATACAGGGCCAGGGGCCAGAGCGATCGGGCGCGAGCGCCGCCCAGGGACAGCATCGGGAAGCAGCTGGTCTCGCTCTTCTTCCCGTAGTCGAAAGAGCCGCCCTGCTCCTCCCAGAACCGCAGGGTCGCGAGCACTCCCTCCGCCGTGCCGGGCGTCTGGTTGTCGCGCAACAGCGTCTCGAATCGCGCCGCCGCGGTCTCCCCGTCGCCGATGCCTCGGGAGTCTCCCACCCCCTCGGCGGTTCGAACCGGCGTCTCGTCCTCGAACTCGTCCTTGCCCACCAGAGCGGCCAGGTCCGCCGCCGTGAGCCGATGGGCCCGGCGAGCGCGACCCCACTCGTCGAACGGGACCCCCTCGGACTCCAGAACGCTCTGCGGATCGGGCCTGTCCTCCTGTCCCTCGGACCAGCGGAAACCGGGTGAGATCTTGCCGTCGGCCATCAGCACGCGATAGGCACCGTGCAGCGCGGGACGCGTGCTGATGTGACTGCCTACCGCAACGGCATGGGTGCCGATGAGAGCGGCGAGGTCGCCGTACGTCGTCCACGTACCCGCCGGCATGTTCATCAGTGCCTGGCGGAGTTCTCCCCAGCCGGCCCACTCGGCGTCGGCGTGGACCACCCCGTCGATGGGCCCGGGCCACAGTTCCACGGCCCGGTCGCTCATTTCCTCGGCGCGCGCGAGGATCTCCGTCCTCCCCCAGCGCTCCTGAGCCGCGATGTGCTGGTTCATGCGCAGGGCGCTGGAGTCGAGGATCTGCTGCTTGCGGTGGAAAGGGTGGTTGGAGAGACGGGTGTTGTCGCCGGAGAGCGTGAGGTTGCCGAGGGTGTGCACCAGCTGGGTGTGCAGCTCCTCCGGGCTCTCGGTCTCTCCGGCCTCCTCCGCGAGGAGGTCGAACCACTGCTGGGCGGGGTGCTGCGGCAGCACGTGCTCCACGGTGAGCTTCGCCTTGCCGTAGTCGACGGGCTCGCTGGCGGCGTAGCTCTCCTCGAAGCGGCGCAGGATCTCGAAGCGCTGGTGCGAACGCCCCGACTTGTAGAAGGGGCGGCTCCGGATCGACTCCCGCGTCACCGCGTCGGAGGGCCAGACGCGCGTCCCCGTCTTGGCGGACAGAGCGCGTCGTACCGCGTCCGCGAGCGAGCGCCCGTTCTCCAGCTCCTTCTCCACCTCCTTGGGCAGTTCCATGAAGGTGCGGTTGTTGCCCGTGGTGGAGTTGCCGGCGAACAGACGACGCACCATGTAACTCTCGGCGTAAGCGAGAGCGGCGGTCGCCTCCTTGGGGTCGCAGTCCCCCTCGTCCAGCCGGTCGAGCAGCTGGAGCGCGAGCGGATAGTGGGTCTGGCCGCCCCAGCGGGCAAGCCGTTCCAGGACCTCGCGAAGACCGGGGTCGCTCTCCCGCGACGGCTCGACGATCCGCATGAGGCGACCGGCCCGCACGTACAGCCGCGAGACCTCTGCCTCCAGCGCGTGCTCGTCCGAGCTGATCGGTTCGAGGCGCTTCTTCTGGTCCCGGTAGATCTCGCTCTGCTTGGCCCGGTTGTCCCCGTCGACGACCAGGTCGAGCCAGACGAGCAGCTCCAGCCTGGCCGGGCCGAGCAGCTCCTGCATCGGCAGCCACAGGGTGCGGTAGACGGTCTCGCCACGCTTGGGAAGGCACATGAAGAGGTAGTTGCGCAGGAGATCGCTCTGGCTGAGGCCGACACCCGTGTTGTTGATGGACTCGAAGATCCGGTACACGTTGTCGCCCTCGGCGGCGGTGATCGAGACGATGGAGAGGAAGTCCCTGAGCACGGACTCCACGGCGCCGGTCCATTCCTCGCCTGCGCGCTCCTCGCCCTCGGTCAGAGCCGCCAGGAAGAAGCGGTACGCGCCACCGATGTTGCCCGGACCGCCGGCTGTGGGGAGCGACTCCACGCAGGCGACAAACGCCTCACGGTCGGCCTGCGTCGGCAGGAGACGGTAGTGGTCGTTCCCGTCCTGGTAGCCGTTGACCAGGATGAGGTCGTGGATGCGGGCGGCCTTCTTCTCCCGCTCGCGAGCGCGGTGGTGATCCCGCAGGGCGGTGAAGGCGAGCATGAGCGTGGTCAGACGCTGCTGGCCGTCCACGACGAGCCAGCGCTGCATGCCGCCCGCCGCGACACGCTCCGGCGCGAGCACCACCGACCCGAGGAAGTGAGCCGCCGGCTCCCTGTCCTCCAGCTTGTCCTCGACGAGTTCCAGCACGTCGTCCCACAGCTGCCGCAGCTCGTCCCGCTGCCAGGTGTAGGTGCGCTGATACAGCGGGACCTGGAACTGCGTCTCACCGTGGACCAGTTTGCTGAACGTCGTCTCCTGCGCGTGCACGCCCATCCCCTCCCCGACTCTTGCCCCGTCGGCCCGCCATTGTGCCGTACCCGGGTACGGTGATCAGCGGAATCGGCAACCGTACGACCGGGGGCGCACCAGTGCGTCACTGGGATCCACAAGGACTTCCTCCTGGAATTCGCCAAGTTGGATAAGCCTGGTGCCGGCTCCGGAGGTGGGGGACAGCTTCCTCCTGCTCAAGGTCATGCCACACGACGATGCCATCGCCTGGGCGGTCAAGCACCGAGCGACCGTCAACTCGGCCACCCGAGGTATCGAGTTGCGCGACGACGTCGCGCTGGAACACGCGACGGCCGGCGTCAACGCCTCTCCCGGCGACCAGCCCGATTCAACGGCAGGCACCGAACGACTGCTCGAAGGGGTTGCCGGCAAGGACTTGATCAAGCTGGGCATCGACGCGGACCTGCTTCCCCTGGTCCGGCATCTCGGCACCGAAACCCGTCTCGACGCCCTGCACAAGGTCCTTCCCGAACAACAGTACGGCGCGCTGGCCGGGCTTGCGGCGGGCATGACGCCGGAGGACGTATGGCGCGAAGTCGTCGCCGTACACCTGGAGCAGCGCTCCGCGACCCCGCGCGAAGCCCGGGCTCCACGTACCGAGCCGCCCGCGCCCCCGGTCGAGCAGGACGAATTCTCCGCGGCCATGGCACGGTCCCAGGGGCGGGTCGCGCTCGCCTCCGGCCCCGACGAGTTGACGGACATCCTGTCCGGGCCCTTCGACGCCTGGCGGATCTTCCTCCATCCCAACCAGCGCAAGCTCGCCTACCGTTACTCGTACACGGGTCCTGCACGCGTCGCCGGCGGTCCCGGCACAGGGAAGACCGTGGTCGCGCTGCACCGCGCCCTGCACCTCGCCCAACGACTGCCGGCAGACACCCGACGAGCCGATCCTCCTGACCGCCTTCACCCGCGACCTCGCGGCCGACCTGCGCAGCAACCTCGAACCGCTGGCGCTGGTGGCCGCGCAGAAGGAGATCCTCGCCCGCTGGAGCAGGACGACCCAGAGGCTGGAGATCGACTTCACCGACGTCTTCCTCGACCAGGAATGGCGCCACGTCATCCTTGCCCAGGACCTCCGGTCGCCGGAGATGTACCTGAGGGCTTCCCGCTCCGGGCGCGGAACCGCCCTCAGCCCTCTCAAGCGGGCCCAAGTGCGGCGCGTCGTCGAAGCGTTCACCCAGGAGCTGCGCCGGGCCGACGAATGGACCTTCCTCCAGGTGTGCGCGGAGGCCGCGCGCATCCTCCAGGACCGAGGCGGGGAGCCCCCCCTTCCGCCATGTGGTAATCGATGAGGCGCAGGATCTCCACCCTGCCCAGTGGCGCATGCTGCGCGCTCTGGTCGCCCCGGGGCCGGACGACCTGTTCATCGCGGGCGACACCCACCAACGGATCTACCGGAACCGGGTGTCCTTGCGCGGTCTCGGCATCTCGGTGGCCGGCCGGTCCACCCGGCTGCGCATCAACTACCGCACGACGAAGGAGATTCTGACCTGGTCGACCCGCCTCCTCGCATACGCAGGCGTCGACGACATTGGACGGCGGGCAGGACTCACTCGTCGGCTACCGGGGCGCCAGGACGGAACTCGGAGGCGCAGCCACCAAGCCGGAGAAGGCCGACCCCCAGCAACGCGGGGAGGACCTCATGGGCGAACTGAGTCTGCTGTTCGTCGCCTGCACGCGGGCAAGGGACGCCTTGCGCGTCTCCTGGCACGGCGTTCCGAGCCCTTTCCTCCCCTAGCGGGTCACCGCCTGAGGTCGTCGGCCCATGGGACAGAGCGGCGCCGGAACAGCCTGTCGGCCCTGGTTCACAGGCCGCGTTCATCCCTGGCGGCCACGCGGACGTAGACGGTGAGGGCGTGCCGGGGCGGGACTCGTCGGCGAGGGTGAGCCACTGGCCGCCGTGGGCCTCGTACTCGCCGGCGGCCTGCCAGGCGGCATCGATGTCACAGGAGGGCTGCCGTCACCTGGGCGACGAGTCGAGACCATGCTGCCGGGGCAGGAACGAACCGAATCCGATGCATGTATCGACTCGGCGGCAGCCACCGTCGAGCGCCTCGACCCGCTGAGCACACCACCCCGACTGCCCGTCACCCCCGAACGGCGAGCCGACGACCTGAAGACCTTCCTCGGGCGTTGGAGCCCCCGGGTCCCTGAGACGCCATCAGCCCCAGCACCCGTCCCAGCATCACGGAACGTCACACCCGTCCGGCAGCCCCGAACCATGCGTGACGACCTATCAAACAATGCAAACGTGCGTCACGTGCGTCGAACATGCGTCGAGATATCGCGCCCAACGCATGTAACGCCCATAACGCGCAATCGGAGAAACAGCAGGTCAGCGGCCCTTTTCGGCAGGCTCAAGGATCGCGACGCACTCGACATGATGGGTCATCGTTTACCCGTCACAGGGAGCGACCCAAGAAGATCTGCTGGTCAGGGGCGGTTCACCAACTCCCCGGACAACCTCGTCCGGGCCCTGAGCGTCATACGAGCGTCACGAGTCACCGCCGCTTCTCCGTGGCCGGCCGTGACCCTCACCAGCAGCTGAACCTACTGCCGGACGAAGAGCCAACAGTGACCGTTCGCCAGGCCGCAGAGGCGGCATCCGCACTGCGCACGCTGGCGGAGACCGGGAGGGCGGCGGAAGCCGTCGTGGCTGGCAGGGTCCGCGGTCAAGCGCCCGCCCGGGCGTACGGGAAGATCGACGGCTCGGACCGGATCACCGGCGATGTGGCGGCCGGGCTGGCCGCAGCCCATCTCGAAGCATGCCTGGTAGCCCACCCCGCCCCGGCGCTGACCGCCGACTGGCTGGTGGATCACTTCCCGAGCGACCTGAGCCACGCCACGTACGTTTCCCTGCCCGAATGCACGGACGTCCTGAAGGCAACGGGAGACGCAGGCGCGCGAGCGCGCTGCGGCAGCCCTGCGCGAGAACCCCCAAAGACTGCCGCAGCTTGATCACGCGCTGTCATAAGATGACAGGGACAATCTCAGCGGCCCGCCGGGCTTCCGCCCCACTTCACGTGGAACCGAAGGACATGCCCCCACCCGCACGAGCCACTCCGTGCTGCCTGGGGGCGATTTCTTGCTGTTCCGTGAGTCCGCGGCGTCCTTGGCCAACCGCACTCGCCTCGAGGGGCGGCTGGCGGAGCTGCTGAGCGAGAACTTCCTCCACAGGCACGGCCACAAGCCGCACGCTGCGGAGGTTCGCTCCTGGGAGCGGAGCATCCCCGCGCTCACCCACGCCCTGGTCGAGGCGGGTCTTGGTGAAGTCGAGATGCTGCTGGAGTACGGGCTGCCGCTGACGAGCAAGCGCGCGGACGTGATACTGGCCGGTGTGCATCCGGTTTCCGGCGAGCCGTCGTACGTCGTCGTGGAACTCAAACAGTGGACCGAAGCCCAACCAGTGGACGACGATCCGCTGCGGTGCAGCGTGCCCTCCTACCGCGATCCGGTACTGAACCCCATCGAGCAGGTACGGGGCTACTGCGACTACCTCGTCTCGTTCAACGGGGCTCTCGAACAGAACCCCGACTCCGTCACGGGAGTGGCCTTCCTGCACAATGCAGCCGAGGCCAGGGTCGCCGGGCTGCGCGAGGTCGAAGAAAACCACCGCGGTCGCATGTACACCGCCGATCAGCGCGGTGCGTTCCTCGACTACCTGCGCTCAAGGCTGGCCGCCAAGCCGGGCACTGCCGCCGCCGACGACCTCCTGCAGGGCAGGGTTCGACCGTCCAGGCAGCTGATGGCCGTGGCCGCCGACGAGGTCCGCGACCGGGAACAGTTCGTGCTGCTGGACGAGCAGCGGCTCGCCTATGAGACGGTGATGGCCGCAGTCCGCAAGGCCCACCGGTCCAACCGCAAGCAGGTGGTCGTTGTGACCGGCGGGCCCGGGTCCGGCAAGAGCGTGATCGCCCTGTCCGTGCTCGGTGACCTTTACCGGCGCGGTGTGTCTGCCCTCCACGCCACCGGCTCGCAGTCGTTCACGAAGACCATGCGCAAGGTCGCGGGCGCCCGCAAGCCCGAGGTCCAGCGCCTGTTCCGCTACTTCAACAGCTTCATGGAGGCCGAGCCCAACGACATCGACGTGCTCGTGTGCGACGAGGCACACCGGCTCCGCCGGACCTCCGCCAACCGCTACACCAAGGCCGCCTTGCGCACCGGACGCCCACAGGTGGCGGAGCTGATCGACGCGGCCCGGGTCCCGGTGTTCCTCCTCGACCAGCACCAGGTGGTGCGACCCGGCGAGATGGGCACCGTCGAGCAGATCAGGCGGGCCGCGGCAGAGCAGGAGGTGGACTTCACACTGGTGGAGCTGGACAGCCAGTTCCGGTGCGGAGGCAGCGACGCTTACTTGCTTTGGGTGACCAGTCTCCTGGGCTTGGAGAGTGAAGGACCGATCACGTGGGAGCCCGACGGCAAGGTGCAGCTGCTGACGGCGGACAGCCCTCAGGAACTGGAGGACTTCCTCGGCGACAAGCGTGCCCAGGGGTACGGCGCCCGGCTTTCCGCCGGCTACTGCTGGAAGTGGACCACCAAGATCACTCCGGCGATGGCGGCGCTGCCCGCGGACGTGGTCATCGGCGACTGGTCGAAGCCGTGGAACCTGTACGGGGACCGATCCCTGCTGGGCGCACCGCCAGCTCCGCTCTGGGCCACCGATCCCGCGGGCTTTGGCCAGGTCGGCTGTGTCTACACCGCCCAGGGCTTCGAGTACGACTGGTCGGGCGTGATCATGGGCCCGGATCTGGTCTGGCGGACAGATCGCTGGGTGGTCGACCGCACCGCCTCGAAGGACCCCTCCTTCACGAAGGCGACGCCTGACGAGGACATCGACCGCCTGATCCGCAACACGTACAAGGTGCTCCTGACCCGCGGCATGATCGGAACGGTCGTCTACTCGACGGACCCTGAAACCCGCGAGAAGCTCCGTTCGCTTGTTCCCTGAGCCACGGCCACGGTCAGCGGATACCATGATCCCGCTGCGCACCTTCCCGGAGGGTACGAGGCTGCGGTTCATGCAAGAGACCGAACAGGCTTTCGGTAACGAATGGTTGTGCCCGTCGTGTGGCGACACACGACGCGAGCGTGGCTGCCCGGTAGGGCGCCCCCTGCCATTCCGAACTCACAGCCTGGAGTGGCCGTATGAACCCCGTCGAGTGCAAGCCTGCGCGTCGTGAGCGGATTCGCGGAATCCTGATCGACATCGCTGCCGGAGCCGTCTCCAGCATTCTGGTGACGGCACTGTCCGCGGTGGCAGACCTGTTCTTCTGAGCAGGTACGTGGCGGGCCCGGAGAGCCCGCCACCCCACAGCCCGATCCGCTGTCAGAACAGCCGGAGATCAGGGCCCGACGACTTCCTCCGCTTATGCTTCCCTCTCCCGTTGGCGCGCGGCAGATGCGGTGTGCGAGCTTCCTTCGGAAGGTTGAACCAGGTGGGTCGAAGCCCGTGGATCTCCACCTGACCCACAAGCTTCTTCAGATACCTGCGGGTTTCCTCGTCCGTGGAGTACAGCACGGTCGCACGGCTCGCCCGGGTCAACAGCACGTGGTATGCCTGTCGGACCAGTCGCGCGAAGTCGTCGTCGGCCACACTCGACGCGCTGACCTTCGGATCCAGCGAACCCGGCACATCGACACGCTTGATGTCCGAATCCGGGCCTTCCTTCCGCTCCTTTCCGCGCTGGAAGACCCACTGATCGCCACGGCGCACCATGTCATCGCCCATGATCACCCCGCACCAGTCCCATTCCAGGCCCTGGGCCGTGTAGACGCAGCCGATCTGGCCGAGGCCCTTGGGGTGGACGGACCAGATGTCCGACGGCGGCACGCCGCCCGCGCAATAGCTCTCGCTCTTCGCGTTCCACGGCCGGTGCCAGCCCCCGATACGGACATCGGCCTCCAGGCGCTTCTCCTCGCCCGCGGGCTCCGTCCACGGCCAGCAGTACCCCGCCACCATGCGCGCGGACGCGCCGGCCCCGGCTTCCGTCAGGATGATCCGCTCGAGCTCCTCCGGGGTCTCCGCCACCTCGACGTGCATCAGCCCGTCCGGCCTCCAGGGCTCCGGCTTCTTGTCCGTCACGCCCAGGACTTCGCGCACCCAGCTGATGTACGAGCCACTGCCACCACAGCGGTACTGCTCGCGCAGTCCGTATTCGAGCAGGTCAGCACCGCGACGCACGGCCGCATCCCTGATCAGCGCGACGGTTCCGACTTCCTTCGGACGCACGGACTGGCTTTCGTCCAGGAAGAACACCGTCAGGCGTGACGCATCAAGCAGCTCGTCCACCTGCGGTCCCTTCCCCCAGATCTCCCGCTGCTCCGGCGTCCAGAACCGGTTCGTCGAGCGATCCCTCAGTCGATGCGCCTCGTCGCAGATCAGCACGTCCACCGGGGGCACCGAGGTGTCCACGAAGTTGCTGAAGTAGGTGAACGTCTCCCTGAACTGCTTGTCCCCGTATCCGACGTGCTCCTGGATGGCCGCGTTGAAGGCCCTGCTCCCGCTGGCGTACTTCACGGTGCGCCCCTGCGCCTCGAGCTGCGCCTTGACCTGCAGGCCGATGGCGCTCTTGCCTGTGCCGGCACCACCTGTGACCAGGAAGATCACACGCCTCTCATCGGGGATCAGAGCGGGATGCTCCGGGTCGGGCAGTACCTTGGCCGCCGCTTCGAGAATCTGGTCCGCGACCACCTTCTGGCGCCCGCGGAGGACGAAGACAGTGTCATCGCCTCGGGACCAGTTCATCGCATCGAGCAGCGGTGTGTTTCGCAGCCCCATGGTCTCCAACATGGTCACAGCCTCGGCCGCGCCGCCCTCGGCGTCGAAGCTCGCCCTGATGTCATCGAGGAACTGTGCCCGCCGATCAGCCGTGTACACGCGCGCGTACGCACCCGTGGGCGCATCCACCCCGATCAGCGGACGCACCGATTCGTCCGTGGCGTTGTGCAGGTAGGCGAATCCCCCGCACTCGAATTCGGTGTTCCTGAAGGGACCCCTGTCGCTCGTGAACGCCTCGTAGTACTCACGCAACTGCAGCGCGGGATGCTTCTTCGCCCCCATGCCCGACACGTGAACCCAGTCCGCGGTTGCCTGTTCGATCCTGGTCACCGTCGACCAGCGCTTCAATTCGACGATCTGCACGGAGGGCCGGTGCTCGTGCGGATGCCGGCCGACCAGCACGACGTCGATGAGCCGGGGTTGCGGCCGGTCGGACTCGTCCATGGTGGCGGCGCACTCGACGACCATCTCCACGTTCCCGCGGTCGGCAGCGACCAGATCGTTCGCAAGACTGATCAGACTCTCCGCCCAGGCCGAGCGCTCCGTGAGCGAGGCGTCCGAGCCGCGGAAGTACCGCCAGCGCGCAGCGAGGTGCGGCACCATGTGGCGGCGAGCATGCAGGGTGAGCAGATCCTGCGCCGAAAGCTTCAGCAGGAGCATGGACACGATGTGGTTCCCCCAGGGCACGAGTAGCTCGTGCGGGTGGGAGCATGTCCTCGCGGGGAAGCCCGTCGGGCCGCAATCTGTTCGGTGATCTTAAAGAAGGCATCGGCTGCGGCGTGGCACCGCCCCGGCCCGCGGCCGGAACCACGGCCATGGTGGCCGGATCGCACGCGGCCACTGCCCGGCAGCTCCCCTGCCCGCTTCGTCGCACTGCCCCGGGGGCCGCTGCCCGCCGTTAGGATCTCCCGAGAGCTTCCCCCTACGCCGGATGGCCGAGCCGGTCAGCTCTCAGCAGGAAGCGACGAAGCTTGGGCCGCACATGCGGGAAGGCCGGTGGACCACGGTCACCGAGTCCGAGTCCGAGCACGAGCACGAACACCGCGGCTTGGAGTCCATCCGCGAGAACCTGCCCGACGCGGATCCCTGGCGGGCCTGGTCGAACTTCACCTTCACCGGGAACACCGGACACGTCTGCGAGATCGATCTCCTCGTCGTCGCCCCCGGCGGCGTCTGCATGATCGAGCTCAAGAACTGGCACGGCTCCCTGAGCAGCGAGAACGGCGTCTACACGATCACCGAGCTGGTCGCGGTGCTGAACCAGCCCCGCGCGACGAGCGCCGGCGGATCACCGCTATCGACTCCCGTGAGACGAGGACACCCTGCTGCAAGCCGCCGCCCTGCTGCTCCTCTGGGGGCGCGGCTGGGTCGAACCGGGCACACCCCCTCCGGAGCCTCGACACCTCGTGGCGCAGCAGTTGCTCGCCGCCACGCTTCAGCAGCACCGCATCGGCGACCAGTGTGGCAAGGCATGTGGAACGGACTGGCTGCCTTCGACAGATCGGCTTCCCCCATCCTTCGCCACTTGGTGAACGAGGGGTTTCTCGATGGGGACGGCGGCATGCTCTTCATCGGTCCCGAGGCGGAGCACCGGCCGGCGTCACTTCACCGAGTTGACTGCTTCGTTCACCGCACCCCCGCAGTTCACAGTGCCGTCCGGCCGTGATGAAATCGTGCAGACGGACCCTTCCGTGTTGACGGAGGAACGGCCGGGACCTCGTCTATTGCTGCTCGGCGGGCGCAGTTGGCAGGTGACGTTCATCGGCTGGGGGCGCAAGCGGGCCTTCGTCGAGCCAACTGATGGCTGCGGCGTCGCCAAATGGACGGGCGGTCGCTCGCCGGTCGCTCGCACGCTCTGACCCGCTCAATGCGCGACGTACTGCTCGGAGCAGACCCCCTGGTTTCTCTCACTCGTCGGGCCCAGACGTGCCTGACCGAGTGGCGTGAGGAGGATGCGTCTCACATCACCCATTCCGACGGCTCTCTGATCACTCGACTGGGGACGGACGTTCTGTGGTGGACGTGGGCCGGATACCGGGCTAACGCGACGCTCGCCGCCACAGTTCCGTCGATCAGCGTCCCCGTCCAAAGGCCGATCCGGTACACAGCCTGAAGTTCTCAGCAGCGCTACCTCACCGACTCGCGATGGCCACCGTTGCCGCACGACTGGCGGACTTCGACGAAGCGCGCACGACCCTTCAGGGCCCCATACCGAATCCCTCAGTGTTGATCGCCGACGCTCATCGGACGATGTGAACTGATATGCGGATACCTCCGGGGTCACCGCGACATCGCCCTGCGCGCCCAGCTGAGGAGTTACTCACCGTATGCCCGCCCAGTTCCGCACGCCATCCACCCGTGGCGGCGATCCCAGCCTCGTCCGCCTGCAGGCCGTCCTCGAGGAATGGAGAAGTCCCTGCTGAACATGGGCGAGCGCAACCGGCTGCTGAACTTCCGGCACACCAGGACCTCAAGATGGTGTCACCGGGCCGCAGATTGCTCTCCGTCAGCGAGAAGGGCGCGGCGCTGAACGTAGTACGCAACCGCCTGCACATCATCGGTCTGGGCAACTTCGTCATGGCTCTACACAGCGGACATGCCGGGCCGATGTGACGGGGTTTCAGAGCGTCATTTGAGCGTCAGCATCCGAAGACTGCATAGGTGCTGTCAGCGAAGGGCGAAGGCGTTTCCTGCTGAATCCGCAGGTCCAGCAGCTTTCAGCAGTCTCCGGACCGCTCTACTCCTCGCTTGGCTGGAAACACGTCGAGCAAGGAGTGAAGGCCAAGAAACCGCGGATCAGGACCCTTGCCTGACCGGCTCCAGGATCGCCACGCACTCCACATGGTGCGTCATCGGAAAGAGGTCGAAGGCGCGGAGGGTGCGGACGCGGTAGCCGCGTTCCATGAAGTAGGAGAGGTCGCGGGCCAGGGCGGCCGGGTCGCAGGCCACGTAGGCGATGCGGCGGGCGCCGAGGGCGGCGAGGTGGTGGACGGTCTGCTTGCCGGCGCCCGCGCGCGGGGGGTCGAGGACGATGAGGTCGACCTCGGTGATGCCGGTGCGCGGCAAGACCTGTTCGACCTTGCCCTGTTCGATGCGGACGCGCGGGAAGTCGGCCAGGTTGTGGCGGGCGTCCTCGACGGCGCGCTTGCCGGATTCGATGCCGAGCACCGCGCCCGTCTCGCCGACGCGGTCGGCGAGGGCGCCCGCGAAGAGGCCGACGCCGCAGTAGAGGTCGAGGGCGGTCTCGCCCTTGCGGGGGGTGAGGCCCTGCATGACGGCGAGCATGAGGGTCTGGGCGGCCTTCGGGTGGACCTGCCAGAAGCCGCCGCTGCCGACGCGGTGGGTGCGGTCGTCGGCGCGCTCGCGGACGAAGGCGCGGCCGTGGACGCGGTGGACGCCGCCGTCCTTCTCGTCGACGCGCATCACCGAGACCGGCTTGTCGAGTTCGACGAGCGGGAGGCGGGCGCCGGGGCGGGGGGTCAGGATGACCTGGCGGTCGTGGGAGCCGGAGGCGGCGATGGCCTCGACGGACTCCATGCCCTCCCAGGTGCGCTTCTCGATGCCCAGCTCGGAGACGCCGGCCGCCGCGATCATGCAGTGGTCGACGACCTCGACCTCGTGGGAGCGGTGGCGGCGCAGGCCCGCGTGGCCCTCCGCGTCGATCGCGTACTGGACGCGGGTGCGCCACTGCGGGACCTCGCCCGCCGGGAGCTTGTCGCCCTCCGCCGGCATGACGGTGCCGTCCCAGCCCGCCTCCTCGGGGGTCAGGCCGGCCAGGCGCAGCAGCTGCTCCGCGATAACCTCGCCCTTGAGGCGGCGCTGCGCGCCCGGCTTCGCGTGCTGCCAGTCGCAGCCGCCGCACTTGCCGGGGCCCGCGAAGGGGCAGGGGGCCGGGACGCGGTCCTTGGACGCGTCCAGGATCTCGACGGCGTCCGCGCGCAGGAAGCGGGACGTCTCCTCGCCCTCGGTGACCCGGACCCGGACCCGCTCGCCCGGCAGCGCGTGGCGGACGAAGAGGACCCGGCCCGCCTCCGTACGCGCGATGCAGTGGCCGCCGTGGGCGACCGGGCCGACCTCGACCTCGTACTCCGCCCCGACCAGAGACGTAACGGGGGTGTTCTGCATGAGTCAGGGCTCCAGAGCGAAAGGGGGCTGCCGTCGTTTTTCCGACGGCAGCCCACCAGTCTAGTTGCTCTTTCCGGCCGTTTCCTTCTGGCCCTTCTCCACCGGGCCGCGGCGCACCGAGCCCGGCGCGTTCCACTCCTGGCGCTTGCGGGCCCGCTTCTTCGCGGCCTCGCTGGACTGGAGCTGGTAGGGGACGGACGTCACCATCACGCCGGGGGTGAAGAGCAGGCGGCCCTTGAGGCGCAGGGCGCTCTGGTTGTGGAGCAGGTGCTCGTACCAGTGGCCGACGACGTACTCGGGGATGTAGACCGAGACGGCGTCGCGCGGGCTCTCGCGGCGGATGCTCTTCACGTAGTCGATCACCGGGCGGGTGATCTCGCGGTACGGCGAGTCGAGGATCTTCAGCGGTACGTTGATGCCGCGCCGCTCCCACTCGTCCCTGAGGGCCTTCGTCTCGGCCGGGTCGACGTTGACGGTCAGCGCCTCCAGCTCGTTCGCGTGCATGAGCTTGGCGTACGCGAGGGCGCGGAGGGTGGGCTTGTGGAGCTTGGAGACCAGGACGATGGAGCGGACCCGGGAGGGGCGCACGTACTCGTCGGGGCGTTCCTCGGCGGCGGCGATCTCGGCCGCGACGGAGTCGTAGTGCTTACGGATCGCGGTCATCGTGCCGTAGAAGATCACCATGCCGAGCAGGGCGACCCAGGCGCCGTGCGTGAACTTGGTGGCGAGGACGACGACGAGGACGAGGCCGGTGAAGAAGGCGCCGAAGGCGTTGATCGCGCGCGAGCGGATCATGTGGCGGCGCTTGGCCGGGTCCCGCTCGGTCCGCAGGTGGCGGTTCCAGTGCCGGACCATGCCGATCTGGCTCAGCGTGAAGGAGACGAAGACGCCGACGATGTAGAGCTGGATCAGCTTCGTCGAGTCGGCGCCGTAGATCACGACGAGCAGGGCGGCGGCGCCGGCGAGGAGCACGATGCCGTTGGAGAAGGTGAGGCGGTCGCCGCGGGTGTGCAGCTGGCGCGGGAGGTAGCGGTCCTGGGCGAGGATCGAGCCGAGGAGCGGGAAGCCGTTGTACGCGGTGTTCGCGGCCAGGAAGAGGACGAGCGCGGTCGCGGCGGCGAGGACGACGAAGAAGAACGTCCCGTCGCCGAAGACGGCGGCGGCGACCTGGGAGATCACCGGGTCCTGGACGTAGCCCTCGCCGACCGGTACGCCGTTGTGGATGAGG
Source organism: Streptomyces sp. NPDC020807 (assembly GCF_040641575.1). Classification (NCBI taxonomy): domain Bacteria; kingdom Bacillati; phylum Actinomycetota; class Actinomycetes; order Kitasatosporales; family Streptomycetaceae; genus Streptomyces; species Streptomyces sp. NPDC020807. The sequence continues at coordinate 23,289 of NZ_JBFADU010000041.1, forward strand.
TCCTCGGCGGGCTTCTCGGCCATCCGCACGTCGGTGGCCATGGCCAGGAAGATGATGCCGCAGAACATGGTGACCGCGAGGGCGCCCATGAGCGTCAGGGTCGTGGCGGCGTTCTTCGACTTCGGCTTGCGGAAGGCGGGGACGCCGTTGGAGATCGCCTCGACGCCGGTGAGGGCGGCACAGCCGGAGGAGAAGGCGCGGAGAAGGAGGAAGACCAGGGCGAAGCCGGCCAGGCCCTCGTGTTCCGGCTTGATCTCGAAGTCGGCCGTCGGGGCCTTCATGGTCTCGTCGAGGACGATGCCCTTGTAGGCACCCCAGATGATCATGATGAAGACGCCGGCGACGAAGACGTACGTCGGGATGGCGAAGAGGCTGCCCGACTCCTTGACCCCGCGCAGGTTCATCAGCGTGAGGAGGACGATGACGGCGACGGCGCAGGCGACCTTGTGCTCGACCACGAAGGGGATCGCCGAGCCGAGGTTCTCGATGCCCGAGGAGATCGACACGGCGACGGTGAGGACGTAGTCGACGAGCAGGGCGCTCGCGACGGTGAGTCCGGCCTTCGGCCCCAGGTTGGTGTTGGCGACCTCGTAGTCGCCGCCGCCGCTCGGGTACGCGTGCACGTTCTGGCGGTACGAGGCGACGACCGTGAACATCAGGACGACGACCGCGAGCGCGATCCAGGGGCTGAAGTGGTAGGCCGACAGGCCCGCGACGGAGAGGACCAGGAGGACCTCGCCCGGGGCGTACGCCACCGAGGACAGCGGGTCGGAGGCGAAGACGGGGAGGGCGATCCGCTTCGGGAGGAGGGTCTCCCCGAGCTTGTCGCTGCGCAGGGCCCGCCCGATCAGGATCCGTTTGGGCACGTCGGTCAGTTTGGACACGGAGAGGATCGTAAGCGTTCGAAAACCGCCACGCCCACCGGCACCCCCGATCGGCACCGAATCTCCCTGAGTACCACCTCGGATGCGGTCCCCGCCACCGTTGCCGCATAAGCTCGGACCGGGCAACCCGGCAGGGCGTTGCCCGCCACGGCCCGGGCCCAACGGGCGAGGAAAGTTGTGAGCAGCGTGTTTTCGCAGGTCAGCAAGGCGATCAGGAGTGCGGGGTAAGGGGACGTGCACATCGTCATCATGGGCTGCGGGCGAGTGGGAGCCGCTCTCGCGCAGACCCTCGAACAGCAGGGGCACACCGTCGCCGTCATCGACCAGGACCCCACGGCTTTCCGCCGTCTGGGCTCCGGCTTCGGTGGGCGCCGGGTCACGGGCGTGGGCTTCGACCAGGACACGCTGCGTGAGGCCGGCATCGAAGAGGCCGGCGCCTTCGCCGCGGTGAGCAGCGGCGACAACTCGAACATCATCGCGGCGCGGGTCGCCCGCGAGATGTTCGGCATCGAGAACGTGGCGGCGCGGATCTACGACCCGCGTCGCGCCGAGGTCTACCAGCGCCTCGGCATCCCGACGGTCGCGACGGTCCGCTGGACCGCCGACCAGATGCTGCGCCGCCTGCTGCCGTCCGGCGCGGAGCCCCTGTGGCGTGACCCGAGCGGCGGCGTGCAGCTCGCCGAGGTGCACACCTCCCCGGCGTGGATCGGTCACAAGGTGAGCCGTCTCCAGGAGGAGACCGGGGTGCGTGTCGCGTTCCTCACCCGACTGGGCGAAGCGATTCTGCCGACCTCGCAGACGGTGCTCCAGGAAGGCGATCTGGTGCACGTGATGATGCGTACGGAGGAGATCGCGAAGGTCGAGGAGGCCTTCGCCGAGGGTCCCGAGGAGGGCGGTCACTGATGCGTGTCGCTATTGCGGGCGCGGGTGCGGTGGGCCGTTCCATCGCGGGCGAGCTCCTGGAGAACGGGCACGAGGTCCTGCTGATCGACAAGGCGCCGACCGCCATCTCGGTGGAGCGGGTGCCGCAGGCGGAGTGGCTGCTCGCCGACGCCTGCGAGATCACGTCCCTCGACGAGGCGGCGCTCCAGCGCTGCAACGTGGTGATCGCGGCGACCGGTGACGACAAGGTGAACCTCGTCGTCTCGCTGCTCGCCAAGACCGAGTACGGCGTGCCGCGCGTCGTCGCCCGGGTGAACAACCCGAAGAACGAGTGGCTCTTCAACGAGGCCTGGGGCGTGGACGTCGCCGTCTCGACCCCGCGCCTGATGTCGGCCCTGGTCGAGGAGGCGGTGAGCGTCGGCGACCTGGTCCGGCTGCTCCGCTTCAGCCACGGTGACGCGAACCTCGTCGAGCTGACGCTCCCGCCGGAGTCGGCCGTCGCCGGCACCGCCGTCGGGGACGTGGCCTGGCCGCAGGACACCTCGCTCGTCACGATCATCCGCGGCTCGCGGGTGCTGACGCCGAACGCCGAGGAGACCCTGGAGGCCGGCGACGAGCTCCTCTTCGTGGCCGCACAGGCCCGCGAGGAGCAGCTGGAGGACCTGCTCCAGGTGCGCCGGGAGCCGACCGACTCGTAGCCCTCGCCCGTCGTGGCAGGGGGAAGGGCCGGTACGCGGAAAGGCCGGTACGCGGAAGGGCCCGGGACTCGATCGAGTCCCGGGCCCTTTCCCGTACCGCCTGCGGGGTCCGTCAGGCCTCCGGGGAGGTCCGCGCGGCCGCCGCCTTGCGCTCCTTCTCCGCGCGCTCCTCCGCCTCCATCTCGGCGAAGACGTCGATCGGCGCCGGGGCCTTCGCGAGGAAGATCCAGGTCAGGTAGACCGCGAGCAGGAACGGCGGGATCTTCAGCGCGACGGAGACCCAGCCGAACTTGGTCGGGTCGGCCCACCAGTACAGCGGGAAGAGAATCGCGCACTTGCCGAGCAGGATGAGGCCCCAGGCGAGGCTGGCCTTCGTGTACGCCTTCTTGCGGCCGGGGTTGCGGGTGCGCCAGGAGAGGTTCTCCTTGAAGACCGGGCCGAGGATGAGGCCGATCAGCGGGACGCCCGCGAGGGCCGTGACGATGTACGCCAGGGCGAGGCCCAGGGTGTACAGCATGCCCGGCAGGTAGAAGTCCTTGGCGTTGCCCGTCATCATCGCGAAGACGACGCCGAAGGCGACGCCGAAGACGCCGCTGAAGGCGTGCTTCACGGTGTCGCGGCGGATCAGCCGGACGACGACCAGGACGAGCGAGACCGCGAGGGCGGCGATCGCCGACACCTGGAGGTTCTTGTTGATCGTGAAGATCGTGACGAAGAGCAGGCCCGGCACGATCGTCTCGATCATGCCCCGGACACCGCCGAAGGCCTCGGACAGCGCGGCCTCGGTCACGGCCTTGTCGGCCTGGGCGTCCTGGTCCGGAATGGACGGGTCCGGGATCGACGGGTCCCGGAGGGACGGGTCCGGGACCGACGGGTCCTGAAGGGACTGGTCGGGAACGGACCGGTCCTTGTCGAGGGACGTCACCGGCTACTCCTGTCCGAGCGGTCGGAGCTCGTATTTGGGGTTGAAGAGGACCCGCCGGCCGTGGCTCATGGAGATCCGGCCGGAGGCGATCAGCTTGCGGCCCGGCTCGATGCCCACGATGGAGCGGCGACCGAGCCAGACGACGTCCAGCGGTGCCGTGCCGTCGAAGAGCTCGGCCTCCAGCGCGGGCACACCGGCGCGCGGGCGCAGCGTGACCGTGCGCAAGGTACCAGTCACCTTGACTATCTGGCGGTCGGAGCAGTCAGAGATGCGCGTGCACCCCGAGGCCTCGGCGTCCTCCTGGAGCTCCTCCGACTCCAGGTCCTCCGGGGTCGAGGAGAGCCGGTCGAGCATCCTGCGGAACCGTCCGGCCGGCTTCTCTGTACGCGGTGCAGCACTCATACAGAAAGCGTACCGGCCCCTCCTGACACCGGGACGGGTTCACCCGACCGGCCTGACGCGCGACCTCCGCCTCACCGTTCGAAGCGGTACCCCATGCCCGGTTCGGTGACGAAGTGCCGCGGGTGCGAGGGGTCGGCCTCGAGCTTGCGGCGCAGCTGCGCCATGTAGACGCGGAGGTAGTTGGTCTCCGTGCCGTACGAGGGTCCCCAGACCTCCTGGAGCAGCTGCTTCTGGCTGACGAGCCGGCCGCCGTTGCGGACGAGGACCTCCAGGAGGTGCCACTCGGTGGGGGTGAGCCGGACGTCACGGCCGTCGCGGTGGACCTTCTTCGCGGCGAGGTCGACGGTGAAGCCCTCGGTCTCGACGACCACGACGCCGTCGTCGGCGCCGCCGACCGGCTCGGCGCGGCGCACGGCGGCGCGCAGCCGGGCGAGGAGCTCGTCCATGCCGAAGGGCTTGGTGACGTAGTCGTCGGCGCCCGCGTCGAGGGCCTCGACCTTCTCGTCGGAGGTCTGCCGGGCGGAGAGGACGAGGATCGGGACCCTCGTCCAGCCGCGGAGGCCCTTGATGACCTCGACGCCGTCCATGTCGGGGAGGCCGAGGTCGAGTACGACGACGTCGGGGTGGCGGTCGGCGGCGAGCCGGAGCGCGGTGGCGCCGTCGGACGCGGCGTCGACCTCGTACTTCCGCGCCTTGAGGTTGATCACCAGGGCGCGGACGATCTGTGGCTCGTCGTCGACCACGAGGACCCGGGTCATGGCGGGGGACCTTCCTTCTGTCGGCAGGGGTGAGCTGCGGGTGTTCCTCACGCGTGGGTCACGCGTGGTTGACGTGCGTCACGGGGACCGGCGCCGTTTTCGTCCCGCGGGGCGAGGCGCGGAGGGTGAGGACCATGGTCAGCCCGCCGCCCGGGGTGTCCTCGGCGCCGAGTGTCCCGCCCATGGCCTCGACGAAGCCGCGGGCGACCGCGAGTCCGAGGCCGACGCCGGCGCCGCGCGGGGCGTCGCCGAGGCGCTGGAAGGGCTCGAAGATGCCGTCCTTGCTCTCGTCGGGCACGCCCGGGCCGCGGTCGACGACGCGCAGTTCGACCCGCTCCCCCAGGGTGCTGGCGGCGACCGCGACGGGAACGCCGGCGGGGCTGTACTTGACGGCGTTCTCGACGATGTTGGCGACGGCCCGCTCCAGGAGCCCCTTGTCGACCTCGACCATGGGCAGGCTCTCGGGGATGTCGAGCTCGGCGCTGCCGTCCGGTACGCCTCCGAGGGCCATGGGGACGACCTCGTCGAGGTCCACCGGGCGGATGAGCGGCGTGACCGTGCCGGTCTGGAGGCGGGACATGTCGAGGAGGTTGCCGACGAGGTGGTCGAGCCGGTCGGCGCCGGCCTCGATGCCCTCCAGGAGTTCGGCACGGTCCTCGTCGGACCACTCGACGTCGTCGGAGCGCAGCGAGGAGACGGAGGCCTTGATGCCGGCGAGCGGGGTGCGCAGGTCGTGGCTGACGGCGGCGAGCAGGGCCGTGCGGATCTTGTTGCCCTCGGCGAGCTTGCGGGCCTCCTCCGCCTCGCCGACCAGCCGCTGCCGGTCGAGGACGACGGCGGCCTGCGCGGCGAAGGCGCCGAGGACGCGCCGGTCCTCGGCCGGGAGGACGCGGCCGGACAGGGCCAGGGCGAGGTGGTCGCCGACCGGCATGTCCACGTCGGCGTCGTCGGGCCGTACGGCCGGGTGGGGGCCGACGCTCGCCGCCTGGGTCCACGGCTCGGCGCCGTCGGTCCGCTCCAGGAGGGAGACCGACTCCATGGAGAAGGTCTCGCGGACGCGTTCGAGGAGGGCGTCGAGGCTGGTCTCGCCGCGCAGGACGCTGCCCGCGAGGTAGGAGAGCACCTCGGACTCGGCGCGGAGCCGGGCGGCCTGGTGGGTGCGGCGGGCCGCGAGGTCGACGACGGACGCGACCGCCATGGCGACGCCGAAGAAGACGGCGATGGCGACGATGTTCTTCGGGTCGGCGATGGTGAGCCGGTGGACCGGCGGGGTGAAGAACCAGTTCAGGAGGAAGGAGCCGACGGCCGCCGAGGCGAGCGCCGGGAGGAAGCCGCCGAGCAGCGCGGAGCCGACGGTCAGCGCGAGGAAGAGCAGCATGTCGTTGGCGAGGCCGAGGTCCGCGTCGACGTGCGTGAGGAGCAGGGCCAGGGCGAGGGGTCCGCCGACGCCGACGAGCCAGCCGCCGAGGATGCGGGAGCGGCCGAGGCGCGCGCCACGGCCGACGGGCAGGCCGCGGCCCTTGGCGACCTCGCCGTGGGTGACGATGTGGACGTCCAGGTCGGGGCCGGAGTCGCGTGCCACGGTCTGGCCGACGCCGGGGCCGAGCACGTACTGCCAGGTGCGGCGGCGGCTGGAGCCGAGCACGATCTGGGAGGCGTTGACCCCGCGGGCGAACTCCAGGAGCGCGGAGGGGATGTCGTCGCCGATGACGTGGTGGAACGTTCCGCCGAGGTCCTCGACGAGCGTCCGCTGGACGGCGAGCTCCTTCGGCGAGGCGGAGGTGAGGCCGTCGCTGCGGGAGACGTAGACGGCGAGGACCTCGCCGCCCGCGCCCTTCTCGGCGAGCCGGGTGGCGCGGCGGATGAGCGTGCGGCCCTCGGGGCCGCCGGTGAGACCCACGACGATCCGCTCGCGGGCCTGCCAGGGCGAGCGGATGTTGTGCTCGCCCCGGTACTCCTGGAGGTACTCGTCGACCCGGTCGGCGGTCCAGAGGAGCGCGAGCTCACGCAGGGCGGTGAGGTTGCCGGGGCGGAAGTAGTTGGAGAGGGCCGCGTCGACCTTGTCGGGCGTGTAGACGTTGCCGTGGGCCATCCGGCGGCGCAGCGCCTGGGGCGACATGTCGACCAGTTCGATCTGGTCGGCCCTGCGGACCACCTCGTCGGGGACGGTCTCCCGCTGCCGTACGCCGGTGATCGCCTCGACGACGTCGCCGAGTGACTCCAGGTGCTGGATGTTGACGGTCGAGACGACGTCGATGCCCGCGGCGAGCAGCTCGGCGACGTCCTGCCAGCGCTTCGGGTTCCGGGAGCCGGGGACGTTGGTGTGGGCGAGCTCGTCGACGAGGGCGACGGCGGGCCTGCGGGCGAGGAGCGCGTCCACGTCCATCTCGGTGAAGACCGAGCCCCGGTACTCGAGGGTCCGGCGCGGGACCTGTTCGAGGCCGTGCAGCATCAGCTCGGTGCGCGGCCGGCCGTGGTGCTCGACGAAGGCCACGACGCAGTCGGTGCCGCGCTCCACCCGGCGGTGCGCCTCGGAGAGCATCGCGTACGTCTTGCCGACGCCCGGCGCAGCGCCGAGGTAGATCCGAAGCTTGCCGCGTCCCATGGCACGACCATACGTCCAGCCAATCGGACATTCCGCACGCGGGCGGGGACCCCCGCCCGGTATTGACGTGATCCTGACGGGGAGGTCGCGGGGTGGAGAGCTGGTCGGTCGCCGGGGAACTCGGGGAGCGGGTCAGTTCCCCGAGAACTCGGCGATCTCGCCGTCGCGCAGTTCGAGGACCCGGTCCGCGAGGCCGAGGAGCTGCGGGTCGTGGGTGGCGACCAGGGCCGTACAGCCCTCGCTGCGCACCACCGCGCGCAGCAGCTCCATGACCGCGAGCCCGGTCTCGGCGTCCAGCTGGCCCGTCGGCTCGTCGGCGATCAGGAGCGCCGGCTTGTTGGCGAGGGCGCGGGCGATGGCGACGCGCTGCTGCTGGCCGCCGGAGAGCTCGCCGGGCCGCTGGTTGGCGTGGTCGGCGAGGCCCACGAGGGAGAGCAGCAGGGCGACCCGCTCCTCCCGCTCCTTCGGGTCGGCCTTGCGCAGCCGGAGGGGTACGCCGACGTTCTCGGCGGCGGAGAGGATCGGGAGGAGCCCGAAGGACTGGAAGATGAAGCCGATCCGGTCGCGGCGCAGCTCCAGGAGCCCGCTCTCACCGAGCGTCGACAGGTCGGTGCCGTCGATGACGATCCGGCCGCCGTCGGCGCTGTCGAGGCCGCCCACGAGGTTGAGCAGGGTGGTCTTGCCGGAGCCCGATCGGCCCTTGAGGGCGACGAGCTCGCCGCGCGGGATGGTGAAGGAGACCCCGCGCAGGGCGTGGACGGCGGCCTCGCCCGTACCGTACGAGCGCCGGAGCTCCTCGACCACGACCATCGGCGGGCCCGCCGGGTCCTCGGCGACGGCGACCGCGGACCGCGTGCTGCTCTCACTCACCCTGTGCTCCCCCTCTTCGAACATGTGCGCCCGCCAGTATGGTCCGCGCCCCGGGCGGCTGGCCAGAGCCGGGCGGGGACGGAGGGCGGGCACGGTGGGGCGAGGATCCCGGAAACGGCCGGTGGGCCGTTCCCCGTACGTGTCGTACGGGGAACGGCCCACCGTCGGTCCCGCGGTCGCGGCTCAGCGGATCTCGGAGATCTCCGGACCGCGCTGGAGCTGGCCCATGCCGCCGGAGAAGCGCGAGCTCGCCTGCTCCTCCTGCTGCACGCCGTCCGGCACCATCTGCGCGTCGTTCGGCAGCTTGAGGACGATCGGGTCGCGCGGGGCCATCGGGCCCTCGCCGCGGACGACCACGGTGTCCCGCACGATCTGCTCCAGGACGCCGGCGGCCTCCGGCTGCACCGCGCCCTGGCCGGAGATCACTCCGCGCAGGAACCAGCGCGGGCCGTCGACGCCGACGAAGCGCACGAGCTGCACGCCGCGGTTGCCGTCCGGCAGCTGGACCGGGACCTGCGCGCGCAGCTCCCAGCCGAGGGGGCCCTCGACCTCGTCGATGGCCCCGCCCTGCTGGACGATGCCCGTGGCGATCTCGTCACGGACCTCGCCCCAGATGCCCTCCTTCTTGGGGGCGGCGAAGGCCTGGAGCTGGACGGCGCTGTCGCGCAGGACGACGGTGGCGGCGACGATCGCGTCACCGGCCACCTCGACCCGCAGCTCCATGCCCTCGACTCCGGGGACGTAGATGCCGCCGAGGTCGACGCGGCCCTCCTCGGGCTCGCTCACCTCGGAGATGTCCCACGGTCCGTCGGGCCGGGGCGCCGGCGGAAGGTTCACGCGACGCGGCGCCTCCGCCTCCTCGTCGGTGCCGACCTCGTCGACGACCTGCTCGTCCGCGCCCGCCACGTCCTCGGCGGCACCGCTCTTCTTGCGACGTCCGAACACGTCACTGTCCTTCCCGGTCGGATACGACCGAAGCGTATCGATTCCCACCCGCCCCGCCGTCCACGGCGGCATGGCCGCCGGTGGACCCGAAGCCCCCCTCGGCCCGTGCCGAGCCGGGAAGCTCTTCCACCTCGTGGAAGCGCACTTTCTCGACCTGCTGGACGACCAGTTGGGCAATCCGGTCGAACCGCTCGAACCGCACGCTCTCGCGCGGGTCGAGATTGACCACGATCACTTTGATCTCTCCACGGTACCCGGCATCCACCGTCCCCGGGGCATTCACGAGGGCGACTCCGCACCGGGCGGCGAGACCCGAGCGCGGGTGCACGAAGGCCGCGTAGCCGTCGGGCAGCGCGATGGAGACGCCGGTGGGCAGCACCGCGCGCTCGCCGGGGGCGAGGACGGCCGCCTCGGTGGTGACGAGGTCGGCGCCCGCGTCGCCGGGGTGCCCGTACGCGGGGATCGGCACCTCCGGGTCCACTCGCCGGATGAGTACGTCGACAGGGTTGCGCATCAGGGGTTCACCTCGAAGGCGCGGGCGCGCCGGACCTGGTCGGGGTCGGACATGGCGGCCTGGATCTCCTCCGGCCGGCCGTTGTCGATGAAGTGGTCGACCTTGACCTCGATGAAGAGGGCGTCGGCGCGGACGGCGACGGGGCCGTCGGGCCCGCCGATCCGGCCGACGGCGGTCGAGAAGATCTTGCGGCCGTGGACGGCGGTGACCTCGGCCTCCAGATGGAGGACGGTGCCGACCGGGACGGGCCGGGCGAAGTCGGTCTCCAGGCGTCCGGTCACGGCGATGACCCGCAGCAGCCAGTTCAGGGAGCCGATGGTCTCGTCGAGCGCGGTGGCGAGCACGCCGCCGTGCGCGAGACCGGGAGCGCCCTGGTGGTCGGGGGTCACGGTGAACTCGGCGGTGACGGTCACGCCCTCGCCCGCCCTGGCCTCCAGGTGCAGGCCGTGGGACTGTCCGCCGCCGCACCCGAAGCAGTGCTCGTAGTGCGAACCGAGCAGTTCGCCGGGGGCCGGGGCATCGGGATGGCGTACCGGCGGTATGGCCGAGGGCGGCGGGGTGAGGGCGGGAGATGTTGCGGTCACAGGCGCAGACCTTACCCGCGCGGAAGGCCGGAGGACCTGTCCGGCGGATCGGGGCCGGGGGCGCGGGGTCCGGCACGGCACCTCGCGGCGTCGCCGAAACGCCCCGACAGCTCCTTCCCCGGGCTCTCGGCTTCGCTGGAGCAGGGGAGACCCCGTGCGAGACGCTCCGGCGCCTCGCGGTGCACCGCACCGGACCCCGCGACCGGTCCGACCCCGATCCGCCGGAAAGGTCCTCGTCGCGCCGTGCCAAGCTTGGACTCATGCAGCCTTCCGCCTCGTCCCCCGCTCCCTCCTCCGAGCCCTCGTCCGCGACGCCGGCCGCGCCGCGCCACGACGAGCGACTGACGGCGCCCCGCTCGTGGTGGCTGATCACGGGCCTGCTCGGGCTGTCCGGCGGGCTGATCATGTTCCCGCTGGGTACGGTGCCGATGCTCGGCGGCCTGATCGGCGCCGCGGTCCTCGCGGGCGCGGCCGTGTCCTCGTACGGCTCCGCCCGCATCCGGGTGGTGGCGGGCTCGCTCGTGGCGGGCGACGCGCGGATCCCGGTCACGGCGCTGGGGGCGCCCGAGGCGCTGGACGCGGAGGAGGCGCGCGCCTGGCGCACGCACAAGGCCGACCCGCGCGCCTTCATGCTGATGCGCAGCTACGTGCCGCGCGCGGTGCGGATCGAGGTCACGGACCCGGCCGACCCGACCCCGTACGTGTACCTCTCGACCCGCGAGCCCGAGGCCCTGGCGGCGGCCGTGGAGGCCGCGCGCGCGGAGGTCTGACGAGCGGAGGCCCGGCGGGTGGAGGTCCGACGGGCGGGGTTCTGACAGCCTGGCGTCCGACGAGCGGAGGCCCGGCGGGTGGAGGTCCGGCGGGCCGGGCCCGGGGGTCCCACGAACACCCCCGGGGACGGGCCTCTCAGAGGCCCGGTTCCTCGCGGGTCAGAGGCCCAGTTCCTCGCGGGTCGCGGGGTTCTCGGGCTGCTCCAGCGGGGGCAGCGCCTTGAGGGCGTCCCAGGGGACCTGGCGGGCGCGGAGGTCCTTGCGGATGTGCGCCGCGAGTTTCTTGGTGTCGCGCCGGTTCATGACCGCGCCGACGGCGGCGCCGATCATGAAGGGCATGAGGTTCGGCATGTTGCGCACCATGCGCTTCATGATCTGCTGGCGCAGTTCGCGCTTGAGCTGCCCGCCGAGGGCCGCGTTGACCGTGGTGGGCTTGGTGGGGTCGATGCCGCGCTCCTCGGACCACGAGGTCAGGTAGGCCGTCGAGCGCTGGGTGATGCGGCCCGGGGGGCGCAGCCCGTACACCTCGTGCAGTTCGGCGACGAGTTTGAGTTCCACCGCGGCGACGCCGGTGATCTCGGCCGCCAGTTCGGCCGGCATGGCCGGCGGTACGGGAAGCATGGCGGCGGCTCCGACGCCCGCGCCCACGGTCGAGCTGGCGTTCGCCGCGCCGGCGACGAGTTTGTCGGCGATCTCCTCGGGGCCGAGCCCCGGGAACTGCTTGCGCAGGGTCGCCAGGTCGCGGACGGGGATCCGCGGGGCGAGGTCGATGAGCCGGTCGGCCAGGTAGCCGATGCCGGCCTTGGCCCCGTCGCCGCCGCGCCGCATGCCGTCCCTGACGCCGCGCGTCACGCCACGCCGGACGGCCTCGATCCGCTCGGTGTCGATCCTGATCTTGTCCAGCTGGGCCCGTGCGGGGTTGGCCAGCCGCTTGACGGCGCCGAAGCGCCCCTGGCGCGCCACGTCGGTGGACTCGCCCGTGGGCTCGTCACGCTCGGCGGGGAGCTGTGTCCCGGTGGCCGCCTCGATGTCGGCGACGACCGCTTCGAGCGAGGCCGAGGGGCCCCGCTCGTCGTCACGTGCGCCGAGGGAGGGCAGAGGGGCGGCCCGCACGGCGTCAGGGGCCTCCTGGGCGCCCTCTGCCGGGCTCTTGCCGCCCTTGCGCGTCTCCGAGCTCCCGGGAAGCCGCAGACGCCGCTTCCGGGACGGTGTGTCGCTGCCTGCCACGGCCGGACTGCCTAGTCGCAGTCGCGGCAGATCGGCTGACCGTTCTTCTCGCGGGCCAGCTGGCTGCGGTGGTGCACGAGGAAGCAGCTCATGCAGGTGAACTCGTCGGCCTGCTTGGGCAGGACCCGGACGGCCAGCTCCTCGTTCGAGAGGTCGGCGCCCGGGAGCTCCAGGCCTTCGGCGGCCTCGAACTCGTCGACGTCGACCGTCGAGGTCGACTTGTCGTTCCGGCGGGCCTTCAGTTCCTCAAGGCTGTCCGAGTCGACGTCGTCGTCGGTCTTGCGTGGGGTGTCGTAATCCGTTGCCATGTCGCTCTCCCCCTCTGGGTAGTTGCGGGTGTCTCAGCGCACGTAACGCGTGAGAGGTCGGACTTGTGCCCGACCTGAGGCGGAGATTTTGCCTCACATCAAGGTCTGTTACTCAATCGACACCCGTCGTGCCCTCTCGCGAGTGCTCGGCTTCGGGTGGCGAACCGGACCGTACACGGTCCGCGGGGCACTCCTCGCGGGTGCCACCCCGTGTACTTCCCGTCAACCAGGGCCCCGGAAACCCGGACTTTTCCAGGTTTTCCGAGGGATTTCCCGGTCACGGAGAGTGGAGATCCGGACACCCGCTCCTGTGATCGATCACACACGGGAATCTCAGGATCGGGGCCCCGGAATTCCGCGCAAAGCGAACGGAACCGGTCGGCTCGTGCAGTGTGTCAGATCGGCAGAGTGACGCGCATCACGAGACCGCCGCCCTCGCGGGGCTCCGCGATGATACGGCCGCCGTGGGCGCGGGCCACGGATCTGGCGATCGACAGGCCGAGGCCGACACCCTTGTCGCTGCCCGTGCGCTCCTGGCGGAGCCGCCGGAACGGCTCGAAGAGGTTGTCGATCTCGTACGCGGGGACCACCGGTCCCGTGTTCGACACGAGGAGCACCGCCTGACCGTCCCTGACCTCGGTGCTGACCGAGACCCAGCCCTCCTCCGGCACGTTGTACCGGACGGCGTTCTGGAGGAGGTTCAGGGCGATCCGTTCGAGCAGGACGCCGTTGCCCTTGACGACGGCGGGCGCGCGCTCGCCCCGGATCTCGACGCCCTTGGCCACGGCCTCGGCGTGCGTCTGGTCGATCGCCCGGGACGCGACCTCAGCGAGGTCGACGGGCTTGCGCTCGACGATCTGGTTGTCGCTGCGGGCGAGCAGCAGCAGGCCCTCCACGAGCTGCTCGCTGCGCTCGTTGGTGGCGAGCAGGGTCTTGCCGAGCTGCTGGAGCTCGACCGGCGCCCCGGGGTCCGAGAGGTGGACCTCCAGGAGGGTGCGGTTGATCGCGAGCGGGGTGCGGAGCTCGTGCGAGGCGTTGGCGACGAAGCGCTGCTGGGCGGTGAAGGCGCGCTCCAGGCGGTCCAGCATCTCGTCGAAGGTGTCGGCGAGCTCCTTGAGCTCGTCGTCCGGGCCGTCCAGCTCGATGCGGCGGGCCAGGTCGGAGCCGGCCACCTGGCGGGCGGTCCGGGTGATCCGGCCGAGCGGCGAGAGCACGCGGCCCGCCATGGCGTAGCCGAAGGCGAAGGCGATGATGCTGAGGCCGAGCAGGGCGAAGAGCGAGCGGCGGAGGAGGTCTTCCAGGGCCTGGTCGCTCTGGTAGCGCAGACAGACCGAGACGGCGTCGTTGAACTGCTCGCCGGTGCCCTGGACGGGCAGCTCGCACCAGGAGGTGGTGGGCTGCACCTTGCCCTCGACGATCTTGAACGGCAGGTGGGCCGCGCTCTCCCCCAGCGTCTGCGCCGTGAAGAGGTAGATGATCGAGAGCAGCAGGATGCCGGCGATCAGGAACATGCCGCCGTACAGCAGCGTGAGCCGTATGCGGATGGTCGGGCGCAGCAGCGGCCTGACCGGGTCCCGGGGGTCCCAGGTCGGTTTCGGGGGCGCCTGGGGGTGCGGCGGGGTCGTGGGCATCGGGGTCAGATCCGGTACCCGGAGCCGGGCACGGTGACGATGACCGGGGGCTCGCCGAGCTTGCGGCGCAGGGTCATGACGGTGACGCGGACGACGTTGGTGAACGGGTCGGTGTTCTCGTCCCAGGCCTTCTCCAGGAGCTGCTCGGCCGAGACGACGGCGCCCTCGCTGCGCATGAGGACCTCCAGGACGGCGAACTCCTTCGGCGCGAGCTGGACCTCCTTGCCCTCGCGGAAGACCTCGCGACGGTTCGGGTCGAGCTTGATGCCCGCGCGCTCCAGGACGGGCGGGAGCGGCACGGTGGTGCGCCGGCCGAGGGCGCGCACGCGCGCGGTGAGCTCGGTGAAGGCGAAGGGCTTGGGGAGGTAGTCGTCGGCGCCGAGCTCCAGGCCCTCGACGCGGTCGCTGACGTCGCCGGAGGCGGTCAGCATCAGCACGCGCGTGGGCATGCCGAGCTCGACGATCTTGCGGCAGACGTCGTCCCCGTGGACCAGGGGCAGGTCGCGGTCGAGGACGACGACGTCGTAGTCGTTCACCCCGACGCGCTCCAGGGCCGCCGCGCCGTCGTACACGACGTCGACGGCCATGGCCTCCCGGCGCAGTCCGGTGGCCACCGCATCGGCGAGCAGCTGCTCGTCCTCGACGACGAGTACGCGCACGTCGTAGTCCTTCCCTTGAGCCCCGGTCCGTGGGGGACCGGTCGAAAGCCTGAGCACTGACTGTGCGTGTCCATCCTGCCCCGAACGCGCGTAAACCGGCTGTAAGACGGCCCTGCGCGGGGGCCCCGGGAAGGGGCGGCGGGCGGGGCCGCCAAAGAATTCACCTGATTCACGGGCCAGTTGAGGTTTCTGTGAGGAACGGGGTGGGGAGGACGTCTGCACACCCCGAGATCACGCCTGTATGCGGCGCGCCGCATACCGTCCTCTGTCACGCAGAGGCTCCCGTGTGTGATCCACCCACCCCCGGCACACCCCGTGCCACCTGACCCACGACGAGGGGGCGCACGATGGACGCTTTCACCGCAGGACTGCTGCACCGGATCAAGGCCGCCCAGACCGACCTCACGCGCGCTCGTGAGACGGGCGACGACTTCCTCGCGGACGTCGAGCAGGCGGAGCTGGAGGACCTGCACCGCCTGGCCGCCGAGCACGGCGTCCAGATCGCGGTACCAGGCGCCTGCGCGGGAGCCTGACCCCGTCCGCGTACGACGAGCCCCGGAGCCTGCAGGCGGCTCCGGGGCTCGTCGGCTTGCGCGACCGGGCGCCCCGCACGACCGGGGCACCCGGTCGCGCCCAGGGCCTGCCCGGCGGGGAGGCCCCAGGGCCTCCCCGGCGGACCAGGTCCTAGTCGTGCCAGGCGCCGAGCTCCTCCAGGAGCTCCTGGACGGGCGGGAAGAGGCCCGGTGAGGCCGCCAGGGTCAGCTCGCCCGACTCGGGCTGTCCGGGGCGTCCGCCGGTCAGCGCGCCCGCCTCGCGGGCGATGAGGGCTCCGGCGGCCAGGTCCCAGGGGTTGAGTCCGCGCTCGTAGTAGGCGTCGAGGCGGCCTGCGGCGACGTCGCACAGGTCGATGGCCGCCGAGCCGCCCCTCCGGATGTCACGGACGAGCGGGACGACCCGCTGGGCCACGTCCGCCTGGTGGGCGCGGCGGGCCTGGACGTACCCGAAGCCGGTCCCCACGAGGGCCTGGTCGAGCGGCGGCGAGGGCTGCCGCACGGCGAGCCGCCGCTCCCCCGCGTACGCGCCTCCGCCGAGGACCGCGCGGTAGGTCTCGCCCCGCATGGGGGCGTCGACGACGCCGACGACGGTCTCGCCGTCACGCTCGGCGGCGATGGAGACGGCCCAGGTGGGAAGGCCGTAGAGGTAGTTCACCGTGCCGTCGAGGGGGTCGATGACCCAGCGGATCCCGCTGGTGCCGGGGCTGGAGGCGCCCTCCTCGCCGAGGAAGCCGTCCTGCGGGCGGTGTTCGGCGAGGAAGCCGGTGATCAGCTTCTCGGCGGCGATGTCCATCTCGGTGACGACGTCGATGGGGCTCGACTTGGTCGTGGCCACGGCGAGGTCGTCGGGGCGGCCGTCGCGCAGCAGCGCTCCGGCCCGCCGGGCGGCCTCCAGGGCGAGGTCGAGCAGCTCTGCGAGCAGGGGGTCGGTCACGCGGGGCTCCTTCACGCGTACGGGCTGTCGGCGCCGGCCGCGGCGGGCCGTTCCGCCCTGGCCGGGCAGCAGCCGATCGGGCACAGGTCGTGCGAGGGTCCGAGGGCCCCGAGGGCGCAGCGCTCCACCCGGGTCCCCCGCTCGTTGGCCGCGCGCTCCAGGAGGAGCTCGCGGACGGCGGCGGCGAAGCGCGGGTCGGCGCCGACGGTCGCGGAGCGGCGGACGGGCAGGCCGAGCTCGGCGGCCTTGGCGGTGGCCTCCGTGTCGAGGTCGTACAGGACCTCCATGTGGTCGGAGACGAAGCCGATGGGGACCATCACGGCGGCGGTGGCCCCGGCGCCGTGCAGCTCCTCCAGGTGGTCGCAGATGTCGGGTTCGAGCCACGGGATGTGCGGGGCGCCGCTGCGGGACTGGTAGACGAGTTTCCAGGGGTACGCGACGCCGGTGCGCTCGCGGACGGCCTCGACGATCGTCTCCGCGACGTCGAGGTGCTGGCGCACGTACGCCCCGCCCTCGCCGTGCTCGGCGACCGGCCCCGAGCTGTCGGCGGCGGAGTCGGGGATGGAGTGGGTGGTGAAGGCGAGGTGGGCGCCCTCGCGTTCGGCCGGGTCGAGGTCGGCGAGGGAGGCGAGTACGCCCTCGATCATGGGTTCGACGAAGCCGGGGTGGTTGAAGTAGTGCCGGAGCTTGTCGACGCGGGGCAGCGGAAGCCCTTCCGCTTCCAGGGTGGCGAGCGCGTCGGCGAGGTTCTCTCGGTACTGGCGGCAGCCCGAGTAGGAGGCGTACGCGCTGGTGGTGAGGACGGCGATGTGGCGTCGGCCGTCGGTGATCATCTCGCGGAGGGTGTCGGTGAGGTACGGCGCCCAGTTCCGGTTGCCCCAGTGGACGGGGAGGCGGAGGCCGGCGTCCGCGAAGTCCGTGCGGAGCGCGTCGAGCAGCGCGCGGTTCTGGTCGTTGATCGGGGAGACGCCGCCGAAGAGGAAGTAGTGCTGCCCCACTTCCTTCAGCCGTTCCTTCGGGATGCCGCGGCCGCGCGTCACGTTCTCCAGGAACGGGACCACGTCGTCCGGACCCTCGGGGCCGCCGAAGGAGAGCAGCAGCAGGGCGTCGTACGGGGCGGGATCGTGCTGATCGGACATGGCCCGATCCTCCCACTCGCGGGAGGCGGCGCGGATCACGGTCCGCCGGTGACCGGCCCGTGCCGCGGCGTCCGGAAAAAGGGGGATGACCTATCGACTTCAACACCGTAGGCTTTAGCTGTTAATTACACGTGCCCCCCGCCACGTCACCTGCCCGGAGAACCTCTTGCCCAGCCCCTACCGCGCGATCTTCAACGCGCCCGGAACCACCGCGTTCTCCGTCGCCGGATTCCTCGGCCGCATGCCGTTGTCCATGATGGGCATCGGCGTCGTCACGATGATCTCCCAGGTCACCGGCCGGTACGGACTCGCCGGCGCCCTCTCGGCCACGCTCGCGATGTCCGCCGCCGTCCTCGGCCCGCTCGTCTCGCGCCTCGTCGACCGCCACGGCCAGCGCAAGGTGCTGCGGCCGTTCACCCTCGTCTCGCTCGTGGCCGCCGCCGGGCTCCTGCTGTGCGTGCAGCAGGACGCGCCGGACTGGACGTACTTCGTCTTCACGGCGGCCATCGGCTGCGTGCCCAGCATCGGGGCGATGACCCGGTCCCGCTGGGCGGCCCTCTACCGGGGCGACGAGCGGCGGCTGCACACCGCCTACAGCTGGGAGTCGATCGTCGACGAGGTGTGCTTCATCTTCGGCCCGATCCTCTCCATCGGCCTGTCGACGGCCTGGTTCCCCGAGGCCGGTCCGCTCTTCGCCGGGATGTTCCTCGCCGTCGGCGTCTTCTGGCTGACCTCCCAGCGCGCGACGGAGCCCGCTCCGCACCCGCAGGAGCACGGCGAGAAGAGTGCCTCCGCGCTCCGCTCCCGCGGCCTCCAGATCCTCACCCTCGCCTTCGTCGCGACCGGTGCGATCTTCGGCTCGGTGGACGTCGTGACCGTCGCCTTCGCGGACGAGCGGGGCCACAAGGCCGCCGCCAGTCTCGTCCTCGCCGTCTACGCGCTCGGCTCCTGCCTCGCCGGCGCCGTCTTCGGACTCCTGCACCTCAAGGGCGAGCCGTCCCGCCGCTGGCTGCTGGGCGTTTGCGCCATGGCCGTGAGTATGATCCCCCTCCTACTGGCCGGGAACCTGCCGTTGCTGGCCGTGGCGCTCTTTGTCGCGGGCCTGTCCATCGCACCGACGATGGTGACCACGATGGCCCTCGTCGAAGCGCACGTACCGCGCACCAAGCTGACCGAGGGCATGACCTGGACGGGTACCGGGCTCGCGATCGGCGTGGCGCTCGGCTCCTCGGCCGCCGGCTGGGTGGTCGACGCGTCCGGGGCCGAGGCGGGGTACGTGGTGCCCGTCGTCTCGGGCGCGCTCGCGGTCGTGGTGGGTCTCCTCGGACACCGCCGGCTGCGCAGGCCGGAGACCAACCGGGAGGGGCAGCGTGAGCGGGACGAGCGGTACGACGGCAGCGGGGTCGGCGAGCAGCGGGACGGCGAACAGCCCGTGGCGTAACTGGGCGGGGAACGTCACCTCCCGTCCCGTACGGGAGGCGAGCCCGGCCTCGGCCGAGGAGCTCGCCGAGGTCATACGCCGGGCGGCCGAGGACGGGCTCCGGGTGAAGACGGTCGGCACCGGGCACTCCTTCACCTCGATCGCGGCCACGGACGGCGTCCTCGTCCGGCCGCACCTGCTGACCGGGATCCGGCGGATCGACCGCGCGGCCATGACGGTCACGGTCGAGTCGGGCACCCCGTTGAAGCGGCTCAACGTGGCGCTGGCCCGGGAGGGCCTGTCGCTCACGAACATGGGCGACATCATGGAGCAGACCGTCGCGGGGGCCACCTCGACCGGCACGCACGGCACGGGCCGCGACTCGGCCTCGATCGCCGCGCAGATCCGCGAGCTGGAGCTCGTGACCGCCGAAGGACAGCTCCTCGTCTGCTCCGAGAAGGAGAACCCCGAGGTCTTCGCGGCGGCCCGGATCGGCCTGGGCGCGCTCGGCGTCGTCACGGCGATCACCTTCGCCGTGGAGCCGGTCTTCCTGCTCACCGCGCGCGAGGAGCCGATGACCTTCGACCGGGTCGTCTCGGACTTCGACGCGCTCCACGCCGAGAACGAGCACTTCGAGTTCTACTGGTTCCCCCACACGGACAACTGCAACACCAAGCGCAACAACCGGAGCGCGGGCCCCGCCGCCCCGCCCGGGAAGGTCAGCGGCTGGATCGAGGACGAGCTCCTCTCCAACGGGATCTTCCAGGTGGCCTGCTCACTGGGCAGGGCCGTGCCGCCGTTCATCCCCTCGATCGCCAAGGTCTCCAGCCGGGCCCTGTCGGCCCGCACGTACACCGACATCCCGTACAAGGTCTTCACCTCGCCGCGCCGGGTCCGCTTCCTGGAGATGGAGTACGCGCTGCCGCGCGGGGCCGCCGTCGACGCGCTGCGGGAGCTCAAGGCGATGGTGGAGCGCTCGCCGCTCAAGGTGAGCTTCCCCGTGGAGGTGCGCACCGCGCCCGCCGACGACATCGCGCTGTCCACGGCCTCGGGGCGCGAGACGGTGTACATCGCCGTCCACCTCTACAAGGGCACGCCCCACCAGGCCTACTTCACGGCGGTGGAGCGCATCATGACGGCGCACGGGGGGCGCCCCCACTGGGGCAAGGTCCACACCCGTGACGCCGCCTACTTCGCCGAGGCCTACCCGCGCTTCGCCGAGTTCACGGCGCTGCGCGACCGGCTCGACCCGGACCGGCGGTTCGCGAACGACTACCTCCGGCGGGTGCTCGGCGACTGACGGCCGCTCGGCTGAGGGTCGGTCGGCTGACGGCCGCTCGGCCGAGGGTCGGCCGGCTGAGGGTCACTCGGTGCCGCCGCCCGTGCCCGCGCCGGCCGTCGCCGGGGTCGGGGCCTGGGCCGGCGGCTCGGCGACGCCGGTGCTCGGGGCCTGCGTCGGCTCCTTGGCCGGCCCCTCGGTCGGCCCGGTCGTCGGCTCCGTGGTGGGCTCCGTCGTGGGCTCCGTGGTGGGCTCCGTCGTCGGACCGGTGGTCGGGTCGGTCGTCGGCCCCGTCGTCGGCCCCGTCGTCGGGTCGCCGCTCGGCGTCGGCGTGGGCGCCGTCGTCGAGCCGCCGTCGGAGGAGTCCGAGGAGCCGCTCTTCTCCGGGTCCCGGGTCCCGGTCCCGTCGCCCTGCTTCCGCTCCTCGCCCTGCTCCTGCCCCTCGGAGGTCGCGGGAGCGGGGCTCTCGCCCCCGTCGGGCGTCCGCTTCCCGGAATCGCCCTCGCCCCGGACCACCGAGCCGAAGGTCGTGGTCCCCCGGGTGCCGCTGAAGTCCTTGCCCGCGACCAGCTCGTACGCGGTGATGCCGCCCATCGTGACGCCGAAGACGAGCGCGGCCGCGACGACCGGGCGCTTCCACCGCTTCCAGCCGCGCACGCTCCTGCCGTGGGTGGTCGCCTCGCCGAACGCCTCGTCGTACGGGTGCGAGCCGTCCGGGACGGCGTAGGAGACCGTCCCGAGCATCATCGTGTGCCGGTCGCCGCCCTGCTCCTGGCGTGCGGCCGGGAGCGGCACCTGACGGGCCTTCGGCTTGGCGGCGGCGGTCGCGTCCCGCATCTGCTCGCCGGTGCGCTTGAAGAAGTACTGGAAGAGCGGGCCCCCGCAGGTGGCGATGACGCTGATCACGCCGGCGCCGAGGATCGTGCCGTACACGCCGAGGCTGGAGGCGAGCTTGGCGGCGATGACCGCGGCCACGGCACTGCCCGAGACCTGGGCCACGCTCAGGTCGATCCTTCTCCTGCCCCCGTCGCCTCCCTTCGTGTCGTCGTCCTCCGTGACGGGTACCGCGCCGTGCTCCGTGACGGTCCCCGTGCCGGTCTCCGGCGTGTGCCGCATCGCCAACCCCTGATGGTTCATCCGTTCGCCTTGCACACAGAAGGGACAAATGGGCGAAGGGAATAGTTCCGCTTCCGCCGGTTCTGTGAAGAGGGACACGCGAGGGCCAAGATCGCGGAGACTCAACTCCCGTACCGCCCGAGAAGTTGGGCGGCGCGCCGGTCCACCCAAGTGGCCCGAATGGAGTACATTGGCGAACCCTGGGTCCGGACGCCCTCACGGGTGCCCGGGATCGGGGAGGGGGCCGAACACGGCGCTCGAACCGGCGGCGCCACGGCAGCGCGCGGGAACCCGTCGCACAGCGTGACCTTCGGTCACTCTGAGTGGCGAACTGGTAACCGTGCCATAACGGCGCCCCAGGGTCCATGCCCGACACGCCGGGCAACTCGGCAAGGTAGTGGCAGGCTGCACCCGGGCAGGCCACACTCGACTAGCGGAAGCAGCGACGCACGTGACGTCGGCAGGCACCACCCGGGAGGTCCCCATGCCCGAACTGCGTGTCGTGGCCGTCTCCAACGACGGCACACGACTGGTGCTCAAGGCTGCTGACAGCACGGAGTACACACTTCCGATCGACGAGCGGCTCCGCGCCGCCGTGCGCAACGACCGCGCGCGCCTCGGACAGATCGAGATCGAGGTCGAGAGCCACCTCCGCCCCCGTGACATCCAGGCGCGGATACGAGCCGGTGCCTCCGCCGAGGAGGTCGCCCAGCTCGCCGGCATCCCCGTCGACCGCGTCCGCCGCTTCGAGGGTCCCGTGCTCGCGGAGCGCGCCTTCATGGCCGAGCGGGCCCGCAAGACCTCCGTCCGCAGGCCCGGGGAGAACAGCGGCCCCCCGCTCGGCGAGGCCGTGCAGGAACGGCTGCTGCTGCGCGGCGCCGACAAGGACACCGTGCAGTGGGACTCCTGGCGGCGCGACGACGGCACCTGGGAGGTGCTGCTCGTCTATCGCGTCGCGGGCGAGGTCCACACCGCCAGCTGGACGTACGACCCGCCCCGCCGGCTCGTGCAGGCCGTGGACGACGAGGCGCGGGCGCTGATCGGCGAGACCGACGACACGATCGCCGCGTCGCCGGAGCCGAGCTTCCCGTTCGTGCCGCGGATCGCCCGGCTGCCCCGGGACAGGCCGCTCGACCGGGCCCTCGACCGCCAGCTCGACCGTCTGGCCCCCGCGCCGGCGCCCTCCCCGGAACCGGAGGAGGAACGGGACTCGCTCACGAGCCTCCTGGAGGCCGTGCCGAGCTTCCGCGGCGACATGGTCGTCCCCGAGGCTCCGGAGACGGAGCCGACCGACGAGGCCGAGGTGGAGGAGCCGCCGGCGCCGGCCGCTTCGGCGGGGGCGGGGGCGGCGTACGCCGATGTGCTGATGCCGCGGGCGGTGTCCGGTCACCGGGACCGGCTGCACGGGGCGACGGACCGGCAGGCCGAGGCGGACGGGGTACGGCCGGGGCGGCGGGCGGCGGTTCCCAGCTGGGACGAGATCGTCTTCGGTACGCGGCGCAAGAAGCAGGAGTAGCGCCAGGGGTACGGGGTCGGAAGCCGGTGGGGTGTGGCCGGCCGGGTGCGGGTGCGGGTTGCCCTGCGGGGCTCCTTCCCCACCCCGCCCCTTCCCGTAACCGGGGCTCCGCCCCGAACCCCGCGCCTCAAGCGCCGGCGGGGCTGGAATTGGGGGCTCCGCCCCCGGGCCCCCGGGTCCTCCGACGCCGGCGGGGCCGGGTTTCCCCCGCGGTCGGCTTGCCGCCCGCGGGGCGGGAAACTCAGCCCGCCCGGCGTCCGAGGACCCGGCCGAAGGCCGTAGGGGGCCGGGGGCCTGCCCCCGGTTTCGGGAAGGGGCGGGGTGGGGTGAAGGCCCGCCGCAGGCGCCCCCCCCCCCCCCCCCCCCCCCCCCCCGCCCCCCCCCCCCCCCCCCCCCCCCCCCCCCCCCCCCCCCCCCCC
>NZ_JBFADU010000042.1:0-38827 GCF_040641575.1 Streptomyces sp. NPDC020807
AACGGGGGCAGGGAGTCCCTGCCCCCGTTCCGGGCGCGGTGAGGGGTGGGCCGGGGCGGGTCACTCCGCCGTACGGGCTCCGCCGAAGAGGCGCTGGAGGAGGATGAAGACGAACAACAGGCCGCCGATGACGATCCGGGTCCACCAGGAGCTGAGCGTGCCCTGGAAGCTGATGACGGTCTGGATCAGACCGAGGACGGTCACGCCCAGCGCGGTGCCGAGGACGAAGCCGGAGCCGCCGGTGAGCAGCGTCCCGCCGATGACGGCGGCGGCGATGGCGTCGAGTTCCATGCCGACGGCGTGCAGGGCGTAGCCGGACAGCATGTAGAAGGTCAGCAGCAGGCCGCCGAGGGCGGAGCACAGACCGCTGACGGCGTAGACCGCGATCTTGGTGCGGCCCACGGGCAGGCCCATGAGGCGGGTCGAGGACTCGTTGCCGCCGAGGGCGTAGACGGTGCGGCCGAAGCGGGTGTGGTGCAGGACGACGAAGGCGACGGCAAGGACCACGAGGGCGATGATCACGGCGGGCGAGACGAACAGGCCGCCGGGCAGGAGCACTCGGGTCTGCGCGATCCGCGTGGTCGTCGGGTCCGTGATGGAGATGGACTCGGTGCTGATCATGTAGCAGAGGCCGCGGGCGAGGAACATGCCCGCGAGGGTGACGATGAACGGCTGGATCTCGAAGGCGTGGATGACCCAGCCCATGAGGGCGCCGCCGCCGGCTCCGACCAGCAGGACCACGGGGACCGCGAGGGCGAGCGGCAGGCCGTTCTGTTCGACGAGCCAGGCCGTCAGCATGGTGGACAGGGCCACCATGGAGCCGACGGACAGGTCGATGCCGCCGGTGAGGATGACGAAGGTCATGCCGATGGCGACGACGAGCAGGAAGCCGTTGTCGATGAGGACGTTGAGCAGGACCTGCGCGGAGAAGAAGCCTTCGTAGTTCAGGGAGCCGACCGAGAACATCGCGACCAGCAGGGTGGCCGTCACGATGAGCGGGAGGCGGGCGGCGTGCCGTACCGAGAACCGCTGGAGCGGCTTGGCGAGGGAGCTGAGGGTGGTGCTCACGGGTGGACCTCCTGCCGGCGGGCCGTCACGTCGGCGGGGGCCGGCGCCGGTGCGACCGGACCGCGGCTGCCGCTCTTGCGGGAGAGCCGCGCGCGGAACGCGGGCGACTGGACGAGACAGACGACGATGACGACCAGGGCCTTGAAGACGAGGGTCGTCTCCGGCGGAACGCCGAGGGTGTAGATCGTGGTCGAGAGGGTCTGGATGATCAGGGCGCCCAGGACCGTGCCGCCGAGGGAGAACCGGCCGCCGGTGAGGGCGGTGCCGCCGACGACGACGGCGAGGATCGCGTCGAGTTCGATCCAGAGGCCCGCGTTGTTGCCGTCGGCGCTGGACACGTTGGAGCTGATCATCAGGCCGGCCACCGCGGCGCACAGGGCGCTGACGACGTACACGGTGACGAGGAGCCCGGACGCCCGGATGCCGACGAGACGGCTGGCGACCGGGTTGCCGCCCACCGACTCGATGAGCATGCCGAGCGCGGTCCGCCGGGTGACGAGGGAGGTCACGGCGACGAGCGCGGCGGCGAGCAGGACGGCGAAGGGAAGCGTGAGCCAGTAACCGCCGCCGATCATCTTGTAGGCGGGGCTGGACACGCTGATGATCTGGCCGTCGGTGATGAGCTGGGCCACGCCGCGCCCGGCGACCATGAGCACCAGCGTGGCGACGATGGGCTGGACGCCGAGCCGGGCGACGAGGAAGCCGTTGAGCAGGCCGATCGCGGCGGCGACGCCGAGCGCGGTCACGATCGCCGTGAGGACGGTGGGCAGGCTGCCGGGGTCGGCCGCCGTGGCGATGTGCTCGCACGCGAGCGCTCCGGCGATGGCGACCGTCGAGCCGACCGAGAGGTCGATGCCCCGGGTGGCGATGACCAGCGTCATGCCGAGCGAGACGAGGATCAGCGGGGCGCCGAACTGGAGGATGTCGACGAGGCTGCCGTACAGGTGTCCGTTCTGGACGCGGACGGCGAGGAAGTCGTGGGTGAGCGCGACGTTTCCGAGCAGCAGGGCGGCGAGGACGGCGGCGGGCCAGAACAGCGGGTGTCCGGTGAGCCGCCGGGAGCCGGGCGCCCGGGCCGGGCGCGTACCGGCGCCGGTGTCAGGTGGGGTCATGAGGTGGCTCCGGTGGCGATGGTGCCCAGGATGCGGTCGGGCGTCAGGGTCGTGTCGTTGGGAAGGGTGGCGACGAGGCGGTGGTCGCGCAGGACGCCGACCCGGTGGCTCAGCCGCAGGACTTCCTCGATCTCGGCGGAGATGTAGAGGACCGCCGTGCCCTCGGCGGCGAGGCGGGTCACCAGGCGCTGGATCTCCGTCTTCGCGCCGATGTCGATGCCCCGGGTGGGTTCGTCCAGGATGAGCAGCTCGGGGTCGGTGAGCAGCCACCGGGCGAGGAGCACCTTCTGCTGGTTGCCGCCGCTGAGGTTGCGGACCTGGGCCTCGGGGGCGGCCGGGCGGATGTCGAGGGTCTCGATCCACCGGGCGGCGATCTCGTCCTGCCGTGCGCGGGAGAGGGGCTTGGTCCAGCCGCGCGCGGCCTGGAGGGCGAGCACGATGTTCTCGCGGACGGTGAGTTCGCCGATGAGGCCCTCGGCCTTCCGGTTCTCGGAGCAGAAGGCGATCTTGTGGGCGATGGCGGTGCGCGGGGAGCGCAGCGCGGTGGGCTCGCCGTGGATCCGCAGCTCGCCCTCGTCGGCGTGGTCGGCGCCGAAGAGCAGCCGGGCCGCCTCGGTGCGTCCCGAGCCGAGGAGTCCGGCGAGGCCGATGACCTCGCCGCGGTGGATGTCGAGGTCGTACGGCTGGATGGACCCGGCCCTGCCCAGTCCGCCGGCGCTCAGGAAGGGGACGTCCGTCCGCTCGGTGCCGGTGGCGGTGCCGGTCTGGGATGTCTCGGCGAGCTCGTCCAGGCTGCGGAGTTCGCCGCCGACCATGCGGTGGACGAGGGAGACGGGCGTCAGCTCGTCGATCCGGTACTCGCCTTCGAGGCGGCCGTTGCGCAGGACGGTGACGCGGTCGCACAGGTCGAAGACCTGGTCGAGGAAGTGGGTCACGAAGAGGATCGCGACGCCCCGGTCGCGGAGCCGGCGGACGAGCGTGAAGAGCTGGGCGACCTCGTCGCGGTCGAGGCTGGAGGTGGGCTCGTCGAGGACGAGGACCTTGGCCTGGACGTCGACGGCGCGCACGATCGCGACGAGCTGCTGCACGGCGATCGAGTGCGCGCTCAGCGGCGCGCGGACGTCGAGGTCGAGTTCGAGCTCGGTGATGAGCCGCTCCGCGCGCGCGTGGAGGGCCGACCAGTGGACGAGTCCCAGGCGCCTGGGCTCACGGCCGATGAGGATGTTCTCGGCGACGGAGAGGTTGGGGCACAGGTTCACCTCCTGGTAGACCGTGCTGATTCCGGCGTGCTGGGCCTCCAGGGGTTCGGAGAACCGCCGCTGGTCACCGTCGACGGTGACGGTCCCCGCGTCCGGCGGGTGGACTCCGGTGAGCACCTTGATGAGGGTGGACTTGCCGGCGCCGTTCTCGCCCATCAGCGCGTGGACCTCGCCGGGGAAGAGGCGCAGGTCGACGCCGTCGAGGGCGAGGACGCCGGGGAAGGCCTTGCGGATGCCGCGGGCTTCCAGGACGGGCCGGCCGGTGGAGGCCGGTGTGCCGGGGGTGGGTGTGCGGGGGGTGGGTGGGGCTGCCATCCGCCCTCCTCTCCTGAGGGTCCGGGGGCGGCGCGAGGCCGCCCCCGGTGCGTGCGGGCGGTGGGTCAGTACTGGCGGCTGGGCAGGGCGGCCTCGGCCTGGTCCTGCGTGAAGACGCCCTCCTCGGTCTCGACCCGGCGCGGAACGTCCTCGCCGGCCGCGACCTTCTTGGCGAGCTCCATGAGCTGGTCGCCGAGGAGCGGGTTGCACTCGACGACCACGTTGATCTTCTTGTCCTTCATGGCGACGAAGGCGTCCTTGATGCCGTCGACGGAGATCACCTTGATGTCGGTGCCCGGCTTCTTGCCGGCCTCCTCGATGGCCTGGATGGCGCCCAGGGCCATGTCGTCGTTGTGCGCGTACAGGACGTCGATGTCCTCGTGGGACTTGAGGAAGGCCTGCATGACCTCCTTGCCCTTGGCGCGGGTGAAGTCGCCCGTCTGGGAGGCGACGACCTTGAACTTGGGGGTGCCCTTGATCGCCTCGGCGAAGCCCGCCTTGCGGTCGTTGGCGGGGGCGGAGCCGGTGGTGCCCTGGAGCTCGACGACGTTGACGGTGTCGGAGGACTTCTCGTACTCCTTCACGAGCCACTTCCCGGCCTCCTGGCCCTCCTTGACGAAGTCGGAGCCGAGGAAGGTGCGGTAGAGCGAGGTGTCCTTGGAGTCGACGGCGCGGTCGGTGAGGATGACCGGGATGCCGGCGTTCTTGGCCTCCTTCAGGACGGTGTCCCAGCCGGACTCCACCACCGGGGAGAAGGCGATGACGTCGACCTTCTGCTGGATGAAGGTGCGGATCGCCTTGATCTGGTTCTCCTGCTTCTGCTGCGCGTCGGAGAACTTCAGCTCGATGCCGGCCTTCTCGGCGGCGTCGCGAACGGACTTGGTGTTGGCGGTGCGCCAGCCGCTCTCGGCGCCCACCTGTGCGAACCCGAGCACCAGCTTGCCGTCGGAGTTGCCCTTTCCGGCGCCGCCGGTGGTGCCGGAGGCCGCGGGCTCGGTGGTGCAGGCGGTCAACACACTGCCGGCCAGGGCGGCGGCGGCGATGATGCGGAGGGTTCTGCGGGCCATGTCGTGGTTCCTCTCGGGGACGTGCGTCGTACCTGGCGGAGCCCTGGGGGAGATGGGCCCGGCGAAGGGGTGGCCGCGCAGCGTGGGTGGGATCGGGCGGGGGCAGGGGAATGCCTCGGCCCCGACGATCGGCCAGCTGGCGAACGCGTCACATTGTGAGCGCTAACAGAGCCGTAACTCAAGAGTTCGTACGGCTGTTACCTGTTCTTGATGCGCTACAGCGAGTTCGCAGGCTACGACCACGAGCAGTGATTGTGAGCGTTAACACTGATCGTCGGGACGACACCGCAGGTCGAAGGAGGAGGACGGCCCGGTCGCCCGTCAGGCGCTGGCGCGCCGGACCAGTCGCGTGGGGAGGATGAGCGGCGTCGGGGTCCGCCCGTCGAGGAGCGCGACGAGCATGCGCGCCATCTCGCGGCCGAGCCCCTCGACGGGCTGGTGCACCGTGGTCAGCGGCGGCTCCGCGAGCCGCGCCACCGCCAGGTCGTCGAAACCGACCACGGCGACGTCCTCGGGGACACGGCGGCCGGCCTCGCGCAGCGCGCGCAACGCCCCCGCCGCCATGTTGTCGCTGGCGGCGAACACCCCGTCCAGGTCCGGGTGGCGCGCGAGGAGCTCGGCCATCGCGGCCGCCCCGCTCCGCTCGGTGAAGTCACCCGCCTCCGGCGGGTACGGCACGAGGCCCGCCGCGAGCATGGCGTCCCGGTAGCCGCGGTGACGGGTGCGCCCCACCTCGGTGTCCGGCCGGCCGCAGATCGTCGCGACCCGGGTCCGGCCGAGCGAGACCAGGTGCTCGGTCGCGGCGCGCGCTCCCCCGAGGTTGTCGACGTCCACGTACCACCGGGGGTCCACGCCGACCGGGCGCCCGCCGAACACCACGGGAATCTCGGCCTCTTCGGCCGTGCGGGCCAGGGGATCGTCCTCGCGCAGCGCCATCAGCATCACGCCGTCGGCCCCCTTGGACCGCAGCAGTCGCTCCACGCGCCGGCGCCCCCGGTCGGAGGCGGCGAGGCACAGCATCAGATGCAGGTCGGCCTCGTCCAGCGCCGCCGAGGCGCCCACGATCACCTGGGCGAAGAACGGGTCGGCGAAGATCGACGGGTCCTCCCCCGAGACGACCAGGGCGGCCGCGCCGGTCTGCCGGGTCGCCAGCGCTCGGGCGGTCGGATTCGGAACGTATCCCAGCTCCTTGACGGCCCGTTCGACCGCTTCCCGCTTGGCGCGGCTGACGTGCGGGGCGTTGTTGAGCGCACGCGAGGCCACCGACCGCGAGACCCCGGCCCGTTCGGCCACCTCGTCGAGGGTCGGCTGCCGGTGCGACACCCCTTGCGCCATGATCCGCCTTCCCGGTCCGCGCCCGTCTCCCCTGGAAGACTGGAAGCGCTTCCAGTCCCGTCCGGTTTCAGGACTGTAAACGTTCTCCGCACTCCTGTGAAGTGCTCTTTAAGTGGCGGTACTTGACAGTGCAGATCGGCGCACCACACGATACGGCCACACCTCGGCCCCATGAACCGCCGACTGGTACCGCTTCCAGTGGGAGCGCTCCCAGCAGCCGTCGTGGGTTCCTGCGCGGCCGGAGTGGCCTCGTACCACCGCACACGTCCTCACCGCGTCACCCGCTCGGGACGAGACCGGGCGACGCGTCCGCCGTCAGGAAACCGAGGTACCGTCATGCGCCGCAGAATCCGCGCCCTCGTCGCAGCCCTCGCCGCGCTGCCGCTGGCACTCGCCGTCGCTCCGTCCGCCCACGCGGCGGACCCCACCACCCTGACGAGCGGGTTCTACGTGGATCCTGACTCCAGTGCGAAGCGCTGGGTCGCCGCCAACCCCGGCGACGGCCGGGCCCCCGCCGTCAACGCGTCCCTCGCCAACACGCCCATGGCCCGCTGGTTCGGCTCCTGGAGCGGCACCATCGGCACCGCGACGGGCGCTTACGCCGGGGCGGCGGACGCCCGCGACAAGCTGCCCGTCATGGTCGCCTACAACATCTACCTCCGCGACTCCTGCGGCGGCCAGTCATCGGGCGGTGCCTCGTCCCCGTCCGCGTACGCGAGCTGGATCGCCCAGTTCGCCGGCGGGATCGCCTCCCGCCCGGCCGTCGTCCTCCTCGAACCGGACTCCCTCGCGGACTACGGCTGCCTGAACCAGACCCAGATCCGCGAGCGCCAGACCATGATCAGCGGCGCCCTCGCCGAGTTCGGCCGCCAGGCCCCGAACACCTGGGTCTACCTCGACGCGGGGAACCCCGGGTGGGTGAACGCGGCGACGATGGCCCAGCGCCTCCACGAGGCCGGACTCCGCCAGGCGCACGGCTTCTCCCTCAACATCTCCAACTACTACACCACCGCCCAGAACACCGCCTACGGCAACGCCGTCAACGGCGAACTGGCCGCCCGCTACGGCTACACGAAGCCGTTCGTCGTCGACACCAGCCGCAACGGCAACGGCGCCAACGGCGAGTGGTGCAACGCGGCGGGCCGCCGCATCGGGACGCCCACCCGACTGGGCGGCGGCGCCGAGATGCTGCTGTGGATCAAGGCCCCCGGCGAGTCCGACGGCAACTGCGGCGTCGGGGCCGGGTCCACGGCCGGGCAGTTCCTCCCCGAGGTCGCCTACAAGATGATCTACGGCTACTGACGGCCGCGCCGTGCGGCCGGGACTCCTCGCCGAGTCCCACGGCCGGTTCTCCTCATCCCCCGACCCTCCTCATCGCCCGATCCTCCTCCCCCCGACCCTCCTCACCGCCCGATCCTCCTCACCGCCCGGTTCTCCTCATCCCCCCACCCCTCCGACCAGGAGCCCTCATGAAGTCACGCGCCCTCCGGCGCCGTGCGACGGCCGCCCTCGCGGCGCTCGCGGCCTGCGCGGCCCTCACCGCGACGCAGGGACAGGCCCACGCCGCGCCCGACGCCGATCCGCTCACGCCGGCCACGAGGTTCTACGTCGATCCCGACAGCAAGGCGGCCAGGCAGGCCCTCACCGACCTCGGCAAGGGCGATGTCGCGAACGCCGTGAACATGGCCAGGGTCGCGAGCTGGCCCCAGGCCGAGTGGTTCACCCAGGGCACCCCCGACGAGGTCCGCGCCAAGGTGAAGGGCCTCGTCCGGGAGGCCCGCGTCGTGAACCGGACGCCCGTCCTGGTCGCGTACAACGTCCCGGGCCGCGACTGCTCGCAGTACTCCAGCGGCGGCGCCGCCTCCTCCGCCGCCTACCGGCGGTGGATCGACGCCTTCGCCGCCGGCATCGGCGACGACAAGGCCGTCGTCGTGGTCGAACCCGACGGCCTCGCGCTCCTCCCGGGCGACTGCGGCCCCGACGTGGACCCGACCGGCGAGCTCACCGCGACCCGCGTCGCCGACCTCGCGTACGCCGTCCGGACGCTCAAGGCCCGGAGCCGTACCGCCGTCTACCTCGACGCGGGCAACGTCCAGTGGCGGCCCGTCGGCGAGATCGCGCGCCGACTGCTCGACGCCGGTGTGCGGGACAGCGACGGCTTCGCCCTCAACGTGTCCAACACCCACCCCACCGACCACAACGCGCGCTACGGCACCTGGATCTCCAAGTGCATGTGGTACGCCACCGAGGGGCCCGAGTGGGCCCGTGGGCACACCGACTGGTGCGCCACGCAGTACTACTCCGCCGCCGCGCCCAACGACGGCACCCCGGGCGGCGCGGTCGACTCGGCCGACCCCACGACCTGGCGCTGGACCGACGCCTGGTTCGACCAGAGCGTGGGCACGCCGCCGGCCGACGCGCTGCGCCACTTCGTCGTCGACACCAGCCGCAACGGCCTGGGCGCATGGACCCCGGAGCCCGGCAAGTACAGCGGCGACCCGGAGATCTGGTGCAACGCGCCCGGCCGCGGCCTGGGCCCGCGCCCGACCGCCGACACCGGCGTCCCGCTCGTCGACGCCTACCTGTGGATCAAGGTCCCCGGCGAGTCCGACGGCAGCTGCACGCGCAACACCGGCGGCACGATCGACCCCGAGTACGGGATCGTCGACCCGCCCGCCGGAGCCTGGTGGGCCGACCAGGCACACTCGCTGGCACGGAACGCCGCGCCGCGCCTGACCTTCAACCGCTGAGCCCGCCGAGACACCCCACCCCGCCCACCACCCCAGGAGCCGCACGTGCCCCCCACCCCGCGCTCGCCACTCCGCAACCCCTCACCCTCCCCGTCCCTCTCCCCATCTCCCTCTCCCTCCCGCCTCTCCGTCGCCCTCCTTGCCGGCACCCTCCTCGCCGGTGCCCTCGCGGCCGCGCCCGCCCTCGCCGACGCGTCCGCCACGGCGGCGACGACGACAGCGGCAGCGGTGGGCGCGGCGGGGGCGACCAGCGCCGTACGCGTCAACCAGGTCGGTTATCTCCCCGACGGCCCGAAGCGCGCCAGCGTCGTCACCACGGCGGCGCAGGCCCTCGGCTGGCAGCTGCGCGACGCGTCCGGGACCCTGGTCGCCTCCGGCACGACCGTCCCGCGCGGCGCGGACGCCCCCTCCGGGCAGTCCGTCCAGGTGGCGGACTTCTCCGCGCACCGGGCGGCGGGCACCGGATACGTCCTGACCGTCGACGGCACCAGCAGCGTCCCCTTCGACATCCGCGCGGACCTCTACGACACCCTGCGTTCCGACTCCATGGCGTTCTTCCACCACCAGCGCAGCGGCATCGCGATCGACGCCTCCCTCGTCGGTCCCGCCTACGCCCGCCCGGCGGCGCACCTCGGGGTGTCCCCCAACAAGGGGGACATATCCGTGCCGTGCCAGGCCACGGTGTGCGACTACACCCAGGACGTCAGGGGCGGCTGGTACGACGCCGGCGACCACGGCAAGTACGTGGTGAACGGCGGCCTCTCCACCTGGCTGCTCGTGAACTCCTTCGAGCGGGCCCAGCGGGCGGGCAGGGGAGCGGCCCTCGGGGACTCCACCCTGCGCGTCCCCGAGCGCGGCAACGGCGTGCCCGACGTCCTCGACGAGGCGCGCTGGGAGCTCGACTTCCTCCAGCGGATGCAGGTGCCCGAGGGCAAGCCGTACGCCGGCATGGCCTTCCACAAGATCCACGACGCGGCCTGGACGGGCATGCCGCTCCGCCCCGACCAGGACGCCCAGCAGCGCGAACTGCACCGCCCGTCCACGGCGGCCACGCTCAACCTCGCCGCGGCCGCCGCGCAGTGCGCCCGGGTCTACCGGCCGTACGACTCCGCCTACGCCGACCGCTGCCTGTCCGCCGCGCGCCGCGCCTGGACCGCCGCGAAGGCCAACCCGGCGATGTACGCGCCGGCCACCGACAGCACGGGCGGCGGCGCCTACGAGGACAACCGGGTCACCGACGAGTTCTACTGGGCCGCCGCCGAGCTGTACGCGGCGACCGGCGAGAGCGCGTACCGGGACGCGGTCACGTCGTCCCCGTGGCACACCTCCGCCGACGCGTTCAGCGCGTACGGGTTCGGCTGGCAGGACACCGCCGCGCTCGGGCGGCTCGTCCTGGCCACCGTCCCCACCGGGCTGCCCGCCACCGACACGGCGCGGATCCGCTCCTCCGTGACCGCCGCGGCCGACGTCTTCCTCTCCCGGATGTCCGCCCAGGGTTACGCGGTTCCCGTCCCCGCGGACGGCTACTTCTGGGGCTCGAACGGCGAGGTCGCCAACGACGCCGTCGTCATGGCCGTCGCGGGCGAACTGACGGGCGACGCGCGCTACCGCGCGGGGGCCCTGGAGACCCTGGACTACCTCCTCGGCCGCAACGCCCTGGGCCAGTCCTACGTCACCGGCTACGGCGAGACGTCCTCGCAGAACCAGCACCACCGTTTCTGGGCGCACCAGTTGGACGCCTCGCTCCCCCACCCGCCGGCCGGGTCCCTCGCGGGCGGTCCCAACAGCGGCCTGCAGGACCCGGTGGCCGAGGCGAGGCTGCGCGGCTGCGCACCCGCGGCCTGCTACGTCGACCACATCGACTCGTACTCGACCAACGAGGTGGCGGTGAACTGGAACGCGCCACTGGCCTGGATGGCCGCGTACGCCGCCGAGCGCCCCGACACCACCACCCCGACGCCGACGCCGACGCCGACCCCGACCCCCACTCCCACTCCCACCCCGACCCCGACGCCCACCCCCACTCCCTCGGGCGCCTGCGCGGTGACGTACGCGACCACCAACGTCTGGAACACCGGCTTCACGGCCAGCGTCACCGTCAAGAACACCGGTAGCACCGCCGTGGACGGATGGCAGCTGGCCTGGGCCTACGCGCCCGGCCAGAGCGTCACCAGCGCGTGGAACGCCACCGTCACCCAGACCGGCACCGCCGTCAGCGCCCGCAACGTCGACTGGAACCGCACGCTCGCCCCCGGCGCGACCGCGAGCTTCGGCGTCCAGGGCAGTCACACGGGCACGGCCCCGGCCCCCGCGGCCTTCACGCTCAACGGGAGCGCCTGCTCCTGACGGCCAACGCCGGGGCCCGGACGGAGACTTCCGCCCGGGCCCCGGTTCTCGGACGCGGGTGCGCGCCTGTCCGGCGGATCAGGGTCGGACAGGCCATGATCAGGGTCGGACAGGCCATAGAGTCACTCCTGTGAACGCATCCCTTCAGCCGCCCTTCGGCACCTTCGCCTCCGCCTTCGCCGCCCTGGACGTCCTCGACCGGCTCGTCGAGCCCGTCGCGCGGGCCCTGAAGACCTGGGACGCGCGGGACGCCGCCGAGGCGGTGCTGTACGTGGACACGGACCCCGACAAGGCCGACACGGCGGTGTTCTGCGAGACCTACGACGTGCCGCCGGAGCTCTCCGCGAACTGCGTGGTGGTCGCGGCGAAGCGCGGCGGGGCCGTCACCCTGGCCGCATGCCTGGCCCTGGCGGGCACGCGCGTGGACGTCAACAAGGCGGTCCGCAAGCACCTGGAGGCCCGCAAGGTGTCCTTCGCCCCCATGGACACCGCCGTCGGCGAGACGGGCATGGAGTACGGCGGGATCACCCCGGTCGGCCTCCCCGCCACCTGGCCCCTGCTGATCGACGAGGCCGTCGTCACGGCCCCGCACGTCCTGGTGGGCAGCGGCAGCCGCCGCGGCAAGCTCATCCTGCCGGGCTGGGCCACGGCCCGCCTCCCCGGCGCCGAGGTGATCACGGACCTGGCCGGCTGACCCGCACGGCACGTCGGCCCGGACGCACCCGCGCGTCCGGGCCGACGTGGCTGTCAGGACGGGTCGCCGTACTGGAGTCCGCGTCCGTTGGTGCCGACGTACACGCGGCCGAAGGTGTCGGGGTCGCCGGTGATGACGCCGACGCCGCCGATGCTGCCCCACTGGTGGGCGTCGTCGTTGACGCGGAGCCAGGTGGCGCCCTTGTCGGTGGACCGGAAGACGCCGGTGACGTCCCGCACGGTGCCGATCAGGTACAGGGCCTGGTAGGAGGCGCCGGGTGCGGCCTTGCCGTAGCCGAGGGCGGATGCGGACCTCACCGTGGTGAGCGCGGTGAAGGTGCGGCCGCCGTCGGTGGAGTGCAGCAGCCCCCGGCCGCCGCCGGCGATCCACAGGTCCCCCGCGACGCCGGGGACGGCCGTGAGCCGGCCGTCGGCGGGCAGGTTCGTGGCCCGGGGCGTGAAGGTCGCTCCGCCGTCGGTGCTGGCGTGGAGCGTGCCGCCGGCCAGCGAGTAGAACGTCCTGGCCGAGGAGCGGT
This sequence comes from Streptomyces sp. NPDC020807, assembly GCF_040641575.1. NCBI lineage: Bacteria > Bacillati > Actinomycetota > Actinomycetes > Kitasatosporales > Streptomycetaceae > Streptomyces > Streptomyces sp. NPDC020807. The sequence continues at coordinate 12,482 of NZ_JBFADU010000042.1, forward strand.
CCGCCACGACCGCGGCGTCCGTCCCCAGACCGCCGACCTTCGACCAGCTCGCCCCCTTGTCCGTCGACCGGTACGGGACCTGGCCGGCCTCGGTCCAGACGATGGCCGAGCCGTCCGCCGCGAGCGCGACACGCCCGTCCCGGGCCCCGGCGACCGGCTCCGCCCTGAAACCGTTCCAGCTGATACCGCCGTCGGTCGAATAGGCGCCGTCCTGGGCGCCGCCGCGCCCGACGCGGACCATCACCGACGGCTTGGCCTGCGCGAAGTCGATGTCGGTGCTGTTGGTCATCACCGGGTTGCCCAGCCGCCCGGCGGGCACCTTGGTCAGGTCGTCGTGGCGGAAGCCCCCCTGGTCGCCCATGGCCGTGACGACGGCGGCGCCGCCGGGCGGCGCGACCGCGTCCATCAGCGCGGTCTCCTCGAGTCCCCGCGCCCCCACGGTCCAGTGGCTGCTGCCGCCCCGGTCGGTGGCGTCGGCGTCCTTGCTGCGCCAGATGCCGTTGCCGGTGCCGTACAGCACGTGTCCGGAGGCGAAGGGGTCGATGGCCAGGGCCGTCATCCAGTGCCCGGTGTGGGTGCCGACGTACGGCGCGGCCGAGGCGTTCCGTTCCGACCTCCCGGACAGCGCCTTCCAGGTCGTGCCGCCGTCGGTGGTCCGGTAGATCTCGTCCTCGGGCCACCAGCGGTCGAGGGTCGTGACCATCACCGTCGAGGGCTTGCGCGGGTCGACGGCCAGGCCGGAGAACCCGTAGCCGCCCCGCGACGGCGAGACGTTCCTCCACCCCCCGGCGGCCGGCGTGTGCTTCCACACCGAGCCCGCCGTCACGCCGTTGGGTCCGAGCGCGTCGGTGTACGTCAGGTACAGCGAGCCGTCCCCGGAGAGAACGCCGTGCTGGGGCAACTGGCCGGTGGGCTGACCGGGGACGGCCTGCCAGGTGGCGCCGCCGTCGGTCGAGCGGTACAGGGAGGTGGCCTTGTCGGCGACGCCGACGTAGACCGTCCCGCTCCCGGCCGGGCCGTACGTCACGAAGGAGACGCCCCCGCCGCTGCTCGCCCCGTCCTTGACGGGGAACGAGGAGACCTGCCGCCACGTCACACCGCTGTCCGTGCTGCGCCACAGCCCGTTCTTCCGTGTGCCGAGGAGCAGGTTGCGGTGGTCCGAGGGGTCGACCACGAGCCGTTCGCCCGCCCCGCGGCCGTCCTCGTTGCCGCCCAGCTTGAACGGCAGAGCCGTACGCCGGAAGGAGCGGCCCCGGTCGGTGGAGCGCAGGATCGCTCCGTTGCCGGCCCAGTCGTTGGTGTAGGTGCCCGTCGCGAGGTAGAGCCGGTCGGGGTCGACGGGGTCGGTGGCCAGCGCGTCGACGCCCAGCAGGTTCCAGTCCTTCTCGCCGAGCCAGTCGGTCAGCGGCAGCCACCGCTCGGCCGCGCCGTCCCAGCGGTAGGCGCCGCCCATGTCGGTGCGGGCGTACAGCAGGCCCTTCTCACGGGGGTTGAACACCAGCCCGGTGACGTAACCGCCGCCGACCACCTGGGCGTTCTTCCAGGTGTACGGTCCGGTCCCGGCGGCCGGGACCGAGGCCGTCCGCACCAGCTTCCACTGCTGGTTCGCGGTGCCGTGGCCGGGGTACTGGATGACCGCCGCGCCGTCGGACGTGGAGCCCCGGGAGACGTCCAGGACCTGACCGCTCCCGCGGGAGGTGAAGGTGACGGCGCCGGAACCGCCCACCTCGTCGATCCGCCACTCCTGGGAGGTGGAGGAGCTGTCGGTCTGCTGCTCGGCGGCGGCTCCCCGGGCGGTCGAACCGCCCGCTATGCCGAGCACCTTGCCGCTGTTGCGGTTCACCAGCTCGTAGTAGCCGTCCCGGGTGGGGCGCAGCCTCCACTGCTGGTTGGCGGTGTTCTGGTCGGTCCACTGCTGGACGCGGGTGCCGTCGGCCGTGGAGAAGGCGTTGACGTCCAGCGCCTTGCCGCTGCGCACGGAGACCAGCCTGTAGTAGGCGCCGCTGTCCACCGTCGCCGCTCGCGAGTCGTCCTGCACGAACAGGAGGTACGGGACGACGGTGGCGGGCACTCCGAGCAGCAGGACGGCGACGGTCCCCCGACGGCGGTGGCGCCCGCGGCGCCGCCCGTGGCCGGGGTTGCCCACAGCCGGGTCGCTGGTAGCCGGCTCGTTCATGGGGTGCTTGTTCATGGGGGGCTTGTTCATGGGGAGGTGTTTCTCCTTGTGCGACCGTGGGTCGGGCGGCTCAGCGCTTCAGGGTGAGGAGGCCGGGCCGGTAGGGCAGACGGTCGTAGGGGCCGCCCGCGGTCGGGGACTTGCCCTGGTAGAGGAACTGCAGGTGACAGGGGTCGACGGTCATCGTCTGGTCGGGGTTGTCGCGGACCAGGTCGCCGTGGCTGATGTCGTCGGTCCAGGTGGCGCCGCTGTTGGCCTTGCCCGCGAAGGGGTTGGCCTCGGTGGCGGCCTGGGGCGTCCACGTGCCGTTCAGGCTGGTGGCGGTGAACGAACGGAAGTAGCGCCGCTCGTTCGCGCCCCGGGCCTCGACGATCATGAGGTACTGGTTCCGGCCCTTGACCTTGTAGACCTGCGGCGCCTCGAAGAGGTTCTTCACGCTGTCGCTCATGACCGTCGTGTGCGAGGAGCCGAAGCTGCCCGGGAAGTTCCCGATCGGCATGCTGGCCCGGTAGATCCTGCCGTTGTCACCGGCGAAGAACAGGTACATGTTCGTGCCGTCGGCGATGAGCGTCTGGTCGATCGGACCGGTGCCGGATTCGGTGCGGGGGACGCTGCCGGTGAACAGGGGCCGCGGGGCGGACCAGCCGTTGGGGTCGGTGGGGTCGTTCGACGTGCGGTAGCTGAAGGGCCAGTCACCCCACTGGTACGCCAGCACCCAGATCTTCTTGGGCGCGAAGTAGAACAGCGTGGGCGCCACCGCGTTCCGGCCCATCCGGGCCTGGCCTGTCGAGGCCATGTCCGACCAGTTCGTGAAGGGACGGAACGCCATCGAGCCGTACGAGGATCCCGCCGCGCTCGACGCGTAGACGAGGTGCTTGCCGTTCAGCGTGACGTGGGTGAAGTCCTTCACCGCGTCCCAGCCGTTGGCCGGTTGCGCGAGGGCGCCCGTCGAGCTCCACCTGTACGTCGCGGGCAGCGCGCACGTCCCGGTGCCCGTCCCGCTCGGGACGGTCCACTTCTGGTTGCCGACGGGGACGCAGGCGTACAGCTGGATCCTGGTGCCGTTCGTGGTGGCGGCGCCGACGGCGTCGAGGCACAGCCCGGAGTGGACGCCGCTGATCGAGCCGTCGGGGTTGGCCTTCCACTGCTGGTTGGTACCGCCGTTGCAGTCCCAGACGACCACGGGGGTGCCGTTGGCGGTGCCCCTGCCGCTGGCGTCCAGGCACCTGCCGTCGCCGGACTTCAGCTCCTTGGCAGCGGTGTACGTCCACCGCTGCCGGGCCTGTCCCGCGCAGTCCCGCAGTTCCACCCGGGTGCCGTTGGTGGCGGATCCGGGGACGTCGACACAGCGTCCGGACGCCACTCCCCTGATCTCCCCCGTCCCGCCGCCCGGCTTGGCCGGACCGGTCCCGGAGCCGGAGCCGGAGCCGGAGCCGGAGCCGGCCTTGAGGGCGTTCATGACGGCGGTGTACGCGGGCTTGGGCTTGCCCTCGCCGTCGAACAGCAGGGGGTGTTCACCGCTTCGCCAGGAGTCGCCGTCGCGGACGCCCCACAGCGTGATGCCCGTGCACCGGGCCACGGACAGGCAGGCGGTGACCGCGTTCGCGTAGGGGGTGGGTGCTGCCCGGGCGATGTCCAGCTCGGTGATCTGGACGTCGACGCCCAGCGCGGCGAAGTTGGCCAGGGTGGTCCTGAACGACGCCGGAGGGCCGTCCGCCCCGAAGTGGCTCTGGAACCCCACGCAGTCGAGGGGAACGCCGCGCTGCTTGAAGTCCTTGACCAGGCGGTAGACGCCCTGGGTCTTGGCGTCCGACCAGTTCTCGATGTTGTAGTCGTTGTAGCAGAGCTTGGCGGCGGGGTCGGCCGCGCGGGCGGTGCGGAACGCCTCCTCGATGAAGCCGTCGCCCAGCACCTTCCGGAAGACCGAGTCGCGGAGCCCGCCGCTGCCGCCGTCGGCGAACGCCTCGTTGACGACGTCCCAGGCGTAGATCCTGCCCTTGTAGCGGGACATGGTGGTGGTGATGTGGTGGTTCGTCACGCTGCGCAGCGTCTTCGCGTCGCGGAGGGAGCCGACCCACGAGGGAAGCTGCGAGTGCCAGACCGTGGTGTGGCCGCGCACGCGCTGCCCGCGTGCCAGGGCACGCTCGACGATCCGGTCGGCGGGGCCGAAGGTGAAGGTGCCGCGGGACGGTTCGACGGCGTCCCACTTCATCTCGTTCTCCGGGGTGACCATGGTGAACTCCCGGTCCACGAGCCCGGCGTACGCAGGGTCGCCGAGCCTTCCGGCGGCCACGGCCGTGCCCAGGTACCGGCCGGTGGGGGCCGCATGGGACCCCAGGCTCGCGGCACCCGCGGAACTGGGCAGGAGCGTCACGACACCCGCGACCACCGCCGCGGCCGCCAGCCCGGTGACCGCGATCCGGCCGCTCCGACGGAGCCGGTGCCGGCCCTTCACGCTGCGCTCCGCGGGTCCTGCGCACCGATCGTCCGGAGGTCGTGCATGTGTTGCGTCATGGGAGGAACTTTCTTCAGGGAACACGTCACTGAAGAGGAGACTTCCGGCGGCGCGGGCTCGTAACGGAAAAGTCGCGCCGGGCTCGGGATCGCGCGGTGACACGTCTCTCAGCGAAAAAGCGTGATGAACGCCGTCACCGCGTGGCCGAGGCCCCGCGCACGATGAAGGAGGCCTGGCCGGCGAAGGCCCGGGTGCCGTCGGACCCGTCGAGCCAGACGGCACCGTCCCGGTGGCGGAGGACCGATCCGGGGTAGTTGTGCGCGTGCAGGGTCACCGACCCGGCGACCGCACCGGTGCGCGGGCAGAAGGTGGCGTCCTCGCGGAACAGTTCGCTGCCGTCGTCGGTGCTCAGGCGCAGCCGCAGGTAGTGGTGGCGGAGGTACCGGCCGTCCGCCGCGCGGAAGGTGACGCACCGCGCGTCGGCCAGCCCGGTGAGGACCGTGAAGGTGGTCCGTCGCTCTCCCCGCGCGGCCTCCGCCCCGGAGACCGGGCCGAGCGTCGCGAAGTCACCGGCGTACGTGACGAACAGGCCGGGCCGGTCCGCGGACTCCAGTGACCGCGCGCCCAGGGGAACGCTGCCGGCGGCGGACGGACCGGGCGGAGACGGGGCCGTGGGGGACGGAACCGTCGGTGAGGGGCTCGGGGGAGACGGTGTGGTCGTCGAGCCGCCGCGCGACGGTGTCGGTGTCGGTGTCGGGGCGACGACCGCCGGGGCGGTGACGACACCGGGCTCGCGCGGCGCCGGTTCGTCGGGCCAGGTCGCGTAGGTGGCGGTCCCCGCGACGAGCACCGCGCCGGTGGCGAGGCTCACCAGCGGGTGCGCGGTCACCGCCTGGAGCTTGCCGGCCAGCGCGCCGTGCAGACCGCCGCCACCCGTCGCCGTGCCGAAGGCGACGGGCGCCGCGGCGAGTCCGGCGGCGCCCGCGCCCGCACCGGACAGCAGGCCCTTGGCGGCCAGCGCGGCGACGAGGCCGGCCGGGACGGCCAGCGTCACGAGGCCCAGGGGCAGGAGTTCGGCCGGAACGCGCTCGCCCGACGCCGCGGTGCAGACCCGGCAGTCACGGGTGTGCCGCGCCATCCGCTTGCGCCACACCGATGCCGGGAGGCCGTCCCAGCCGACCACCGTCTCGCCGAGCCCCGGACAGCGCGGGTCGGCCTCCAGCGCGGCGACGATCGTCCGGCACGTCTCCAGCTGCTCCCGCATGCGCTGCAGACGCACGCCGACGTGGGCGGCGGTGAGACCGGTCGCCGCGGCGATGTCGTCCCGGCTCAGCAGACCGGCGCACTCCTGCCACCAGAGCGACAGCAGCACCCGGTGGTCCGGGTCGAGCCACCGGCCGGCCTCGACCACCTGACGGCGCTCGTCCGACACGTGCAGGCGCAGGATCGCCGTGTCCACCGGCTCGGCGGCGGCGTCCGGTATCCGGCGTGCCTCGTCGATGACGGTGATCCGGTCGGCGAACGCGCGCTGCCGCTGCCAGTGGGTCGTGATCTGGCGGAGCGTGATCGACACGAGCCAGGACCGGAAGCTCTCCGGAGCGCGCAGGTCGGGCAGGTCGCGCACCGCGCGCAGCAGGGTCTCCTGGACGACGTCGTCGACGTCCGCGTGGCCGCTCAGCGCGCGCCCGACGATGTTGTAGACCAACGGCAGGTAGGTGGCGACGAGCTGCTCCCGCGCCCGGTCGTCACCGGCCTGCGCCGCGACGACCAGCTCCGCGTGGCCCGCGTCCATGAGCCCCATTCCCACCTCCTGCAGGGCAGTGATCCGCCGAGTTCGGCGGCGGCACACCCTAGCCGTGACGGGGCCGTACGGCCAAAGCGCGGGTCCCCGGAAGCGGAGGGGGAGCGCTCGCCCGCCTTCACGGGGTGACGCTCACCCGCCTTCAGGGGGTGACGCTCACCCGCCGTCGGACTCCACGATCCAGCCGCCGCGGACCGTCCACGACCTGCCGTCCGCCGTCGCCCCTCGCATCCCGTCCAGGACGTCCGGTCCCACGGCGGCCGGGATGCGCGAGTCCCCCAGGGCCGCGAAGCCGAAGGTGCGGCGCGGGTCCCAGTCGGTGCTGTGCCGCAGCCGACGGCTCATCTGGGCCCAGCCGACCGGCGCGGCGGCCACCACCCAGGCGTCCGGCTCGGGTTGTGTCAGTCGGCGGGCCTGCCGCAGCCAGGACGCGGCGTCCTCCGGCCAGTCGACCACCGCGGCCACGCTCCCGCCGGTCCGTTGCCAGGCGGCGGCGAAGGCGGCGGCGGTGTCCTTCGACGCGGTGTCGCGGCCGTGCCCCAGCGCCACGCTGCCGCCGCGGTACCCGGCGGCCTCCAGCAGGGCGAGCAGACGGGCGAGTTCGGGGTCGGTGTGCGGGCGGGGCGCGGGCCAGGGGGCGGCGTCGGCGAGGGCCGAGGGGCGCAGCCGGGGGGAGGGTTCGTTCATGACGGCGACCCGCCACCGTTCAGCGCGCGTGCGCCCGGCACCGTCGCGGAGCCCGTACCGTCCAGCCGTTCTCTGTCCACCTGGCCATCGTCCCCCGGCCGGGCGGATCGGTCCGGCGGTATCCGGACATCGACGTCGCGGCGGCGTCGCGGCCTGGCGAGGACGTGGGCGCGGATGCCTTCCGCCCTCCGACGCCGTTGGGTACCTTCGGCGCTCCGCACGGCAGCCGCACGACCTCCGCAGGACGCCATCACGACCCCCGCGCTTCACCCCGGCCCGCACTCCCCCGGCACCGCCGAACAGGAGACGCCCCCATGACCGCGACCGCCGTTCCCGACGTCTTCCAGCCCGCGAGACTCGGTCCGTTGACGCTGCGCAACCGTGTCGTCAAGGCCGCGACCTTCGAGGGCATGACCAGGGGCGCCCTGGCCGGCGACGAGCTCGTCGCCTTCCACCGCGCCCACGCCGCCGGCGGTGTCGGCATGACCACCGTCGCCTACTGCGCCGTGGCGCCGGAGGGCCGCACCGAGCGGAACCAGATCTGGATGCGGCCCGAGGCGGTGCCCGGCCTGCGCCGGCTGACCGACGCCGTGCACGCCGAGGGTGCCGCCGCCTGCGCGCAGATCGGGCACGCGGGCCCGGTGGCCAACAGCCGGTCCACCCGGGTTCCCGCGCTCGCGCCGAGCCGCGCCGTCAACGCGCAGGCCCGGGGGGTGACCCGGGCCGCGACCCGGGAGGACATCGCCCGCGTCACCACGGCCCATGCGGACGCCGCCCGGTACGCGCGGGAGGCCGGCTTCGACGCGGTGGAGATCCACCTCGGCCACAACTACTTCTCCAGCTCGTTCCTGAGCCCGAGGATCAACAAGCGCAAGGACGAGTACGGCGGTCCGCTCGCCCACCGGGCCAGGGTCGCCCGCGACGTCTGCCGGGCGGTACGGGACGAGGTCGGCGACTCGATCGCGGTGACGGCGAAGTTCAACATGGACGACGGCGTCCCGGGCGGCTTCTGGCTCGACGAGAGCCTCCGGGTCGCCTCCTGGCTCCAGGACGACGGCACCGTCGACGCGCTGCAGCTCACCGCCGGAAGCTCGCTCCTCAACCCCATGTACCTCTTCCGCGGCGACGCGCCCCTGCGGGAGTTCGCCGCCACGATGCCGCAGCCCCTGCGCCTGGGACTCCGCCTCGCGGGCGGCCGCTTCCTGCGCAGCTACCCCTACGAGGAGGCCTATCTCCTCGACAGCGCGCGGCGGTTCCGCTCCGCTCTCACCCTCCCGCTGATCCTCCTCGGCGGGATCAGCACCCGCGCCACGATGGACCTGGCCATGGCGGAGGGCTTCGATTTCGTGGCGATGGCCCGCGCTCTGCTGCGCGAGCCGGACCTCCCGAACCGTCTCCGCGCGGACCCCGCCACCCCGTCCCTGTGCACCCACTGCAACAAGTGCATGCCGACGATCTTCACCGGCACCCACTGCGTCCTGACCTCCCGCGCCTGACCGTCCGGCGTCGGGCCCCTGGCACGGCGTCGCCTCGGCGTGGGCCCTGTCGGCCGGACGGCGGGAAAGGCGCCGTCCCCGACGACGTACGCGTACCCGGACGCGCCGGGCGCGACCCGACGGGGCCGGAACTCCAGCCACCCGGCGGGGGTCCTCCCGACGATCGCCGGATGTCGGGCGGGACGGGCCGGCTTCCAGGCTGGTGGCCTGTGCCGCCGCTGCCGCGGCGGCGGACCCCAGAGGGAAGGAATCCTGTGAACACCGCATCCGCCCCCGAGGCGACGGGTGCCGACTCCCTGCGCGTCCGCGAGACGCTCAAGGCGCTGTACGGGTACGTCCGCCCGCACCGGTGGGCCGTCGCCCTCGGACTGCTGCTGGCGCTGGCGGGAGCGGCCGGCGGGCTGCTGCAGCCGCTGGCCACGAAGGCGCTCGTCGACCGGCTCTCGTCCGGCGGCACGCTCACCACCGTCCTGCTGGCCCTGACCGTGCTGGTGCTGCTGAGCACGGTCGCCGAGGCGTTCGGCGCCTACGTCCTGGAGCGGACGGCCGAGTCGGTCGTGCTGGCCGCTCGCCGCAGCCTGATCGGCCGGCTGCTGCGGCTGCGGCTCTCGGCCGTGGACCGGATGCAGCCCGGCGATCTGATGTCCCGGGTGACCTCCGACACCACGCTGCTGCGGGCCGTCAGCACCCAGGCGGTGGTCAACGCCGCCACCGGGGCGCTCACGCTGCTCGCGGCGGTCGTGGTGATGGCCTTCCTGGACGCCGTCCTGCTCGGCGTCACGCTCGGTGTCGTCGTGGTCGTCGGCGCGGGCGCCGCCCTGCTGATGCCGAGGATCGGGCAGGCCGCCGAACGCTCCCAGGCCGCGGTCGGGGAGATGTCCACCGGCCTGGAGCGGGTCTTCGGCGCGTTCCGGACGGTGAAGGCGTCCGGCGCGGAGGACCGGGAGACCGCCCGGATCGAGGCGTCGGCCCGGCGGGCGTGGCGGCACGGTGTGCGCGGCGCGAAATGGGAGGCCCTGCTGGGTACGGCGGACAACCTCGCCGTCGAGCTGGCGTTCCTCGCGGTACTGGCCGTCGGCGGGGCGCGGGTGGCGGCCGGGGAGATGCCCGTCTCCACGCTCATCGCCTTCCTGCTGTACCTGTTCTACCTGATGGAGCCGGTGTACAAGCTGGTCGAGGCGGCCTCCGCGTACCAGGAGGGCGCGGCCGCGATCTCCCGGATCAAGGAGGTGGACCGTCTGGCCGCCGAACCGCGGGCCGCGTACCGGCCGGTCCGGACCGAAGCGCGTCCGGCGTCGGTCCGTTTCGAGGACGTGTCCTTCCGCTACGGGCCCGGACTGCCGTACATCCACCAGGGGGTCGACTTCGAGGTGCCGGGTGCCGGGATGACGGCCTTCGTCGGGCCCTCGGGTGCCGGGAAGTCGACGGTCTTCTCGCTCGTCGAGCGGTTCTACGAGACGACCGGCGGGCGCATCCTGGTCGACGGCACGGACATCCGGGAGTGGCCGCTGTCCGAGCTGCGGTCCGTCATCGGGTACGTCGAGCAGGACGCTCCGGTACTCGCCGGAACGCTGCGGGAGAACCTGGTCTTCAGCGCGCCCCGCGCGACGGACGACGACGTCCGCGCCGTCCTCGCCCGCACCCGGCTCGACACCCTCGTCGAGCGTCTCCCGCGCGGCCTGGACACGCTCGTCGGGCACCGCGGCTCGAAGCTGTCCGGCGGCGAGCGCCAGCGCGTCGCGATCGCCCGCGCGCTGCTGCGCAGGCCCCGGGTGCTGCTCCTGGACGAGGCGACCTCGCAGCTCGACGCGGTCAACGAGCTGGCGCTGCGGGACGTCATCGCCGAGACGGCACGCGACACCACCGTCCTGGTGGTGGCGCACCGCCTCTCCACGGTGACGGACGCGGACCGCATCGTCGTCATGGACGCCGGCACCGTCCGCGCGATCGGCACCCACGAGGAGCTGGTGGACCGGGACGAGCTGTACGCGCGGCTGGCCAGGACCCAGCTCCTGACCCCGGCGGGGCGCCCCGCCGGGTGAGCGGAGGAGCGGGGAGGGGCCGCCTCCCCCGCGTGCTCAGTCGACCTTGTCCGGGCTCGCCGGGGAGGCGGAGGCAGGGGCCGTGGGGGGAGCGGTGAGCAGGCGGGCGAGGGGCGTCGAGCCGAGGCCGTGGAGCAGGACGCTGCCGAGCACGGTGATCGTTATGGCGTACAGGGCGGTGTCCGCGGCGGGACCGTCGGGGAGCGCGTTGAAGGCGAGCAGGCCGAACACGATCGACGTGGTGCCGCGGGGCCCGAGGGCCCCGATCATGAGCCGTTCCCGCCGCGTGAGGTCCGAGCCGAGGAAGGCGAACAGGATCGGCCCGAGGCGTACGACGGTGAGCGCGGCGAGGCAGAGCAGCACGGTCGGCAGGTGGATGCCGTCGCTCAGGGCGAGCACGGTGGCGTTGCCGAAGAAGAACCACATGCACATGGTCATGATCGAGCCGGCGTCCTCGACGAGGCGGAAGTCCGTGGGGTCGGGGACGTGGCCTTCGTGGCGCCGAGCCGGGGTCCGGCGCACGTACCGGAAGGCGATGCCGCAGACGAACGCGGCGACGAAGCCGTTGCCGCCGGCCGCCACCGTGACGGTGTGGACCAGCAGCGGTGTGACCAGGACGAGGATGCGGCGGGACTGCCCGGTCATCCACTGCCTGCGGTCGGCCGCGGTCATCAGCCACCCCAGCAGGGACCCCAGGGCCACGCCCACGACCAGGGCCTTCACGGCGAACGGGACGGCCGTGCCCAGTGCCTGGAGGGGTGTGTGCGTCTGCGAGGTCGAGCCCGCCAGGATGAGGGCGAAGAGGAAGACGGGCGAGATGACGCCGTCGTTGTAGCCGCTCTCCACGTTGAGGGCCTCGCGGACGCGTGCCGCGATGCGGGTGTCCCGTACGAGGGTCTCGGCCGGGGCCAAGTCGGTGGGGACGATGACGCACGCGATGATCAGGAGGACCACCACGGGCAGGTCGGGAAGCAGCAGCGCGCCGAGCAGGACGGCGGCGGCCAGGCTCAGCGGCAGCGCCACCAGCAGGGTGCGGGCGGCCGTGCCGGGGGCGTTGCCGAAGAGCCGGCCGCCCGGCAGTTCGGTGGCGTCGACGAACAGCAGGACCGCGAGGATGACCTCGGCCACGTGCTGGGCGATCTCGGAGTTGAGCGTGACGGCGATCTGGCTGTGCGTGAACAGTCCGGTGACGATGCCGGCCACTACCAGGACCACGGGGGCTCTGACGTGCCCTCGCTCGAGCCCTCGGGCGACGAGCGCCCAGCCGGCTGTCACCGCGGTGATCACGATCAGGACGAAGGTCATGGCGATTCCGGTTCCGGTCCCGTGGAGGACGACACGTGCGGGGCGAGCGGGGACGGGGCGCGACCGAGCGGGCCGTTCGGCGGGGCGCGCCGGACGGCCCGCGGGTCACCGCAGGTGCTTCGCGGGCTTGGTGGCGGCGTTGAGCAGCGCCTCCAGCGGTCCCCGGCGGAAGAAGCGGGACCAGACCGCGGCGAACGAGATCGCCCCGAGGATGAACAGGAGCACGGGGATCCAGGACGACTGGCTGCTCTCACCGGCCGACACACCGAGCATCGACTGGGCGAGGAAGTGGCCGACGTACGCCGTCAGGGACATGGTGCCCACGGCGATGACGGGCTTCGCCAGGCGGCGCAGGCGCGGCAGTCGGTCCATGAGCACCGTCGCGCCGACGACGACGAGGACGGCGACGCCGACGCTGCCGACGATGTCGAAGGTGGTGCCGCTGTGCGGCCCGGCGGAGAGCAGCTCCGAGGCCGCCCGCCGCGGGGCGTCGAAGGATTCTCCGGCGAAGGACGACGCCTTCTCGAACCCGGCGGACGACGTGCCGTCCTCCGCCGTGCTGCGCAGCGCGTTCGGACCCGCGAGGAGCAGGGACAGGCCGTACGCCCCGGCGGTCAGGGAGGCGCCGAGGACGGCCAGGCGGCGCTGGACGGGGACGGCCGACAGGTCGAGGCGGGCCAGCGCCATGCCGGCGACGACGAACGACATCCAGGTGATCGTCGGGTAGAAGCCGGTCAGCAGCAGGTCGAGGACGCCGACCTCGCTGATCTTCTTGAGCGGGTCGTAGGCGTTGATCGTCTGCTGGACGGACTCGCCGAGCCGCGAGTTCAGGAAGAACGCCAGCTGGGGGGTGACGAGGGCGAGTCCGGCCGCGGTGATCGCCAGGGCCTTGGCTGACAGCCTCAGCAGGGGCAGGGCGAGCAGGAAGTAGACCCCGTAGAAGCCGAGGATGATCACTCCCCCGTACTCGATCGCCAGCACGCTTCCGAGGGCCAGCAGGATCACGGCGCGGATCGCGATACGGGCCTTCGCCTGCCGGCCGGCCAGGCCGGTCTTCGGCTCGCGGCGCCCGGCGATCAGCATCAGCGAGAACCCGGCGAGGGTGGCGAACAGGACCGACGAGTGCCCGTCGGCCAGGTACCGGACCCAGGTGCCGACGCCGTGCGTGGACGACAGGGCCGGGCCGATGTGGACGATGTACATGCCGAAGACCGCGAGCGCGCGGGCCAGGTCCACGCCCACGAGGCGTCCCGTCGAGGGCTTGTCCGCGGACGCGGACGCGGGCTCGGACGCGGACGCCGGCGCTGACGCGGTGGGGAGTCCCGGCGGCGGCTGTATCTGTGTCATACGAGGAATCTCCCGGTGCGGCGCGGGCCCGGACCATCCGGCAGGCTTCGGTGGCACCCCCGCCGACCGGGCGGGGCCACCCCGCCGACCGGCGGGCGGGCGGATCGTCCGTCGCTCCGTGCGACGGCGCGCGCGCCGGCCTGCCGACCGGCCGCGGCCGACCCCCCGAACGGCTGGAGCCGACCCGCCGGGTGTCCGCACTCCGCCGGTGATCATGTCGCCGCGTACGCTGCCCGGCGTACGGTCGACGTCGGGCGAACCCGGCGGTGAGCACGTGGCACCCCCGAACGCACGGGTCGCCCGAGCAGCGGGACAGCGCAGACGAGAGTGTGAGGCGGGACGCCGGTGATCCGGGTAGTGGTGGTGGACGACGAGGCCCTGGTGCGGTCCGGTTTCCAGATGATCCTGAACGCGTCCGACGGCATCGAGGTCGTGGCGACGGCGGAAGGGGCGCGGGCGGCCGACGTCATCCGGCACGAGCGGCCGGACGTCGTCCTCCTCGACATCCGCATGCCGGACGTGGACGGACTGACCGTGCTGCGGCAGATCCGGACGCTGCCCGAACCGCCGCACGTGGCCATGCTGACCACCTTCGACACCGACGAGTACATCCTGACCGCGCTGCGCTCGGGAGCCTCCGGCTTCCTGCTCAAGGACACCGAGCCCGAACAGCTCGCCCAGCTCGTCCGCACCCTGGCCGCGGGCGGCGTCGTGATGTCGCCGAAGGCGTCACGCGCGCTGCTGCGCGGCCACCCGGGGGCCGGAGCGCCGCCGGACGCGGAGGTCTCGCGCGTCGGGCTGCTCAGCGACCGGGAGCGCGACGTCCTCGTGCTGATCGCCGAGGGGCTCTCCAACGCGGACATCGGCACCCGCATCCACCTGAGCGCGGGCACCGTCAAGGACCACGTCAGCTCGATCCTCACCAAACTGCGGGTCACCAGCCGCGTCCAGGCCGCGCTCCTCGCCGAGCGTGCCGGACTGCTCTCCCACCACGAGAAGAACGACGACAACACGGCACGGGGCAACGGGCGATGAGCACGGCCCGGACTCTGTGGCGACGGCTGCCGCCCTGGGCCGTCGACGCGGGGCTGGTGGTGCTGGCCGCGCTCGACGCCTGGATCAACCTCGTCGGCGAGGGCACCCCGGTGATGTGGTCGTGCGCCGCCGCGGGCTCCGCGGGTCTGCTCCTCCGCAGGCGCTTCCCGCTGGCCGTCTTCCTGCTGACCCTGCCCATGACGCTGTTCATGGACGTGGCGGTCGCGCCGGTCGCCGCGCTGTACACACTCGCCGCGGCCACCCGCAACCGCCCGCTGCTCGCGGGCTGCGCGCTCCTCAACGCCACGGCGGCCACCTTCATGTGGCCGTTGTCCGACGCGTTCGACGGCAGCCGGACCTGGACGCTCGTCCAATTCGTCTACACGCTGGCCACCGCCTTCGCCCCCGTACTCTTCGGCCAGCTCGTCCAGGCGCGGCACGACGTGGCCCGCCAGCTCGTCGAGGTCGAGGAGGCCAGGGAACACGAACGGGCCCTGTACGCCCAGACGGTCCTCGCCCGCGAACGCGCCCAGCTGGCCCGTGAGATGCACGACGTCGTCTCCCACCAGGTCAGCCTGATCGCCGTACAGGCCGGAGCCCTGCAGGTCGCCGCGAAGGACCCCGACGCCCGTGAGACCGCCCGCACCATCCGCACGCTGAGCGCCACCACCCTCGACGAACTCCGCCACATGGTCACCCTGCTCCGCGCGTCCGGCGGCAAGGCCACGGAACTCACCCCGCAGCCGACCCTCGCCGACCTCCGGCAGCTGATCGCCAACAGCGGCATCGAGACGACCCTGACCGGCGAGCTTCCGCCCGGCATCAGCACCACCGCCCAGCGCACGGTCTACCGCACGGTGCAGGAAGCCCTCACCAACGTGCGCAAGCACGCCCCCGGAGCCCGCGCCGACGTACACCTGTGGCACGACGCGGACCACTTCGGCGTCACCGTCACCAACACGGCCCCCACCCGACCGACCGTCGCCCTCCCCAGCGCCCGCCACGGCCTGATCGGCCTGAGGGAACGCGCCGAACTCCTCGACGGCACGCTGACCACCGGACCCACTCCCCAGGGGGGTTACACGATCGAGCTCCGTGCCCCGGCCCGTCCGGACTGACCGGACTGACCGGAGCCGAGCGGACGGCCCTCGCCCCCTCCCGTCAGGCGCGGGCGAGCGCCGCGGCCCCGAAGGAGACGTCGAAGCGGTCGCACCAGATGCTCACGCTGGGGTACGCCGTCCAGTCGACGTCCGCGGGAAGCGCGTAGTTCTGGTCGCCCTTGTTCCCCTTCAGCTTGGCCAGGTTGACGTACTTCCCGTCGTCGAAGACCCTCCACCCCGCCGTGCCCTCCTTCACGGGGGCATCGCTCAGCCAGACCCGCAGGTCGGGGCCGTTGCTCGTGTCCAGCCCCTCCAGGCGGAGCGTGTGGGTGCCGTCCGCGAGCCGGACGACCTTCACGACTCCCGCGGTGGCGTGCTCGTGGCTGATGAAGCGGCCCCGCGCGACCGTGACGGGTCCGGAGGGTGCGGGCGCGGCCGACCCGGAAGCCGAGGCCGAGGGCGCCGCACCCGCCTCGGGCGACTGCGCGCCCGTACCCGTACCCGCACTCGTACTCGTACTCGTACTCGTACTCGTCGTGGGAAGCGCCTCGTGCACCGTCTCGTCCACCCACAGCGCCCAGGGCTTGAACCACAGCAGCCCGGCCGTCGCCGCCACCAGGCCGGCGGCGCCCGCCGCGCCCCACTTCTGCTTCCTCGTCACGCGCCCCACAAAGCCCTCCTCGGTGTCCGCCGATGACGTTCGTCCTCCATTGAACGCGACTCGGAGCGTGCGGAGTTCATGGTGTCGTACGCGTCCTCAGGAACGGTGGCGCGGAAGCTCGTGAAGTGGAGGGACTGTGAGCACCCCACGGACACCGCGAATCCCGCCCGGTCGCGAGACCGGACGGGATTCCCGTCGTGAGGGGGCCCGTTCAGGGGCCGGGGGATCAGTGCCAGCGCTGGTAGACGCTGTCGTTGCTGGCCAGGGTGTAGACGTCGCCGCCCTTGCCGTTGCTGTCGAGGACGCGGCCGGTCATACGGTTGGTCAGCTTCCAGCCGGTGCTGGTGCTGTCCTCCCACCAGCGCTGGTACCAGTTGGTCTGGTCGCGGCCGGACGAGCAGTTCTCGACGTACACCTGGTCCTGCCAGTAGGCGGTCAGACAGCGGCCCCACTGGTCCGTCAGGTTCCAGCTGCCGTCGCTGTTCTGGGTCTCGTGCCACCACACGCCGTTCGAGGCGCTGCAGTTCCAGAAGGTGTGAACGGCGGAGACGCCCTGCGTGGCGCTCAGGCAGTAACCGCTCTGGGCGTGCTTCCACTGGACCGCACCGTCCGCGGCCGCCGGGCTCGCCGTGGCCACGGCCAGTGCCGGGATCGCCGCCGCGGCCACCAGGGCCTGTATGACGCGCTGCTTCTTCACTTCTCGCCCCGTGTCTCTCGCGCACTCTCGTGCTTCCGAGCGCCGGATTCCTCGTCGAACCCGGCCGTCCCGAGGACAGTAGAAGCCGACGCCCCTTTCCCACCCGTTTCCGGAGGGTTGTCAGGGGTGCCCGGTTCCCGTCCTCAGGGAGACGGTGTCCGGGGTGCGGGGTGAGTGAGGGGCACCGGGGCGCGGGCCGCGACGCCGTGTCAGGCCGGGCGTCGCCGGAGGTCCGGGGGCTCACCCCCCTCCCCCGCTACGCCGAACGAGTGAACGCACCCGAGGTGTCCCCGCCCCGGCGTGCGCCCCCGGGATCGGGCCTCTTCACTGGAGGTGGCCCAGGGGATGATCATTACGGGGAGGACTCATGGCGGGACACCGGACACGGTACGCGGCGGCCACCCTGCCGGAGGACGGCGTCGAAGCCGAGGGCGATGTGAAGGCCCGCGACGTCACGGCCGACGGCGACGTCAGCGCCGAGGCCGGCACCGCGCTCCGCTCCTGACGGACCCGACGACGCCCCTCCAGCACCGCGCCGCCCGTGCCCGAGGCGCGCGGCGCTCCCGCCAGGCCACCACGTGCCTCCACCGTCCTCCCGCAGGATCGACGGTCACCATGGCCCCATGACGTACAGGAGGAGTGCGAGACATGGAAGCGTCACCTGACCACGGGCGCAGCACCACGGCCCCCACAGCCGCCGCGCCCGGTGCGGATCGGCTTCTCGACGAAGCCCTGGCCACCGCGCTGCTCGACGCCCTCCTGGCCGACGCGCCGACGGGTCTGCACATCCTCGACCGCGACCTGCGCGTCGTCCACGCACCGGCCGCACGCCCCGCCGCGCCCCCCTGGCGGGGCACCGGCAACACCCGAGGGTCCGGGGCGTGGCTGGAACTTCCCGAGGTGCGCGAGGCGTTGCGTACGGTTCTGGACAGCGGCGAGCCGGTACGGGATCTCCCCTGCCGGGTCGCCGGTGCCCGGAAGGCCCGGCTCTCGCTCTCGGCCCTCCCCCTCCGGGGCCCCGACCGGCTTCCGCTGGGCGTGGCCGTGACCTTCGTCGACGGCACCGCCCGCGAGCGGGCCGAGGACCGCGTGCGCCTGCTGGAGCGCGCGAGCTCGGAAATCGGGACCTCCCTGGACGTGTTCCGTACCGCCGAGGAGCTGGCCGGGGTGGCGGTCCCGGGCCTCGCCGACGCCGTGGCGATCGACGTACTCGACGCGGTCCTCGGCGGTGAGGCTCCCGCCCCGGGGCCGCTGGTGGACCCTCTCACCGTGCGCCGCGCCGGTTTCGCCACCGCGTCGGACGCCGGCGCCACCGGCGCTCACGACATCGGCGCCGTACGACTGATGCGGCGCGCGACCCCGTACGCCGACGCCCTCGCCGACCTGACCCCGCGGGTCGTGAACGAGCTCGGCGTCGACGACCCCGCGGGGTGGCTGTCGCGCGACCCGGACCGCTCCGAGCTGTTCCGGCGCGCAGGTGTCCACTCCCTGATGGTCGTGCCGCTCACCGCCCGCGGGGCGGTTCTGGGCCTGGCCGCCTTCTACCGGGCGGGCGCGTCGGAGCCGTTCGACGACGGCGACCTGGAGATGGCGGTCGAACTCGCGGCCCGCGCCGCCGTCTGCCTCGACAACGCCCGCCTCTCCACACGGGAGCGCACCCTCGCCCGCATCGCCCAGCGGTCCCTCGTCCCTGCCCGGGTGCCCGTGTCCCGTGCGGTCGAGACCGCGCACTCGTACCTCCCGGTGGCGGCCGGCGGCACCTGGTACGACGTCATACCCCTGTCCGGCGCCCGCGTCGCCCTGGTGGCCGGGGACGTACGGGGCCGGGGGCTCCGGGCCGCGACGGCGATGGGCCAGCTGCGTACCGCCGTCCACGCCTTCGCGGCGATGGACCTGGAACCGGCCGAGCTCCTCACCCGCCTGCACGACCTGACCGCACGGCTCGCCACGGAGCACCCGGCACCCGGCGGAGCCGCGGGGAGCGAGGGACTCGCCGCGGGCTGCGCGTACCTCGTCTACGACCCGGTGCGCCTGCGGTGCGAGACGGCCGCGGCCGATCACCCCGCGCCCGTCGTCACCCCACCGGACCGGCAGCCCCACACCCTGGACGTCCACCAGGGACCCGCGCTGGGCCAGGGCACCGCCGCGTACCGCACGACGACCGCGGACGTTCCCGAGGGAACCCTCCTCGCCCTCTACGACGACGGCCTCGTCCCCCGCGGTCACGCCGCCTCCCTGGAAGGGCACCTGGCGGGCCTGCGCGACCGCCCGCTGCGGGAACTGTGCGACGCGCTGACGAGCGCGCTGCTCCCGGACGGACCCCAGGACGACGCCCTCCTCCTGCTCGCCCGCACCCGCTCCCTCGGCCCCGACGACACCGCCCTGTGGACCCTGCCCGACGACCCGCGCAGCAGCGCCCGGGCCCGACGCCTCACCACCGCCCGGCTGACGGAATGGGGGATGGACGAGGAACTCGTCCTCACCGCCGAACTGATCGTCAGCGAACTCGTCACCAACGCCATCCGCTACGCCACCGGACCCATCGACCTCCGCCTGATCCGCGGCTCCACACTCACCTGCGAAGTCACCGACTCGTCCAGCACCTCGCCCCATCTCCGCCTCGCCGCCGACACCGACGAGGGCGGCCGGGGCCTCTACCTCGTCGGGCGCTTCGCGGACCGCTGGGGCACCCGCCACCTGCCCCGCGGCAAGACGATCTGGACCGAGCAGCAGCTGACCTGACCCGGTGGCCGACGGAGTCCGCCGGGTGCGCGGCGAGGAGCGCGGTGTCGCCGTCCTCCCGGGTCAGCGGTGGGCGTACCCCACCGCGTCCCTGAGCGCGCCGAATCGGCGCTGCGCGAGCTCCCCGCGCAGCTCCCGCAGGACGTCGAGCGGTGCCGACGGGTTGGTGAAGATCGCGGTGCCGACCGCGACGCCCGAGGCGCCCGAGGCGCCCGCCAGGACGAACTCCAGGGCGTCCGCGCCCGAGGTGATCCCGCCCATCCCGATGATGGGGACGTTCCGGACGTCGCCCCGCCGCATCGCCGCGTACACCTGGTACACACAGCGCACCGCGACCGGGCGGACGGCGGGCCCGGACAGGCCGCCGGTGACGCCGGCCAGGGCTGGGCGGAGGGTGGCGGGGTCGATCCTCATGCCGAGCAGCGTGTTGATCATCGAGAGGCCGTCGGCACCCGCCGCCACGCACGCCGCCGCGACGTCGACGATCGAGGTCACGTCGGGCGTGAGCTTCGCGTAGACCGGCAGGGCCGGGTCGGCGGCCGCCCGTACGGCGGCGACCACCTCGTGGGCGGAGTCCGGGGCGGCGGCGAAGACCAGGCCGCGGTCGGCGACGTTCGGGCAGGAGATGTTGACCTCGATCCCCACCACCCCGGGCGCGCCGGTGAGCCGGGCCGCCGCCTCGGCGAACTCCTCGGGCCGCTCCCCCGCCACCGACACCAGCACGCGCGCACCGCGCTCGGCGAGCCAGGGCAGCTCACGGGTGACCAGGTGGTCGACTCCCGCGCCCTGGAGGCCGACGGAGTTCAGCATCCCGCTGGGCGTCTCCGCCATGCGCGGGGTGGGGCGGCCCTGCCGGGGCCGTGGCATGACGGTCTTGGTGGTGAGGGTGCCGAGCTCGGCGAGCGGGACGAAGGAGGCGAGTTCCCGGCCGTACCCCGCGCATCCGGAGGCCGTGGTCACGGGGTTGGGGAGGGTGACGGAGGAGCCCAGCGGTGCCGACATGTCGACGGCGGCCGGGTCGAGGGCGGGAGTGAGGGAGGGAGTGAGGGCGGTCATGCGCGGACTCCTCGCCGGGGGTTCCGCGGTACGGCGGACGGGGACGGGGACGCCGACGGGGCCGGCCAGGTCGGTGGGGGCGGCGGGGAGCCGGGGTCCGTGCCGGGCGCACCGGCCTCCGGCCAGCGGACGGTCGTCCCGTCGAAGACCGGGCCCTCCGTGCAGGAGCGGACCAGCCGGTGGGTCCCCTCGGGCCCGGTGACCGGCAGCACGCAGCTCATGCAGACGCCGAAGCCGCAGGCCATCGCCTCCTCGACGGCGGTGTGGCTGCGGGCGCCCGCCGCGACGGCGATTTCGGTGACGGCGCGCAGCATGGGCATCGGCCCGCAGGAGTGCACGACGCTCGCGCCGACGGTCCCGATCATGGCTGCCAGCGGGTCGGTGACACGGCCCCGCTCGCCGTACGAGCCGTCGTCGGTGACGACCGCGACGTGCGGGGTCAGGGCGCGGGCCGCGGCCACGCCGAAGAGCCGGTCGGCGGAGGCGGCGCCCAGGACGAACCCGACCTTGCCGCCGCGCGCGAGGATCGCCTCGGCGAGCGAGAACATCGGCGCGCTGCCGTAGCCGCCGGCGACCAGCACGGCCGCCTCGGGCGCGTCCGCGAGCGGGAAGGGCGTGCCGAGCGGGGCCACCAGGTCCACGGTGTCGCCGGGCCGGTGCCGGGCGAGCGCGCGGGTGCCCCGGCCGTGCTCGGCGAAGACCAGCTCGATCGTGTCGGCGACCCGGTCGGCGCGGTGGATGGAGAACGCGCGGCGCAGCGGCGTGGCGGAGTCCCGTCCCCCGATGGCCAGGGTGGCGAAGTGCCCGGGCCGGACGGCCGCGGCGACGCCGGGGGCGCGCAGCAGCAGCCGGTGATAGGAACCGGCCGGTTCGATGCCGAGTACCTCGGCGGGGGTCTGTACGGGCCTCGCCACGTCCGCTCCGTCCCTGCTCAACGCCCCGGGCGGGCGCTTCCGCCCACCACGCTGCCCGCGCACTCACGACGCGGCCAGGGCCGAACGGCCTTTCCTCGGGAAGCACTTCGGCATCCGGGCAGGCGGGGCGGTCCGCCAGGGGTTCAGGCCGTGCGGGTGAGGTCCCGGACGCAGCGGTCGTTGATCTCCGCGACGCTGAAGAGCCGCAGGGCCATCACCCGGCCCGAGATCGGGTCCGCCGCGTGGACGGTGACGATGCGGCGGGCGCGCTCCTCCAGGGAGCCGGCGCCCTCGTGGAGCGCGGTGGGCGGGCCGGAGGCGTGGCCGAGGAGGTCGGCGACCGTCACCTCGGCCATCGCGGGAGCGCAGTTGCCGAAGAAGCGCGCCACCGGGTCCTGGAAGCCGAGCAGACCCTCCTGCGTGGCGACCGCGGTCGCCACGGCCGGGACGGACTTGTTGGCGCGGTGGACACGGCCGACGACGTCGGGCGTGGCCGCGACGCCGGGAGCCGCCCCCACGGCGAGGTCGGTCGTCCCGCCGCCGTCGCGGACGAGGACCTGGGCTCCGATGACCAGCCTGCGGGCGACCCACTTCTCCAGCAACGGACGTATCCGCGCCGCGGGTTCGGAGGGGCTCATGGCCGGTGTGCCTTTCGCTGTGTGCCGTTGGCCTGTCCGGCGGCCTTGCGGGCGGGTGCAGCACCAGCGACGCGCGGGGTTCCCAGCCCGCCGTGCCCGGGGCGGCGGGCGAGCGGCCGCGGCTCTCGTCATCCCTGCTCCTTCGTCAGCCGCCCGGAGTCGTTCACGGAGTCGGCCGTGTCGGCGGTTCCGTCGCCCGCTCCGCGTCGTTCCGCACCACGTCGGCCAGCGGGGGCTCGGGCGAGTACGTCCTCGTGCTCCACGAGCCGTGCGAGCTGCCCGAAGGTGAGGGGGCCCTGCCGCTCGGGCACACGGGGCGGGCGGGCGGATGCGAGGTGGGTCACGACGTGCTCCCTTGCACGGAGGGATCGGTGAGGAGGGATCGCCACGAGCAGGCCTGCGCACGGACCCGTCCGCGCGGAGGCCGGCCGGGTCCGGTCCGAACGGAGGGGACGGCGAGGCCCTCCGCGGCGACGACCGGCCTGACCCACGATCAGAGCGGCCGGGCAGAAGGCCGCCAACCGCTCGGCGGCCGGGCCGCGGCGGGTCGTCGGTTGATCGACGGTCAGGCGACACCCATCGTCAGCAGTGCGGAACGCGGAAGTCAACCAGGGGGTCGGCGGCGACTTCGTCGACAACGCGCCGAGCCGACAGGAGACGGAGGCGCCACCCGCCCCGAGGGGGAGGTGACGCCTCCGTGCACGTGGTACCGCCCGGGCCACCCCGGGAGCGGCGGGTCAGGCGGGCGCCTGCCCGGTGGGGAGGGTGTGCGACAGGAGGAACTCGGTCGCCCCCGCGATGGCTTCGGCGGAGGAGGCGTGGACGGCCTCGGACTCCTTCTCCTGCTCGTCCGCGGCGGTGGCGGTGAACCACCAGGCGTCGGCGTCCGGGTCGTGGTGGATGACAGCGGCGCCGCCCGCGTACTGAAGGGGGACGGACTCGCCGGCAGCCTTCTTGGCCACCGCGTGCGGCCACTTGCTGCGGGCCGACTGGCGCTTGATGCCGCCCCAGGCCGCGCCCAGTTGGGCATAGTTGGCGCCGCTGCGGCCGGCGACGGTGGCGGCGCTCTCGGCCAGACGGTCGACGGACCGTTTGGCCTCGTACAGCGACCGCAGCATGGCCAGTTGCACGTCGGGGGCGGCCATGAGCGCGGCGTCGAAGGGCTTCTCGGCCGCGCGGTAGGCGAGCGCGCGGGTCGAGATGCTCTCGGCAAGCGCTCGCACCGCCTCGAGCACCTTGTCGTCCATGACGAACGTGTCGCCCTCGGTGGGCTCGCGCCATGCGGGCTCCACCAGAGTCATCACGGTGGCCCAGAAGTTCTCGTCGCCCCTGTCGGGGGTCGGGATCGCATCGTTCATGCGACAAGAATACCTGTCGAGAGACTCATGCGACAGAGAAAACTGTCGCTTCACGTTCCAAGATCGCCCGGCTCACCGCACCACGTACCCGCCTATCAGCCCCGCATGGACCTCCTTCGCCAGCGCGTAGGGGTCGCCCGTCGGTGTCGTCGGGTAGCGCTCGTGGCCGCGTGCCCAGGTGTCGTCGTGGGCGAACCAGTCGACGGCGGCCGGGGGCGTGCCCCTCAGCAGGGACTCCTCCAGGCCGGCGAAGTACGTGGTCCAGCGCGGCGCGTACACGTCCCGCACGAGGCCGGCCCACTCGCGGTTGGCGTAGTCGCGCAGTCCGCCCTGCTCGCTCGGCCCCCGGCCGCCCCAGGTCGTGAGGATCGACCGGGCGTCGTACTCCAGCAGGTCGCGTTCGGCGTGGTCGGCCCCCCAGGAGCGGGCGGCCCCCAGCCACGGACCGAGCAGGAACCGCCGGTCGGCGGCGACCAGACGCCCGAGGAGCCCCAGACGGGCGTTCCACTCGGCCGTCAACTCCCGGAACCCCGGCAGGTCCCCCGCCTCGTACGCGGCGCGGATCCGGGGCAGCAGGACGCGGGCGCGGTTGGTGAGCGCCTGCCGTGCCACGTCCACGAGGTCGTGGCGGTAGGCGTCCGTGGCCCGGCCCTCCGGAGCCACCCGCAGGAGTTCCGCGAGCGCCCGCTCCACGGTGGCCGCCTCGTAGCGCATGGCGGTCGGGCTCCACCGCGCGGACCGGGTCGCCGTCAGGCTGGGCCGGGCGGCGAAGAGACCGTCCTGCGGCTCGCTCCACGTGCCGGACGGCGTGCTGTACGGGCCGCGGCGCAGCTCCTCCCACGCGGCGGCCGCGTGCGGGTCGGCCCCGCCGTAGCGCCGGGCGGCGTACTCCTCGAACCAGGCGCGGTGGTCGACCGGGCCCGGCTGCCAGGCCAGCGCGGTGAACAGGTCGAAGGCGGCGGGGTTTCCGCCGGTGGCCTCCGGGAGGTAGGCGATGCCCCGCAGGGCACTGCCGGGCGCGGTCAGCCACTCATGGAAGCGGCCGGTCCACACGGCCGTGTTGGCGCCCAGGGTGGTGTGGCCGCCGAAGTTGCCGATGGCACCGAAGGCGTACGGCGTGCCGCCCCACTGGGCCTCGCGGTCGAGCCCGTCGTACCGGTCGGAGAGCCCGTCGACGATGAGCACCCGTCGGCGGTCCACGCCGCTCAGGAGGGCGGCGGTCGGGTTCTTCTGCCAGCCGAGCATGACCCAGGTGGCTCCGGGGCGCGCGGCTTCCAGGGACCGCTGGACGGCCCGGGCGGCGGCGGCCAGGTCGACGCCGCCCGCCGTGCCGCCCTCGTGGAGCAGGTCCATCTTGAACATGCCGGTGTCGCCGAAGCGCTGGCGCTGCACGCGGTAGTAGGTGGCGGCGAGCCGGGCGAAGACCGGTCCGGTCGGGTCCAGCCAGTCGGGCCGTTCGAAGCCCACCCAGCGGCCCTGCGGGACCGTGACAGCGCCGGGGTTCCGCCCGGCGAAGCCCGCCGGGACCGTGCCGAAGAAGCCCGGCAGGACCGGTGTCATCCCCAGCGCGCGCAGGTGGCCGGCGATCCGGCCGCCCAGCGTCGCCCGGGCCTCGACGAGCCGCTCGGAGACGGGTCCCGCGAAGCCCGACATGTTCTGGAGCAGCCACCAGCCCTGGTGGGCGGGGCCGGGGATCCAGCGGCGGAGCTCCGCCGCGTCGTAGCCGAACCGCTGGAGGGCGACGTAGTACGGATACTCGGCGCCCGTGGGGACGAAGACCTCGTTCACGCCGTGCAGCGCCATCAGGTCGATCTGGTGGCGGTACGCGTCGAAGTCGCGGTAGGCGCCGGAGTAGCCCTCGTCGGTGTCGTTCAGGGCGTACCGGTGGGGGACGGACGCCGAGCCCGTGAGGGTGCCGGGGACGGCGGGGAGCCTGTCGGGCAGCCGGGCGAGGCTGTCGCCGGGCCAGCCGATGTCGACGCCCGCGACCCGCCGCAGGTACTGGCCCACCCCGGTGAGGAGCGTCGCGGGTGAGGTGCCGCCGACCTCGATGGCCCCGGTCGTGCCGGAGACCGAGAAGCTGTCACCGGAGCCCTTCGCGCCGGCGGGGACGAGCGTGAACTGCGAGGCGTGGGAGGGCAGGAGACGTTCCAGCGCGGCGCGCGCGGGCGCCGTGTCGAAGGCGGGCGCGGACGGAGGGCCCGCCGCGGAGACGGGCACGGGAACCGTGGCGGAGGCGGGCACGAGTCCCGCCGCCGCGACGGGCACGGGGCCCGTCGCGGGGAGGGCCGGGTCGGCGGGGGAAGCGGGTCCGGCCGTCGTCAGGGCGGCGAGGGCCAGGACGACGAGGGTGTGACGGCATCGGAGGAACGGGCGGCGGGCCATCCGGCTCCCTGGTCGAGGGGGACGACGGGTCCTCACCACTGTCCGACGGGCCGCGCCGAGGGGGATTCAGGCGGAGCCGGGGACGGCCGGACGCTCATCCGTGCGGCGGTGCGCGGGGCGTCACGTCGGCGGGTCCGCGCACACCGTGGAAGCCGTGCGGGATGTCCGCACGCGGTGGGGCGCGAGCGAGCGGGTCTCAGGAACGGCCGCAGCGCCGCCCGGCGCGCCGGGCGGGCTCCCCCGGCAGTCCGTGCCCGGACACCGGCGCCGTCGACGGCTCACCGGCGGTCGACCGGCCGCCCCGCCGCCGCACCCTTCCGGCCGTCCGCCCGGCGACCCGACGGGTGACGTTCACGCGGGTCGACGGCCGGGGGCCCGCCCCGCGCGCGTGGGGGGGCGGAAATCCCGCCAAGTCAACACCCCCCCCTGCCGGTCGGTAGAGCACACCTGT
>NZ_JBFADU010000043.1:0-25383 GCF_040641575.1 Streptomyces sp. NPDC020807
CTCGCGGCCGCAGCCGACGAGCGGGCGGAGATCCACAACCACTACGGCCCCACCGAGACCACCATCGGCATCGCCACCACCCGGCTCACCGCCGAACAGGTCGCCGGGGAGACGGTCCCGGTCGGCACACCGATCGACAACACCCGCTTCTACATCCTGGACGACCGCCTGAACCTGGTCGTGCCGGGCGCCGCCGGTGAGCTGTACGTCTCCGGCGCCGGCCTCGCCCGCGGATACGTGGGCCGCGAAGCCCTCACCGCCGAACGCTTCGTCGCCAACCCGTACGAGCGGGGCGAGCGCATGTACCGCACGGGTGACCGCGCGAAGTGGACGGCGGACGGCCGGGTCGTCTTCCTCGGCCGGGCCGACGACCAGGTGAAGATCCGCGGCTACCGCATCGAACCCGGCGAGGTCCAGGGCGTCCTGACGGGCCATCCGCTGGTCGACCAGGCCGCCGTCATAGCCCGCGAGGACAACGCCGGTGACCGCAGGCTCGTCGCCTACGTCGTCGCCGACGACCTGGAGCCGCAGGAGAAGGTCCAACTCGCCCCCGCGCTGAAGGAGTTCGCGGCGCAGCGGCTGCCGGAGCACATGGTCCCGTCGGCGGTCGTCGTCCTGGACGCGCTGCCGCTGACCGGCAACGGCAAGCTCGACCGCAAGGCCCTGCCCGCACCCGACTACTCCTCGTCGCTCGCCTCGGGCGGCAGGAGGGCGGCGACGCTGCAGGAGGAGATCCTCTGCATGGCCTTCGCCGAGGTCCTCGGCCTGCCCGAGGTCGGCGTGGACGACGACTTCTTCGAGCTCGGCGGCCACTCCCTCCTCGCCGTCCGCCTCGTCAGCCGCATCCGTTCCGTCCTCGGCGTCGAGGTCGAGATCCGGGCCCTGTTCGAGGACCCGACCGTCGCGGGTCTCGCCGAGCGCCTGACCGGCGCCCGTACCGCACGCGCCGCGCTGACCGCGAGGGAGCGCCCCGAGCGGCTCCCGCTCTCGTACGGGCAGCGCCGCCTGTGGATCATCAACCAGATGGACGGGCCGAGCCCGACGTACAACATCCCGGTGGCCACCCGGCTCGCCGGGGCGGTGGACGCCGGGGCGATGGGTGCGGCCTTCCGGGACGTGCTCGCGCGTCACGAGGTGCTGCGCACGGTCTTCGGGGTCGCGGACGGCGAGCCGTACCAGCGGATCGTCGCCGTCGACGACCTCGACTGGGAGCTGACCGTCACCGACGTCACCCCAAAGGACCTGCCCGGCGCCGTCGCCGGAGCGAAGGCGCACACCTTCGACCTCTCGTCCGAAGTCCCCGTCCGTGCCTGGCTGTTCAGGGCGGGCCCCGAGGAGCACGTCCTCGTCGTCGTGGTCCACCACATCGCGGGCGACGGCTGGTCGTGGGCGCCGCTGGCCCGCGACGTGGCGACGGCGTACGAGGCGCGCCGCAGCGGGCGCGCCCCGCAGTGGCAGCCGCTGCCGGTCCAGTACGCCGACTTCGCGCTGTGGCAGCGCGAGGTCCTCGGCGACAGCCAGGACCCGCAGAGCCTGATCTCGCAGCAGGTCGCCTACTGGCGGGAGACGCTGGCGGGGGTGCCGGAGGAGCTGGAGCTGCCGTTCGACCGGACGCGGCCGCCGGTCGCCTCGCACCGGGGCCACCGGGTGCCGCTGGAGATCCCGGCGGACGTCCACGCCGGTCTCGCCGCGCTGGCCCGGACCGAGGGCGTCACGATGTTCATGGTGCTGCACGGTGCTCTGTCCGTGCTGCTGTCCCGGATCGGCGCGGGCACGGACGTCCCGATCGGTTCGGCGATCGCCGGCCGTACGGACGAGGCCCTGGACGACCTGGTCGGCTACTTCGTGAACACGTTCGTCCTGCGCACCGACCTGTCGGGGGACCCGACGTTCCGCGAGGTGCTGGGACGCGTGCGGGAAGCCGGTCTGGGCGCGTTCGCGCACCCGGACGTGCCGTTCGAGCGGCTGGTGGAGGAGCTGGCCCCGGCCCGCTCCATGGCCCGCCACCCGCTGTTCCAGGTGATGCTGCTCCTGCAGAACAACGAGCGCGCGGTCCTCGACCTGGAGGGCGTCGACGCCCGCCGCGGCGCTCCCGCCGCCCCCGCGGACCCCACCGCGGACGGCTCCACCCGCGACGGCGCGACCACCGCCGGCACCGCCGACGCGGTCGTGAAGTTCGACCTCGACGTGAGCGTCGCCGAGCTCTACGACGCCGACGGCGCACCGGCCGGTCTGCGCGGCTCGCTCGTCGCCGCGGCCGATCTGTTCGACCCCGAGTCGGTCCTGCGGATCACGGAGCGACTGGGCCGGGTCCTGGCGGCGCTGGCGGCCGATCCCGGGATCCGCCTCGGCGAGGTGGACGTCCTGGACGAGGCCGAGCGCACGCGGATGCTCGTCGACTGGAACGCGACCGGCGCCGAGGTGCCGGACGCGACCGTCGTCGACCTGTTCGAGGCGCAGGTGGCCCGCACCCCGGACGCGATCGCCCTGGTCCACGGCGACGAGGAGCTGACGTACGCGGAGCTCGACGCCCGCGCCAACCGGCTCGCGCGCCTCCTGGCGGGCCGGGGCATCGGCCCCGAGACGGTCGTGGCGGCCGTCTTCGAGCGCACCGTCGACCTGGTGGTGGCCCTGCTGGGCGTGATCAAGGCGGGAGCCGCGTACCTGCCGATCGACCCGGCCTACCCGGCCGACCGCATCGCGTACGTCATCGACGACTCCCGCGCCGTGTGCGTGCTGACCTCCGAGGACCTGGACGCCCGTCCGGCCGCCCCGGAACACCGGCCGCGCGTCCCCGTGATCGTGCTGGACGGCCCCGAGGCCGCCGGCCGGCTCGCGGGCCTGGCCGACGGGCCGCTCGCCGACGACGGCCGCACGGCCGTACTGCGCCCCGCCCACCCGATGTGGGTCATCTACACCTCGGGCTCGACGGGCCGCCCGAAGGGCGTTCTGGTCGAGCACCGGGCGATCGTGAACTTCCTCGGCGCGATGCAGGACCGCTTCGCGCTCACCGCGGACGACCGGCTCCTCGCGGTCAGCACGCACGGCTGCGACATGGCGGGCTTCGAGTTCTACCTGCCGCTCCTCAACGGCGCGCGGATGGTGCTGGCCTCCCAGGAGCAGGTCCTCGACCCGTGGGCGCTGCGCTCCCTGATCCGCACGACCGGCGCGACCGTCGTGCACGCGACGCCGAGCCTGTGGCGCGGCCTGATCGCGGACGCGGACGACCCGGTCGACTGGACCGGCGTGCGGGCCATGATCGGCGCGGAGGCGCTCCCGGCGGACCTGGCACGCACGATCCTGGACAGGACCCCGACCCTGACCAACCTCTACGGCCCGACCGAGACGACCGTCTGGTCGACCGCGAAGGAGCTGTCCGGGCCGGACGCCGACGCCACCTCGATCGGCGGCCCGATCGGCAACACGCAGGTGTACGTGCTCGACGCGGGGCTCGTCCCCGTCCCGCCGGGCGTGGCGGGCGAGCTGTACATCGGCGGCCACAGCGTCGCCCGGGGCTACCTGGGCCGGCCGGGCCTGACCGCGGGCCGGTTCGTCGCGAGCCCGTTCGGCGGCGCCGGCGAGCGGCTGTACCGCACCGGAGACGTGGTCCGCTGGACCCCCGAAGGGGACCTGCGGTACGTGGGCCGGGCCGACGACCAGGTGAAGATCCGCGGGTTCCGCGTCGAACTCGGCGAGATCGAGGCGCTGCTGGCCTCGCACCCGGCGGTCGGCCAGGCCGTCGCCCTGGTCCGCGAGGACACCCCGGGGGACCAGCGCCTGGTGGCGTACGTCGTCCCGAACGCCGCCGCAGCGCCGGACGGCGAGGCGGCCGAGAGGCTGGGCCGCGAGGTCCGGGCACTCGCGCAGGACCGGCTGCCCGGCTACATGGTGCCGTCCGCGGTGGTGGCCATCGGCCGGCTGCCGCTGATGCCCAACGGCAAGCTGGACCGCAAGGCCCTGCCGGTGCCCGAGGCGACGGCGGGGGAGGAGACCGCGAACTGGGCGGTGACCTCCTTCGAGGACGGCATGTGCGAGGCGTTCGCCGAGGTCCTCGGGGTTCCCGAGGTCGGTGTCGACGACGACTTCTTCGCCCTCGGCGGCCACTCGCTGCTCGCGGTGCGGCTCGTCGAGGCACTGCGCGAACGCGGTGTGTCGATCGCCGTGCGCGACCTGTTCGCCGCGCCGAGCGTGGCGGGGCTGATGAAGGGGATGAGCCTGTCCTCGATCCGCGACGCGCTCGGCGTGCTGCTGCCGATCAGGGAACAGGGCGAACAGCCCCCGTTCTTCTTCGTCCACCCCGCCGGCGGCCTGAGCTGGTGCTACATGCCGATGGCGCGCCACGTGGAGGCCGACATCCCGCTGTACGGGCTGCAGGCACGCGGCCTGGACGGCACGAGCGAGCCGGCGCGGTCCATCACGGAGATGGCGGCGGACTACGTCGAGCAGATCCGCTCGGTGCGGCCGAGCGGGCCCTACCGGCTGCTCGGCTGGTCCTACGGCGGCGCGGTCGCCCACGAGATGGCCGTGCAGCTGCGGGCCGCGGGCGAGGAGATCTCGGCCCTGGTCATCCTCGACCAGTACCCGTGGAGCCGCGGCGAGGGCGGCGAGGCAGCCGACGCCGTCGACGCAGCGGAGGAGACCGAGGTCGACCTCGAAGCCAAGGTCGACCGGCTCATCGAGGTCGTCCGCAGGGAGGCAGGAGGCGCCCTGGGCGCGGCGACGGAGGAGGAGTACCGGACCTTCGCCCGGATCCTGCAGAACCACCGCACGATCCGGACCGGCCACGAGCACGGCCGGTTCGACGGGGACGCCCTGCTGATCGTGGCCGAACAGAGCATGCCGCCCGGCGAGATGCCCGCCGAGCGCTGGGCGCCGTACATCACGGGCGAGATCACCCAGGGCCAGGTCGACTGCACGCACTACGAGATGGCCAGGCCCGAGACGCTGGCGGAGATCTGGAAGACGGTCTCGGCCTGGCTGGCCTCCCGCCCGTGACGTGAGTCAGGGCCCCCGCCGGGGCCCTGACCCGGGGGCCCCACCGAGGGCCCCCGGGAACACGCACACCCAAGACCAGGCGAAATAACCCGCAACACATCGAAATAAGCCCCAATAAACCGCAGCAAGCCGCAATGCCCTGTATCGGCCGGACATCCACCAGAAAGAGATCCGCATCCATGTCTATCGTGAATCCCGCCTCGGCCGTGTCCGCTCCCGAGCCCATGGACGGTTCCCGGACCCGGACGGCCCCCGACGGCACCGGCACGCCGCAGGCGGCCGCCCCCGCCGCGCCCACAGCCCCCGCCCACCCCCTCCAGCCGCTCGCCCCCGCGCACCCGGCCGCCGCCCGCACCCTGCCCCTGGACAACCCGGGGGTCGACGTCATCGCGGTCGCCGAACTGCGGCGCCAGGCGATGCTCGACGCCCTCGACCCGGGCCCGCGCCCGGCGTCCGCGGCCCGTGCGGGCCGGCGCGGCTTCCTCTCGCGCCTGAAGGGCTTCTACGCCCAGGAGCTGATCCACGACACCGCGCGCGACGCGCGCGACAACGGCTGACGCACGGCCGTGCCCGAGGCCGCTCGGATCCGGGCGGCCGACCTCGACAAGGGCGGAACACCGAGCCCTTGGCGGCAGAAAGTGATGACCCCGACATGCCGATCATGACGGCCACAGGAATTCTCCTGGCCTTCGAGCCGGACTACGAGCAGATCTCCGACATCAGGGGCGGCCCCGAACAGCCGCCGAAACGCGCCCGCGCCCGGCAGGCCGCCGCGGCGGCGGCCGGCGGCGCGGAGGGACCCCACCGCCTTCCCCCGCGCCCGGCGTGGCCTCAACGCCTCGTTGCGGGCCGGTGCCGGTGGAAAACGTCGCACCACCACCTCACGTGGCCCGCCCCGGCCGCCTCCGCCGC
This sequence comes from Streptomyces sp. NPDC020807, assembly GCF_040641575.1. Classification (NCBI taxonomy): domain Bacteria; kingdom Bacillati; phylum Actinomycetota; class Actinomycetes; order Kitasatosporales; family Streptomycetaceae; genus Streptomyces; species Streptomyces sp. NPDC020807. The sequence continues at coordinate 5,908 of NZ_JBFADU010000043.1, forward strand.
GTTCTGCGGCGCACACCCACCCGACCGGACGACCACCGGACTGAAAGGTCTCTTTCACCCACAGGCAAGGAGTGTCCTCTATGGCTCTCATAGGTGGCCCGAATCTCAATTCCGGAAATTCTTTTGGCGGGAAGGAAAAGACCCGCCAGAAGATCGACCCGGGTACGTTGCGGCGTATCCTCCCGTACCTGGTGCGCTACCGCGGCCAGCTCGCGGTCCTGATTGTCGCGAGTGTGACGTGCGGTGCGATCACCGCCGCGAGTCCGCTCATGCTCAAGATGATGATCGACGACGGGATCCTTCCCCAGCGGTTCGGCGTCGTCCTGATGCTGGCGTTCGGCATCGTGCTCCTCGCCCTGCTGGAGTCGTTCGTCCTGTACGTCGAGGCGCGCTGCTCGGGCAAGATCGGCGAGGGCCTCGTCTACGACCTGCGGACGGAGGTCTTCGAGCACGTGCAGCGCCAGCCGCTCGCGTTCTTCTCGCGGGTGCAGACCGGAGCGCTGGTCAGCCGGCTGAACACCGACATCGTGGGCACACGGCAGGCGATCACGTCGCTGCTGACGCAGGCGGTGTCGGGACTGCTGACGCTGGTCATCGTCATCAGCACGATGATCTACCTGTCGTGGGAGATCACGCTGGTCGCGCTCGCGATGGTGCCCGCGTTCCTCTTCCCCGCCCGCATCATCGGGCGGAAGCTGCAGAAGATCACGCGGGAGAGGATGACGCTCGACGGCGAGATGGGCTCGATGATGAACGAGCGCTTCAACGTCTCGGGCGCGGAACTCGCCAAGCTGTACGGGCGGCCGGAGTCCGAGGCGGCGCTCTTCGAGGAGAAGGCCGGCCGGGTACGCGACATCACCGCGCTCAACGTGGTCCACGGCCGGATGTTCTTCATCGTGGTCACGGTCCTGACCTCGCTCACGACGGCGATCGTGTACGGGTTCGGCGGCAACCTCGTGATCAGCGGCGCGCTGCAGATCGGCACTCTGGTGGCGATGGTGACGCTGCTGTTCCGGATGTACGGACCGATCAACCAGCTGTCGAACCTCCAGATCCAGGTCCTCACCGTGCTCGTCAGCTTCGACCGCATCTTCGAGGTCCTGGACCTGAAGCCGCTGGTCGACCAGAAGCCGGACGCGCACGTCCTGCCCGGCAGCGGCGTGACGGCCGACGCCCGGCGCATCGGCGCGGAGATCGAGTTCGACCACGTGTCGTTCCGCTACCCGAGCGCCGAGGAGGTCTCCCTCGCCTCCCTGGAGCCGATCGCGCTCCAGGACAAGGACCGGGGGGACAGCGCGTGGATCCTCAAGGAGCTCAGCTTCACCGCCCCGGCGGGAAAGCTGACCGCCCTGGTCGGCCCGTCCGGTGCCGGTAAGACCACCATCACCCAGCTCGTCCCCCGGCTGTACGAGGCGACGACGGGCTCGGTCCGGGTGGGCGGCCACGACGTCCGCGACGTCACGCTGCAGTCGCTGAGCGAGACGGTCGGCGTGGTCAGCCAGGAGACCCACATGTTCCACGACACGATCCGCGCGAACCTCCTCTACGCCCGCCCCGAAGCCACCGAGGCGGAACTGGTCGAGGCCTGCGAGGCCGCGCTGATCTGGGACTCCATCGCACGGCTGCCCAACGGCCTGGACACGGTGGTCGGTGACCGCGGATACCGCCTCTCCGGCGGTGAGCGGCAGCGGATCGCCCTGGCCCGCCTGCTGCTGAAGTCGCCCCCGATCGTGGTCCTCGACGAGGCGACCGCGCATCTCGACTCCGAGTCGGAGGCGGCGATCCAAAGGGCCCTGAAGACGGCGCTGGCCGGCCGGACCTCCCTGGTGATCGCGCACCGGCTGTCCACGATCCGCGAGGCGGACCAGATCCTGGTCGTCGACGCCGGCCGGATCCGTGAACGCGGCACGCACGAGGAGCTGTTGGCCAAGGGAGGGGCGTACGCGGCGCTGTACCAGACGCAGTTCGCGGAGGGGGTGACCGACATGAACGGCAAGCGCTCCGCGTGACGGGAGGGCCCGGATGAACAGAGCTCTCCTGTCTACCGGCAATCCGCCGTGCGCTCAAGGAGCACAGGGGCGCGTCCAACTGCCGCGAGTAAGCGGTTGGACGCCCCCCGGCGCGCGGTCGGACACCCTTTCCGGTGTATCACCGCGCACAACTCGACCGCTGTTGTTGCCGCGCCTTCCACCAGGCCATAGTGGATCGCCGCGGACCGCACTGATCTGCGACAGGGGAATACTCGATCACGCATGCTCGGACATTCTCTTTCTGTTTCCCCGGATCGGTGACAGGCGTGATCAGAATTGCTCGCCCGAGAGAGGAAAATGTGGTGACGAACCCGTTCGAAGACCCCGATGCCCAGTATCAGGTGCTGGTGAACGAGGAGGGACAGCACTCCCTTTGGCCCGTCTTCGTCGACGTACCGGACGGCTGGACCTCGGTCTACGGCGTGGCCGGCCGCGAGGACTGCCTCGCCTACATAGAGAAGTCCTGGACCGACATGCGTCCCAAGAGCCTGATCGAGGCCATGGCGGGCAAGTAACCCCGCACCACGCCCCACCCCCTCGGCCCGGAACGCGACCAACGCGCTCCGGGCCGAGGCACGCCCGCACCCACCGCACGGACAGGCCCATGGCACGGGCACACGCCCGCCGCGCGGGCAGGCCCGCATACGGGCACACGCCCGCACACGGGCACGCCCGCCGGTGTCAGGCGGAAACAGCCCCCGCACCCGTACGCCGGGAGGGACGCCGCCCGGCGGAAGCCGTCTGCGCCAGCAGCCGCGCCACGAGAGCGGGCTCCACGTTCCCGCCGGTCAGCAGCACCCCGATGTCGGTCCCGGCACCCGCCTCACGGGCATGGACGAGCGCCGCCGCCACAGCGGTCGCGGCGGCGGGCTCCACCAGGAGCCGGGCCAGCCACAGCACGGTCTGCAGGGCGTCGGTGATGGCGCCTTCCCCCACGGTCACCACACGGGTGCTCTCCGGCCGGGCCAGGGCGTAGGGAAGGTCCCCGATCCGGTCGGGCCGCAGCCCGTCGGCGACCGTGTGCCGGGCGGGCACGGTCACGGGCCCGCCGGCCCGCTGCGCCGCGGTGAACGCCGGCACGTTCCCGGGTTCCGCGCCCATGACCCGCGCGCCGTGCCCGGCGGCGGCCAGACAGGCCCCCGCCAGCGCACTGCCCCCGCCCACCGGGACCACCACCGTGTCCAGCCGCACCCCCCGCGCGGCGGTCTGCGACAGCAGCTCGGCGGTCGCTGTCCCCTGACCGGCCACCACCCGCGGATCGTTGTAGGGGTCGACGACGTCGTACCCGTGCCGCTCCCGCAGCTCGGCGACGACGGCGACACGCTCGGCCAGCGCCGTCCCGGCGAAGGTGACGTGGGCCCCGGCCTCCCGGACCCGGCGGACCTTGGCCGCCGACGCGTCCTCGGGCAGGACGATGAGGGCGGGCAGCCCCTGGGCCCGCGCGGCCAGCGCCACGGCGATGGCGTGGTTGCCGGTGCTCTGCGCCACGACCCCCCGGCTGCCCGCCGCGGCCAGCTCCTCGACGGCCAGCAGCGCGCCGCGCACCTTGAACGAACCGCCGTGCTGGAGGTTCTCGGCCTTCAGCCACAGCCGCGCACCGCACGCGGCGTCGAGCTGCTCGGAACGGATGACCGGAGTGCGCAGGACCCTTCCGGCCAGCCGGACCAGGGCGTCGTCCACGTCGGCCCGCCCGAGCTCCGCCACGGCGGTCCCGGCCGAAGTCCCTTTCCCGTACTCAGGCATGGGTGTCCCTCCAAGGAAAGTCAGGGGAATGCGACGCATCCGCCCTGGGCGGCACACACCTGGCCGGCGGCCGGTACCGCGGCGAAAGGGGAGGGGGCTGCTCGTGTGCGGGATGCGTCACAACGTCAGGGCGTCAACGTACTGCGGGCACCGCGGAACACGCACGTGTCCGTGGTCCGCGCGGAGTGACGCGCCGTCCCCGTCCCTTCGGGCCGGCGCCGGTCACTGGGGCTGCGGCGGCAGGTACCCCTCCTGGACGGCGTGGACACCGGCCTGGAAGCGGCTGCGGGCGTTGAGGTGCGTGAGCAGCCCGGTCGCCAGACGGCGGGCGGTGCGGGGCGAGACGCCGAGCTTCTTGGCGATGGACTCGTCGGTGGCCCCCTTCGCCAGCAGCTGCAGCGCGGTGATCTGCTGGGGCGTGAGCTCGCCGGGCTGGTGCCGGGTGGGCTCGCCGAACGGCTGGGCGTTGCGCCACTCGTTCTCGAAGAGCGCGCACAGGGACGAGATCAGCCCCGGCAGGGTGATGGCGATGGCCCCGATGCCGGTGTCGTCGCTGTCGTTGGCGATGATCGCGACGCGACGGTCGCAGATGATCATCCGGTTCGGCAGCGACGGCGCGGTACGCACGTACGCGCCGTGCTTTGTCAGCCATTCTGCGTGTTCAACGCTGGCCTGGTCGCGCCGAATGCTGTCCAGGTATACCGTGCGCATGTTGATTCCGCGTTCCAGCAGCCGCTTGTTGAGCGGTCGCGATGCCCGCATGTTGGCTTCTGTCTGGGCGCCGCCGGGAGCGAAAGTGAGAAATTCTTCTTCGACCTGGTTATTCAGGGCGGCGAGATAGTCTCGAATGGAATCGACACCCCGGAGGTACTGCACCGATTCATCCGGATGGGAGGACTGCCCGTGCGTGAACTCGGCGATGAGACGCGCGGCGGCGGAGCGGGACGCTTCGACCCGCTGCTGCAGGGCGGCCAGTTCGGCCTGCTGGCGGGCGAGGAGGATCTCCATGCCGAGCTGCGGACTGACGGCGTGGACCTGGCAGGGGTTGCTCGAGGAGGCTCTCACCAGGGCGAGCTCGCTGAGTTTGTCCAGAGCGTGCCGGATGTCACCCTCCGGCAGGTCGAGTCGTTCGCCGAGTTCGGCCAGAGAGGCGTCCGGGTGCGTGAGCATGCCCCGGTAGACCACCTCGGCGGCGGCGTCGAGCCCGAGATCCGTCAACAGCACGCGAGCGTCCCCTCTCCGTCGAGGTCCCGAGCGATGCGGGCCCCGACCACTGACTTCCCGGTCGAGGACAGGCGTTCGAGACGGTTTCCCGCAAGACTATCCCGGCGGGGGAGTGTCCGGCGGAGGCAATTTCCGCGCCCCGAGCGCCGTCCGACGTCCACCGGAACAGGGACCGCCGGCCATCCGGACCCCGCCTTACGTGGACGGCTCGTCGCCCACGCCGTCTGCTGAGGGCTGAGTTGTGTTTCTTGTGCATGTCCGGCTTCTGCCCCACCCTTCGGGGGACCCCCTTCCGGAGAACGTCGCCACTCTCATGGCCGCCCCCGACCCCGCCACGACCACCGGCGACCCCGCCACCGGCCCCGCCACCGCGGGGGGCGTCGGCCGCGTCGAGCACGTCAGCCTCCACCCCCGGGCCGCTTCCGGCCCGGTCATCGGCGTCTACGTCCACGCACCGGACCCGGCAGCGGCGGAATGGGTCGCCGTGGACGCCTGGCACCGCGCCGTCACACACGAACCAGCCCTGAACGCATGGGAGTTGACGTCAGCAGAGGTGCCCCTGATGCGCCCTGACCACGACGTGTGAACCGGCCGCCCGTCAGCCGGGAGGAAAAGGAACAAGAGCTTCCTTTCCACGCGGACTCTGGACTGAATGCGCCAAGGCCGCTTTGCCCACCCCGGTTGCTCTTCTGCTCCCGCGAGGCGCGGACAAGACTCGTTCCTGTCGCCGCCAGTCCTGAGCAGAACAGGGAAAACCGATGATCCGTCACCTCCTCATCACCGCCGCCGCCGCCGGAACCCTCGCCCTGGGCGTCCAGACCGCCTGGGCCTCCGACACCACGCCGACGACCCTGGTGGCGCAGAACATCCCGGCCGCCGCCGCCGAGGACGACTCCGGCTGGCAGGGCCCGACCCCCGCGCCCACCGCCGACCCCGGCACCACGGGCGAGGGCGACTCCGGCTGGCAGACGCCCACCCCCGCCGGCACCGACGACTCCGGCTGGCAGAACCCCACCCCCAACCCGGGCGCCACCACCAACGGCGACGACTCCGGCTGGCAGTAGACAGCGAGAACACCCCCGCACCGCCCCCGGCCCCAGCGCCACCCCACCGCCGGCCCCGCACCACCCCGACCGATCACCGCGCCCCACCGCCCCGATCGATCCCCCCCCCACGCGCCGCCCGAGCCCGGCCCCGCCCCCACGGCGCGCACCACCCCACCCCAAGGCCCCGCGACCGAGCTCACGGACCCCACCCGGCCCACCCGAGCCCGCCACCGCACCGACGCCACCGCACCGACGCCACCGCACCGACGCCACCGCACCGACGGTGCCGCACCCGCACCCGCACCGCACCCGCACCGCACCGCGCCCGCGCCTCCGGACCCCGCCGGCCACACCCTGACGCCGCCGGCCGCGCCCGTCGACCGCGCCCCCACCGCGCCCGCCCCGCCCCACCGCCGCCCCGCCATGCCCGTACACCTCCTCAGGAGTCGTCGCAGTGACTGCCGAACCGATCGAAAGGCCGCCGACGCGCAGCAGTTCCGACTACTTGCTCGCACTGCGTGACAAGGGCCTGAACGAAGCCCCCGTCGAACTCGCCCGCATCCAGGACCTGTACGTCTCCTCCTCGCCCCGGGCCGACGGCGTCGACCAGGAGTACGCCCGCACCCTCGCCGACACGGAGTCCGAACTCCCCCCGATCCTCGTGCACCGCCCCACGATGCGCGTCGTCGACGGCCTGCACCGCCTCGCGGCGGCCCGCTCCCGCGGCCAGGACCTCATCCACGTCCGCTACTTCGACGGCGACTCCACCGACGCGGACCTCCTCGCGATCGCCCTCAACGTCTCCCACGGCCGCCCCCTGAGCCTCGAGGACCGCGTCGGAGCGGCCGAGCGGATCTTCGCCTCCCACCCGGAGTGGTCCGACCGCGCGGTCGCCGCCGTCGCGGGCCTGTCCGCCCGCAAGACCGCCGAAATCCGCCGCAACTCCTCCGGGACCTTCCTCAACGGCGCCCGCCGGATCGGACTCGACGGACGCGCCCGCCCCGTCGACTCCACCTACGGCAGGGAACTCGCCAGCCGCCTCATCAAGGAGAACCCCACCGCCTCCCTGCGCACCATCGCCCGGCAGGCGGGCATCTCACCCGCGACCGTCGCCGACGTACGCGGCAGGGTCATGCGCGGCGAGGACCCGGTCCCGGCCCGCCAGCGCGGCCACCTCAAGGCCGCCCCGCCGGCCCACCCGGCCACCCACCGCCCTCCCACCGCCCCCCGCCCCGCCAAGCCCCGCTCGGCAGCCGAACTGGGCACCCTCTTCGACACCCTGCGCCGCGACCCCTCCCTCCGCTTCAACGAGGTCGGCCGCCACACCCTGCGCATGCTCGAAGCAGCCGCCCTCGTGGCCCGCGACCGCCGCCGCATCGTCGACAGCGTCCCCGCGCACTGCAAGGTCCAGATGTCGGAGCTCGTCCAGGGCTACGCGGAGATCTGGGAACTCTTCGCCCACGACCTGAAGACCCGATCCGAGAACCGGACCGACACCGAGAGCGCCTGACCAAGGCCCGCCCGGCGGGACCCGCCGGGCAGATGAGGATGAGGCACCAGGATGCTGCGCACCGTCGCTGTGATCGGCGCGGGACTGATCGGCACGTCGATCGCCCAGTCCCTGTCCGCCCGAGGCGTCACGGTCTATCTCACCGACCGGGAACCGATGGCGGCCCTGACCGCCGCCGCCCTCGGCGCCGGGCACGCCACCCCGCCCCCCGGCCCGGTCGACCTCGCCGTCCTCGCCGTGCCGCCCGCCGACATCGCCCCCACCCTCGAAGACGCCCAGCGACGAGGCCTCGCCAAGGCCTACACCGACGTCGGCAGCGTCAAGGCACAAGCCTTCGACGCGATCCGGCGCCTGGACTGCGACACCCGCACCTACCTCGGCGGCCACCCCATGGCGGGCGGCGAACGCTCCGGCCCCCTCGCGGCACGCCCCGACCTCTTCGAAGGCAGGGTGTGGGCCCTGGTCCCCACCGCCGACACCTCCCGGAACACCTGGGACACCGTACGCACCCTGGTGGACCTGTGCGGCGGAGTACCGCTCGTCATGGACCCCGAAGGACACGACCGGGCCGTCGCCCTCGTCTCCCACGCCCCCCACCTCGTCGCCAGCCTGATGGCCGCCCGCCTGGAACACGCCGCCGACCGCGAAGTCGGCATGGCCGGCCAGGGACTGCGCGACGTGACCCGCGTCGCCGCCGGCGACCCCGCCCTGTGGCTCGACATCCTCTCCGCCAACGCCGCCACCGTCGCCGACATCCTCGACGACCTCGCCCACGACCTCGACCGCACGATCCACGCACTCCGCGGCCTCACCCCCCACGACACCACCGCCGCCGCCGAGGCCGCCGACGCCCTCACCGCCCTCCTCACCCGCGGCTGCGCCGGCCACAGCCGCATCCCGCACAAACGCGACGCCCCCCAGGGAAGCTACGTCACCGTCTCCGTCCTCGTCGGAGACCAGCCGGGCGAACTGGCCCGCCTCTTCACCGACGTCGGAGCGGCGGGCGTCAACATCGAGGACGTCTTCATCGACCACGCCCCCGGCCAGGTCACGGGCCTGGTCGAACTCCTGGTGACCGCCGACGCCGCACCCCGCCTCACCCGGGCCCTGCGCGTGCCGAGCACGATCCTGACCCGCTGACCCCGGAGAACCCCATGCCCCCACCACCGTCCGCGCCGGTACGGTCCGCCCGCGTGACCCAGGTACGGCAGCTCACCCCCCGCAGACGACGCGTGGTCCTGCACACCGACACCCCCGAGGACGCCCGCACCGGCCCGGACGCCGACACCGACGCGTACGTCCGCCTGCTCCTCGCCCCCGGGAACGTCACCTACCCCGAGCCCTTCGACCTCGACCGGGTCAAAGCCGCCCTGCCCGGCGAGGCCTGGCCCCGCATGCGCTCCTACACGATCCGCCACCACCACCCGCGCACCGCCGAGATCACCCTCGACTTCGCCCTGCACGACCGGGACGGCCTGGCCACCACCTGGGTCCGCCGCGTCCGCCCCGGCGACACGGTCCCCTACCTCCAGCCCCGCGGCACCTACCGCCCCGCCGCCCACGCCGCCCACCACCTCCTCGTCGGAGACGACACCTCCCTGTCCGCCGTCGCCGCCGCCGCCGAACGCCTGCCCTCCGGCGCCCGGGCCACGGTCCTGCTCGAAGTGGACAGTGCCCACGAGGAGCAGCCCGTCGACGCCCCCGCGAAGACCGACATCATCTGGCTCCACCGGGGCACCCACCGCGCGGGCACCCTCCTCGCCGACGCCGTCCGCCACCTCCACCTCCCCACCCAGGGCCTGCACGCCTTCGTCCACGGCGAGACCCACGCGGTGCGGGAGATACGCGGCCACCTCCTGCACGACCGAGGCGTTCCCCGCGACCGGATCTCCGCCTCCGGCTACTGGCGCCACACCCCTCACCCCTGATGCGCACAGCGCATCGCGTTGCATAGGGTGACGCCATGGAGACCGGACTGGAAGAGTCACTGCGGCAGACCGTCGCCGCCCTCATGCGCGCGACGGGCGAACCACAGCGCGTCCTCGCCTCCGTCCTCGGCCTCACCCAGGCCCAGGTCTCCCGCCGCCAGAGCGGCACCACCCCCTGGAGCCTGCACGACGCCGACATCCTGGCCGCCCACTACGGCATGCCGGCCCTCGACCTCCTCGCCGGCCCCACCCGGGCCTGCGCAGCACTCGCCCGCACCCGGCACACCGGCGAACCGGGAGCACACCGGTGAGCGACTTCGAAGCGATCGACTCCCTCCTGGCCGCACTCCGCCCCCAGGCCCCCCTTCCGGAACCGCGACGCCGCCGAGAACTCCGCGAGCTCGCCCACCTGTCGAAGGCGGAAATGGCGCGCGCCCTGGGCGTCAGCCCCAGCACGCTGACCGCATGGGAGAACGGCCGCGAACCCGCGGGGGAGACGAGGGAGAAGTACGCCTACCTCCTGAACGGCCTGGCCGCCAAACTCCCCACCGCGCCCCCCACCCCCGCACAGCCGGCACCCCCCACCGCCACGGCCCCCGACACGGCTGCCGACACGGCCGCCGGCGAGGCCGCCGCCGAGAACGAGGGCGACGAGGACGTGGAACACCTCACCACCCCCGAACCCTGCGTCCTGTGCGGCCACCCGGCCCCCACCCGCGTAGCGGGCTACGCCCAACACCTGGACCCCGCCCACTGCCACCCCGCGACACCCGCCCCCCACCCCACGACACCCGCCCCCCAGCCCGCCACCCCGCCGCAGAAGCCGTCCCCCACCCCACCCCGCCGAGCCCCCCACCCCACCCCCGGCAGCCCCACCGACCTGATCCACCAAGCGGTCCACGCCGCCCTCACCGAGCACCAGGGCGACACCCAGGCGGCCTCCGCCGCACTCCTCAAGCGCGCGATCCCCGACGCCATGCGACTCCTGGACGAAACACGCAAGGGAGCCCGCTACGACGTGATCGCCCACCCCTGGATCCCGGACGTCCTCAAGAAGCAGACCTCCCGCGGCCCGGACCAGATCTGGGAAGCCCGCCCGAAGTGGACCCGCCCCGAACTCCCCCGAGGCCCGCACCAGGTCACCGCACTCGACATCAACGGCGCCTACCTCTCCGCCCTCAAAACCCACCTCCCGCTCGGCCAGCTCGAACACTCCACCGACCCCACCCACGACCGCCGCCGCGCGGGCGTCCACCTCATCACCCCACCCGCCTGGGAACACGAGACGGAACTCCCCAACCCCCTGGGCCAACGAGACGAACCCGGCCCCCTCTGGGTCACCGAACCCACCCTCCGCCTCCTGCTCCGCCTCTCCAGCCCCCGCCACGCCCTGTGCGAACCCCCCCGAATCCACGAGTCCTACACCTCGGGCGCCACCGAGAACCTCCTGGAGAAGTTCCGCATCGCCCTCAAGGACGCCCGCGACACCGCGATCGCCCAGCGCGACGACATCACCCTGGAATACGTGAAAGCGATGTACTCCAAGTTCGTCTCGACCATGGGGGAGTCGAACTACAACAGGGAGCTGTACCGACCGGACTGGATGCACATCATCCGCTCCCAGGCCTTCTCCAACCTCTGGCTCAAAGCCCTCAAGGCCCGCGACGAAGGACTCACCCCCGTCCGCGTCATGGGCACCGACGAACTCCACGTCATCGGCGACTGGCGCCGCGTCTTCCCCGAAGGCCGAGGCGTCACGGAAGTCAAGATCAAGGACACCTACACCACCGAAGAGGAGCCGCCCTACCCTGTCAGGTAAACCCTGACAACAGAGGGAGGCCGTCATGGCAGCCACCGCACACCCCGAGGAACCCACCCACTGCTCCTTCTGCGCCAAACCGAGCGCCGAAACAGGCAAGCTGGTCTCGGGCCCCGGCGTCTACATCTGCGACACATGCGTGGAACTGGCGAACCGCATCGTCACCGAAGCCCTGGGAAAGCCCCCCACCCAGAACACCCCCGCCTGGACCGCCATGACAGACGAGGAAATCCTCCACCACCTCCCCGGCATCGCCGCCCGCATCGACCAAGCCGAAGCCGAACTACGCGCATGGGTCCACGAACTCCGCCGACGCGGAGTCACCTGGACCCGCATCGGCGACACCTTCGGCATCACCCGCCAGTCCGCCTGGGAACGCTTCTCCGACGAAGCCTGACCGCCCCACACAGCCCCACCCCGCAACAAACAGGCGGAACACCGGATCCGGACCGGGTCGTCCGCCGAACCGGACGAGGGACCAGACGACGGCGCTTGACCCTCCAGCAGGGGGAGACCCGAGGGTAGGGACATGAACGGCCGCACGCTCTACTCGATCGGCGAACTGGCCCGACAGGCCGGAAGCACTGTCAAGACCATCCGGTTCTACTCCGACTCCGGACTCCTCCCACCCGCAGACCGCAGCCCAGCCGGCTACCGCCTCTACGACCACCACGCCCTCGCCCGCCTGGACCTCGTGCGAACCCTGCGCGACCTCGGCCTGGACCTCGCGGCCATCCGCAAGGTCATCGACCGGGAACTCGCACTGCCGGAGGCCGCCGCGATCCATGCCGACGCACTGGACGTACAGATCCGCATCCTGCGGCTGCGCCGCGCGGTACTGACCGCGGTCGCGAACCGCGGCGCCACCCCCGAGGAGACACACCTCATGCACCAACTGGCCAAACTCTCCGAAGCCGAACGCCGACAACTGGTCGCCGACTTCCTCGACGCCACGATCGGCGGCCCGGGCACCAGCCCCATGCTCGCGGGAATCACCCACTCGATGACCCCGGAACTGCCCGACAACCCCGACACGGAGCAGCTCCAGGCCTGGGTGGAACTCGCCGAACTGACCCAGGACCCAGACTTCCGCACCCTCGTACGAGACCTCGCCCACGAGCAGACCGCCGGCCACACCCCCGGCCACCCACCCGCACTGCACAACGACATCGCCGCGATCGTCCGCGACCAGATCACACCCGCCGTGGCAGCAGGCATCGAACCGGCCTCACCCCACGCCGACCCGATCCTCGCGACCCTCATGACCCGCTGCGCACACCTCCTCGACCACAGCGACGACGCCGCACCGCGAGAACAGCTCCTCAACCGACTGGAACGCATGAACGACCCCCGATGGGAGCGGTACTCCGCACTGCTCGCGGTCATCAACGGCTGGCCGCCCCCCGAGAGCCTGCGACCGGTACTCGAATGGACCACCCACGCCCTGCAAACCCCCGCACGAAGCTGACAGGACGACCGCGGCCGAGGACGGCGAGCCGACCCGCCGACCGGGAATCGGATCACCGCCAACGGCGTTGCCCGGGGCAAGAACCGACAGGGGAGAGCCATGCGAGCGATACAGGTGCACGAAGTGGGCGGACCCGAGGTGCTCCAGGAGACCGAGGTGGACCAGCCACGGCCCGGTCCCGGCGAGGCACTCGTGGACGTCGCCGCATCCGGAGTCAACTTCCTCGACGTCTACCACCGAGAAGGCCGGTACCCCCTCCCGCTGCCCTTCACCCCGGGCACCGAAGGCGCCGGCACGGTCATCGAAACCGGACCCGGCGTCACAGACGTCGCGATCGGCGACCGCGTCGGCTGGGTGGAGACCCCCGGCACCTACGCCGAACGGGCCGCCGTGGACGCCTCCCGACTCGTGCCGCTGCCCGACGACATCAGCTTCGAGACAGCCGCCGCCGTACTCCTCCAGGGCATGACCGCGCACTACCTCGTCAAGGACGCCTACCCGGTCCAAGCAGGCGACACGGTACTCGTCCACGCGGCCGCCGGCGGCATGGGCCTGCTGCTGACCCAACTCATCACCCACCTCGGCGGCAAGGTCATCGGCACGACATCGACCACGGCAAAGGCCGAGCTGGCGAAGCGCGCCGGAGCCTCCGAAGTGATCCTCTCCTCCGCAGTCCACGACCTCGCAACCGAGGTGAGACGGCTCAACGACGACCAGGGACTGCCGGTCGTCTACGACGGCGTCGGCGCGCACACCTTCGACGCGAGCCTCGCCAGCCTGCGACCCCGCGGCCACCTCGTACTCTTCGGCGCGGCAAGCGGCGCCGTACCCCCGTTCGACCCGATCCGACTCGCCCACGGCGGTTCACTGACCCTGATCCGACCCAGCCTCGGAGACTTCATCGCCGAACGGCCCGAACTCCTACGACGGGCCGCCGACGTCTTCGCATGGGTACGCTCCAAGGCGCTCGAAGTCACCGTGACCGGCCGCTACACCCTGTCCGAAGCCGCCCGGGCCCACAGCGACCTGGAAGCCCGCCGAACCACCGGCAAACTGCTCGTCATACCCGACACGGGACGCCACGAGGAGCCACAGAACTGACCGCTTGCCACTCCGGCGCCAGCACCGACCAGACCTCGGCGCCATGGCGGACGTCGCGGTACAGGTAGGCCTCGCGCAGGACTGCGGGCGGAGTCCAGATCTGCGGCGAGATCGGGCAGCTCCATGTGCGCAAGGAACTCCCCGCACCGCCACGGCTCCAAAGGCCGCAGCTCGGCCCCGTCCCCCAGGGAAACCGCGAACACAGCCACCCCTCCAAGACGCGCTCCTCCGCCCGCCGGATCTTCGCACGCCCACCCGCTACGGACGGCGGTGGGGGATTGCCGCGTAGAGGGCGTTGCGTCTGCTTCCGGAGCGGCCTTGCAGACACGAACCTGATTACCGCACGAGCACCATCGGGCGGTGGCAGGGCGGCCAGTTCTTCGCCTCGGTCACGGCGGCCTTCCCCGAGGGCTGGAGCGGCGAACCAGGACATCACGATTGCACCCTTTGAAGTCCGTTTCGAGGGAGCCATGTTCGGCCTGGTCATGGAGGAGGACACGGACGAGGAGGAGTACGGCGGCGCTCGGGCCGAGTTCTATCCCGACGGCCTGGGCTTCAACGAGCCCTGGAACGGCTGCTACGACACGTGAGCCGAGCCGGGAGCGACCACCTGCCCGTGGTCGATGATCCGGTCCGCCGCCGACTTCGACACCCCGAACAGCGGGGCGAGCTGCCGGCGCGGTCCTGGACGTTGGCAGCGACGACGTGCACGGGCAGGAGTAGGCCGGGGTGTCGGTGACGATGAACCGCTTGCGGCCCTTGACCTTCTTGCCCGCGTGGAAGCCCCGGATAACGGCGGTACGGACTGCGAGTCGATCAGGCTCGCACTCGGCTCCGCGTCGCGGCCGTCGGCTTCACGGACCTTGCCTCGCAGGGCGTCGTGGATGCGCTCGACGGTGCCGTCGTCGTGCCACCAGGTGAAGTACCAGGACACCGTCGGCCACGGAGCGAAGTCCTGCGGCAGCTGCGGCCAGGAACATCCGGTCCGTACCACGTAGAAGATCGCGTCCACGATCCGCCGCCGCGGGTGCTTCTCCCGCCGGCCACTCTTCGGACCCACCCGCGCCGACGCGAGCAACGGCTCCACCAGCTCCCACTGTTCGTCCGTCAGGTCCGACGGATACCCACCCCCACCATCATTCACACAAGTCTCAACGGCAGGGCGGCGTCGTTCAGTGGTTCTATCCCGTGGGCCTCGGCCCTGCTCTCTCGCGGGCCTGTTCCACCCCCGCCTGCCTCGGCTCTGCGGCCAGGAGCGACGGCGGTCAGGTGATGACGAGCCGCTGTTTTCCGTCGATGAGCTCCCGGACGGCGTCGAGGTGCCCGGCGTGGGTCGCGGTCTCGGTGATGACGTGCAGGACGACTTCGCGGAGGTTGTCGTAGCGCCAGCCGTCGAAGAAGTCTGGCCACCAGGACGTGGGCGCGTCCGGGTCGGCACCGGCGAGGATCGCGTCGGAGAGCTCGCTCTCCTTGCGGTACAAGGCGAAGATCTCCTGTGCCGACTTCTCCGGCGCAGGCTTCCAAGCATCGTCCTCGGAGCCCAGGATCTCATCGATCGCGACCTGCTCGCCCGCCGCGACAGCGCGGAACCAGAACTTCTCGTCGTCCAGGGCGAGATGGTGCACGAGGCCCAGGCAGGTCCAGCCGGACGGAAGCAACGGGCGCCGAAGCGCCTCGTCATCGAGGCCCTCGAGGATATCTAGGACGTGCTTGCGCTTGGCGTTCAGGAAGCCCAACAGCGTCATCATCTCGGTGCCGGCCATTACTTGGCGATCTCCCAGACGTGGCCCGAGGGGTCGGCGAAGGCGGCGGTCCGGATGCCCCAGGGCCGGTCCTGAGGACCGTTGAGGAGCTTCACACCACGTTCCGCGAGCTTCTCGCACACGGTGTCCACGTCCTCCACCTCGATCGTGATCTGGAAGCGCACGCCGGCCTCGATCCCCGCGACCTTCGAGGGCTCAACCAGTTCACTGGCCTGGGAGGACTTCAGCAGGTTGACCAGGGTGTTGCCGAAGTTGAAAACGATCGAGTCGGCGTCCTCGAAGACCGCCGTCAGGCCGAAGATGTCCTCGTAGAACTTCTTTGTCTCCACCAGATCTTCGATGAACAACGTGACGGGGCCGATGCCTTTGAACCAGGGTTCCACGGCTTCGCCTCTCCCTTGAACAAGATTTCGAACGATGCGGACGGCCACACCGTATACGGGGGCGGTGACAATCTGAGGCCGCCGCGGGGACGGCTCCCGCCCAACCAGTGCTACGGCAGCCCCCCGCTTCGTCTTCGACCGGGCGCTATCACCGACTCCACAGTCCGACCCCAGGATCGCGTCGCTCAGGGGGATGTCCGGTTTGATCACGTGATGCCGAGGGTGGCCAGGCGTCCCGCGCGTGGTGCCGGAGGCCAGCGGCGATGTTGACATGCCCGGCGAGGCGCGGGTCTTGCCCAGCAGCGGGACGTCCCGCCAGGGCAGCTTCTTCAGCCGCTGGTGCAGCAGCGGCTGGTTCGCCTTGACCACGGCGATGTAGTGGGCCTGCTTGTCTTCCACCAGGAAGCGTGGTGGAAGACCTGGGAGTGCAGCGCGTCGAAGGCGACCACAGTGTCGGTCAGGTCGAGCGGGGCAAGGAGGGGCCGAAAGACGGTGATCTCCTTGGTCTTACGGTCCACCTCGCGTTGGGCGGTGACCAGGCCTGCGCCGCTCATCGCGGCGAGCAGGTGGACCTGGGTGCCGTCCGCGCGGCGGGCGCCGCGCACGGTCTTCCCGTCCACCGCCAGCGAGCGGCGGGGCCGCTCGGGCTTGCTCGGCGCGACTGGCGGGCTGTCGGGGTCGCGGGCGGCGAGCCAGATGCCGATCGCGGCGTCCAGGGCGTCGCCGTCGACGCGCTGCAGAACCCGACGGACCGTGGCCTCGGCCGGCGCGGTGGGACCGGACGGCTCCCGAGGCGGGCCGCCGAGAGCCGTGAGCACGGCGGGCGGTGCGCCGGCGGTCCTTGGCCCGTCGCGGATCGGGCACCGCGGCCAGGCAGTCCAGCAGACCCGGGCGTTCCCAGGGCATGGGAGACCTGGCAGCAGCGAGCCGGTCCAGGCCGACAGGCATGGGCGATCTCAACGGGCCTCTGCTGCCCCAGAAAACGGCAGATCTCAAACGCGCTCCCAGAAGCTTCACCGGACTTAGAGCTCCTAACGAAATGGGGTGGCAGGTGCACTGCTGACAGGATGAGGATTGCCCGGTACTCGCCGATGAGGGGAAGCTATGGGCGACATCGCTCCGAGGGCGCTCATCTTTCTCGCTGATGACGAGGGGAACAGCGTCACCGTCAATGTGCTGGGGGCTGGGCTGGAGGCGGAGATCGTGGTCAGGACACCCTTCGTGTCCGGCCGTATCAACTTGGTCCTGTACGCCTCGAAGCTGGAGAGCTGGGCGGATGCGCTGAACAGGCTCGACGCTGGCGAGGACGTGGCCTGGATGGAAATGAGCAACGGTCCGTCCATCTTCATCCAGCTTGCTGGCGAGCGCGACTGTCCCGAGGTGGTCGTGGAGGACGAGTCGGGGTCTATGGTCACCGTGCGGGTACCGATCGTTCCTCCGGACGACTGGATTGCTGACCATCGGGAGCGTCTGCAGCAGGTGATGGACTACTGGGTTCCGAAGAAGTCAGCGTAGGGAGCCAAGCCGCCGCCAGCAGATGAGTGCGCATCCCAGGGTGAGGAAGGCTTCGTGGATGTCGTCGCGGATCTCCCAGCGCATCCGTAGGCGGCGGAACCAGTGCAGGTGAGCGAAGGCACCCTCGACAACCCAGCGCTGAGTGCCGAGTCCGGAGCCATGTTTGCTGCAGCGTCGCGCGATCAGTGGCTTCACGCCGAGCGCGCGCACGAGGCGGCGGTATTTGTCGTGGTCGTAGCCGCGGTCACCGAGCACGACATCGGGGCGGCGCCGGGGCCGACCGCGCTTGCCCCGCACGGGCGGCACTGCCTGAAGCAGCGGGATGAGCTGGGTGACGTCGTTGCGGTTGCCGCCGGTCAAGGTGACGGCAAGCGGGATGCCGGTGGCATCGGTGATCAGGTGGTGCTTGCTGCCCGTCCCGCCCCGGTCGACAGGGCTTCGTCCCGTCTTGAAGCCCCCTTTAGCGCCCTGATGTGGGAGCCGTCGACCGCCGCCCGGGAGAAGTCCAGAGCGTCCGCGCTGCGGAGCTTGGCCAAGAGTGCTTCGTGGAGCCGAGGCCAAACGCCAGCCTCGGTCCACTCGGCCAAGCGGCGCCAACAGGTCATGCCCGAACCGAAGCCGAGTTCCTGCGGGAGGTGTTCCCAGACGATCCCGGTATGCAGAACGAACAGGATGCCCTGGAACACCAGCCGGTCCGGATGCCGCTTGCGCCCCGGATGCCGGACACGGCGTTCCACCTTCGGCAGCAGCGGTTCGATCACCGCCCACAGATCGTCCTCGACATGCCACGGCTTCGGCCGAGCCACCTCACACCCCCGGATCGACGCTCCCGAAGTGATCCAACCACCTCGAAGATCATTTCGTTAGGAGTTCTTACCGAGCACAAAAGAAGGCCCCACCTATCCGTCGGTGAGATTCTCCGTCAATGAATTCGGAGCGAACGGACGTACCCAACTGACCAAAGAAGTCGCTACTTCACTCTGAATAGGTTCCCCAAACGACCGCAAACTCAACAGAGTTGCGGTATTCTGAGGAAGAGAACTTTAAGCCATCAAACGAAAGGCCCCATGAAATGCCGGAAAGGACACACGATTTCGGCCACTACGGGGCCCAAGGCATCAAAGGCAGCGAAGCAGTCGCACGGCAACTCGACAACCTCGCCGGCTACATCACCACCCCCATCACCGCACGCCGCGGCCTCCTGGCACGCCTCAACTACTTGACCAGGTCAAATCACGCGCGCCAAGCCGCCCGTGCAGCAGGTCTCACCGTCACCGACCGCACCATCAAGGCATGGCTCACCGGCAAACGCCGCCCCTCCCGTGCCAGCCTGGAGCAGATTGAGACCGCCTACCGCACGGTACGTCGCCAGAACGTGGCCCGTTACCTGCTGCGTCGGCTGAACAACGGAGGAGGGACCCGGGTGGAGATCCACCCGTTCAACCAGTCCCAAGTCGACCGACGCTTCCAGCGGGTACTGGAGTATCGCAGCCTCAACATCCGCCAATGGGACACCATTATCCGGGCCTGGGCCGCCAAAGACACGCGCGCCCTGGACAACGCATGGGTGGACGCCATCGTGGACCTCGGATCCCAATGGGGCCAGTACGAATATGTATCCGCAGTGGGGTTTGCAGCGTAGAAGTGACACACCGTCACAATTTGTGCCAGATTCCAGATTGACCCTCAGTCGAGGGCGGCGCCCCGGACCCCGCTGCTGCTTTTGTTGAATTCGCGGAGCGGATTCAACGCCGGAAATTCGCGGAGCGAATTCCGGCAGGCCGGATCGCGGAGCGATCCGAGCCGCGGACAACGGAGTTGTCCGCATCGGACACGGAGTGGCCGCCCGGGCCGTGCGGAGCACGGCCCGGGGTACCGCCGCGTAGCGGCGGCGCGGCGGGTGTGGGGTGCAACATCTGGAGATCAAACCACAGTAAAACATTAAC
>NZ_JBFADU010000044.1:0-24997 GCF_040641575.1 Streptomyces sp. NPDC020807
CGGGTCATCTGCTCGGGCGAGGCCCTCGCAGCCCCGGTGCGGGACCGGTTCCTCTCCCTCCTGCCCGGTGTCGAACTGCACAACCTGTACGGGCCCACGGAAGCCTCGGTCGACGTCACGTCCTGGCAGTGCATCCCCGGCACGGACAGCGCATCGGTCCCGATCGGCGCGCCCGTCGCGAACACCCGCGTGTACGTCCTCGACGCCACGCTCGCCCCGGCACCCGTCGGCGTGGCGGGAGAGCTCTACCTCGCCGGCGTGCAACTCGCCCGCGGCTACCAGGGACGTACCGGACTGACCGCCGAGCGCTTCGTCGCCAACCCCTTCGAGACCGGCGAGCGGATGTACCGCACCGGCGACGTCGTCCGCTGGAACACCGACGGTCAGATCGAGTACCTCGGCCGCGCCGACGAACAGGTCAAGATCCGTGGCTTCCGCATCGAACTCGGCGAGATCCAGGCCGTCCTGGCCGGGCACGACCAGGTGGCCCAGGCCGCCGTCGTCGCCCGCGAGGACACACCGGGGGACAAGCGCCTGGTCGCCTACGCGGTGCCGGTCCAGGACGAGGCGGCCGACGAGCTGCCGCAGCTCCTGACCGACCTCGCCGCCGACCGGCTGCCCTCCTACATGGTCCCCTCGGCCGTCGTGGTCCTCGACCGGCTCCCGCTGAGCGTCAACGGCAAGCTGGACCGCAAGGCCCTGCCCGCCCCCGCTTACACCGCGGGCCCCGGCAGCCGCGGCCCGGCCACCGTCCGCGAGGAGATCCTCTGCGCGGCCTTCGCCGAGATCCTCGGCCTCGACCACGTCGGCGTCGACGACGACTTCTTCCGCCTCGGAGGCCACTCCCTCCTCGCCGTCCGCCTCATCGAGACCCTCCGCACCCAGGGCGTCACGATCTCCGTCCGCGCCCTCTTCGACACCCCGACCGTCGCGGGTCTCGCGGCCTCGGACGGCGCCCACCAGGCGGAGATCCCCGACAACCTGATCCCCGTCGGCGCCACCGCGCTCACCCCCGCGATGCTGCCGCTGGTCGACCTCACCGAGGACGAGCTCGCCTCCGTCGTCGCCACCGTCGACGGCGGCGACGCGAACATCGCCGACGTCTACCCCCTCGCCCCCCTCCAGGAGGGCCTGCTCTTCCACCACATCCTCGCCGACGGCGGCGAGGACGCGTACGTCATGCGCGCCGTCCTCGCACTCGACTCGCGCGACCGCGCGGACGCCTTCACCGGCGCCCTCCAGCAGGTCGTCGACCGGCACGACATCTACCGCACCTCCTTCGCCTGGGAAGGCCTGCGCGAACCCGTCCAGGTCGTCCGCCGCCACGCCACCCTGCCCGTCACCGAGGTCACCCTCGACGCCGGGACCGGTGACCCGGTCGAGCAGCTCCTCGCCGCCGCCGGCGGCGCCATGGACCTCGGACGGGCACCCCTGCTCGACGCGCACGTCGCGGCCGACCCCGCCGGCGACCGCCACCTGGTCCTCGTCCGCATGCACCACACCGTCCGCGACCACACGGCGCTGCAGATCGTCCTCGACGAGGTCGAGGCGATCCTCGCCGGCCACGGCGACACCCTGCCCACACCCCTGCCCTTCCGGACGTTCGTCGCCCAGGTACGCGGAACCGCCGCCCGCACCGACCACACCCGCTACTTCACCGACCTCCTCGGCGACATCACCGAACCCACCGCCCCCTACGGCGTGACCGACGCGCGCGGCGACGGCGCCGACACCGTCCACGCGGTCGTGCCGTTCGCACCGGAGCTCCACGACAGGCTGCGCAGCGTCGCCCAGCGCCTCGGCACCAGCACGGCGACCGTGCTGCACGTCGCCTGGGCCCGCGTCCTCGCCGCCCTCAGCGGCCGCGAGGACGTCGTCTTCGGATCGGTGCTGTACGGCCGGCTGAACGCCGGCCACGGCGCCGACCGCGTGGCGGGCCCCTTCATGAACACGCTGCCGGTCCGCATCCGCACCGGCGAACTCGGCGCCCACGAGGCCCTGTCCGCCACCCGCGGACAGCTCGCCGAACTCCTGGAACACGAGCACGCCCCCCTCGTCGTCGCCCAGCGCGCCAGCGGCGTCACCGGCGACACCCCGCTCTTCACCTCCTTCCTCAACTACCGGCGCAACAGCGGCCGGGCCGTGGACGAAGGCATGGACGGCGTGCGGCTGCTCTCGGTCCGCGAGCGCACCAACTACCCCCTGGTCATCCTGGTCGACGACTACGGCGACCGGACCGAGGTGGCGGTCGACTCCGTCGCCCCCATCGACTCCTTCGCGGTCGGCGTCCTCGTCCGCACCGCCACCGACCGGCTGCTCTCCGCCCTGGAGACCACCCTCGACGGCGGCCCCGACACACCGCTCGGCTCGATCGAGGTCCTGGCGGAGGAGGAGCGGCGCCAGGTCCTGGCCGTCTGGAACGACACGGCGACCGAGGGCCGACCGGCCCTGGTTCACGAGCGGTTCGAGCAGGCGGCGGACCGTGTGCCCGACGCGAAGGCGATCGTTACCGAGGGCACGACGGTCTCGTACACGGAGCTGGACGCGCGGGCGAACCGGATCGCGCACTACCTGATCGGTCAGGGCATCGGCCCCGAGTCGGTCGTGGGTCTGTGCCTGCCGCGTGGCGCCGACATGATCGCGGCGATCCTCGGTGTGTGGAAGGCGGGTGCGGGCTATCTGCCCATCGATCCGGCGCAGCCGACGGACCGGATCGCGTACATGCTCCGCGACAGCCGCGCCGCCCTGGCCCTGACCACCGAGGAGATCCTCGACGAACTGCCCGCGGGTCGTTCGCGTCTGGTCGCGATCGACGACACGTTCGTCGAGATGCAGCTCGCCGCCGCCCCGGCCCAGAGCCCGGAGCGTGAGGTCGATCCGCAGTCCCTGGCGTACGTGATCTACACCTCGGGTTCGACCGGCCAGCCCAAGGGCGTGGCGGTCACCCACGGCGGCCTCGCGAACTACACCGCCTCGGTTCCCGACCGTCTCGGCTTCGGCGACGAAGGCGCCCGCTACGCGCTGCTCCAGGCGCAGGCCACGGACCTCGGCAACACCATCGTCTTCGCGAGCCTCGCCACCGGCGGCGAACTCCACATCCTCGACGAGGCAGCGGTCACCGACCCCGGACTGGTCGCCGCCTACCTCGCCGACCACGGCATCGACCACTTCAAGGCCGTCCCCTCACACCTGGCGGCGCTCACCGCCTCCGGCATCGAGGCAGTCCTGCCCGCGCAGTCCGTGGTCCTCGGCGGCGAGGCCGCGTCCACCCCGTGGCTGCGCGAGCTGCTCGCCGCAGCCGGCGAGCGCGCGGTCCACAACCACTACGGACCGACCGAGACGACGATCGGCATCGCCACCACCCGGCTCACCGCCGAGGCGATCGCCGAGGGGACGGCCCCGGTCGGCACACCGATCGACAACACCCGCTTCTACCTGCTCGATTCCCGCCTCCAGCCGGTCCCGGTCGGTGTGGTCGCGGACCTGTACGTCTCCGGCGCCGGCCTCGCCCGCGGCTACGTCGGCCGCGAAGCCCTCACCGCCGAACGCTTCGTCGCCAACCCGTACGAGCGGGGCGAGCGCATGTACCGCACGGGCGACCGCGCGAAGTGGACGCCGGACGGCCAGGTCGTCTTCCTCGGCCGTGCCGACGACCAGGTCAAGATCCGCGGCTACCGCATCGAACCCGGCGAGGTCCAGGGCGTCCTGACGGGCCATCCGCTGGTCGACCAGGCCGCCGTCATAGCCCGCGAGGACAACCCCGGCGACCGCAGGCTCGTCGCCTACGTCGTCCCCGCCGACCACCACGAGTCGGGCACCGAACTCTCCGCCACGATCCGCCAGTTCGTCGGGCAGCGACTGCCCGAGCACATGGTCCCGTCCGCGGTCGTCGTCCTGGACGCCCTGCCCCTGACAGGCAACGGCAAGCTCGACCGCAAGGCCCTGCCCGCACCCGACTTCGCCGCCACCGCGGGCGCGGGCCGGGCACCGGCCGACGTCCGCGAGGAGATCCTCTGCGCGGCCTTCGCCGAAGTCCTCGGCCTCGACCACGTCGGCGTCGACGACGACTTCTTCGAACTCGGCGGCCACTCGCTGGTGGCGGTCCGCCTCATCGAGATGCTGCGCGCCCGCGGCGTCTCCGTCTCCGTACGCGCCCTGTTCGACCACCCGACCGCGGCGAGCCTCGCCGCGTCCTCCGGCGCCCCGCAGGTCACCGTCCCCGACAACCTGATCCCGGCCGGCGCCACCGCGCTCACCCCCGCGATGCTGCCGCTGGTCGACCTCACCGAGGACGAGCTCGCCTCCGTCGTCGCCACCGTCGACGGCGGCGCCGCGAACATCGCCGACATCTACCCCCTCGCCCCCCTCCAGGAGGGCCTGCTCTTCCACCACCTCCTCGCCGACGGCGGCGACGACGCCTACGTCATGCCGGCGGTCCTGGAGTTCGACACCCGGGAGAGGCTCGACGCGTTCACCGACGCCCTGCGGCGGGTCGTCGACCGGCACGACATCTACCGCACCTCCTACGCCTGGGAAGGCCTGCGCGAACCCGTCCAGGTCGTCCGCCGCCACGCCACCCTGCCCGTCACCGACGTCGTCCTCGACCCCGGCACCACCGACGCCGTCGCCGACCTCGTCGCCGCGGGCGGCGCGCGCATGGACCTCGGTACGGCTCCGCTGCTCGACCTGCACCGCGCGGCCCTGCCCGGCGAGGAGCGTCCCGAGCGATGGCTCGCGCTGATCCGCGCCCACCACATGGTCCGCGACGGCACCGCGCTCGACGTCCTCCTCGAGGAGGTGACCGCGTTCCTCGCCGGGCGCGGCGACACCCTGCCCGACCCGCTGCCGTTCCGGACGTTCGTCGCCCAGGCCCGCGGGGGAGTCGAACGCGCCGAGCACGAGCGGTACTTCGCCGAGCTCCTCGGCGACGTCGGCGAGACCACCGCCCCCTACGGACTGGCGGACGCCCACGGCGACGGGGCCACCCTGACCCGGGCGCGACTGGCCGCCGGGCCCGACCTCACCGCACGGCTGAGGGAAGTGGCGCGGCGCGCGGGCGTGAGCACCGCGACCGTGCTGCACGTGGCCTGGGCCCGGGTCCTCGCCGCGGTCAGCGGCCGCGAGGACGTCGTGTTCGGCACCGTCCTGTTCGGGCGGATGAACGCCGGCGCGGGCGCCGACCGGGTCCCGGGACCGTTCATCAACACCCTGCCCGTCCGGGTGCGCACCGACCGGTCCGCCGCGCTGGAGGCGATCACCGCCATGCGCGGCCAGCTCGCCCGACTCATGGAGCACGAGCACGCACCCCTGACCGTGGCCCAGCGGGCGGCCGCCGTCGACGGCGACGCCCCGCTGTTCACCGCCTGCCTCAACTACCGGCGCAGCACGGGCGAGGACGCCGACACCCGCTGGAACACCTCCCTGCCGGGCACCCGGCTGCTGTTCACCCGCGAACGCACCAACTACCCGCTGTCGCTGCTCGTCGACGAGGCCCAGGACGGACTCGACCTCATGGTCGACGCCGTCGCCCCGGTCGACCCGAGGGAGGTCGTCGCCCTGGTGCGCACCGCCCTCGACGAACTGGTCGACGCCGCCGGGAGGACCCTGGACGGCGCCCCCGACCGGCCGCTCGGCACCGTGCGGGTCCTCGACGCACACCAGCGCCACCAGGTCCTCGCCGACTGGAACGACACGGCCGCCGACGTGCCCGCCGCGACCGTGCCCGAGCTGTTCGCGGCCCGCGTGCGCCACACCCCCGACGCCGTCGCCGTCGCGGCCGACGACGCCGAGCTCACGTACGCCGAACTCGACGCGCGGGCCAACCGCCTTGCCCGGTTCCTCACCGGCCGGGGCATCGGCCCCGAATCCGTGGTCGCCGTCGTGCGCGAACGCGGCATCGACCTGATCGTCACCCTCCTCGGCGTCCTCAAGGCCGGCGGCGCCTACCTGCCGGTCGACCCCGCCTACCCGGCCGACCGCATCGCGTTCATGCTGGCCGAGTCCGGCGCGCGGACCGTCCTCGCCTCGGCCCTGTGCGCGCCCGCCGTCCCGGCCGGGACCGGAGTCCCCGTCCTCGTCCTCGACGAGGAGCCGCTCGCCGCGCAGGTCGCGGCGCTGGACGCCGCACCCGTGACCGGCACACGCCTGCGCCCCGCCCACCCCGCGTACATGATCTTCACCTCGGGTTCGACCGGCCGCCCCAAGGGCGTCGTCGTCACCCACGAGGGCGTGGCCAGCCTGGTCGCGGCCCAGATCGAGCACTTCGACGTCGGGGCCGACAGCCGCGTCCTCCAGTTCGCCTCGCCGGGCTTCGACGCGGCGACCTGGGAACTCGTCATGGCCCTGTGCTCCGGCGCCCGACTCGTCGTCGCCCCCGCCGAGACCCTGCTGCCCGACGGCGGACTCGCCGGCCTCGTCGCCCGGCACGGCGTCACCCACGCCACCCTGCCGCCCGCCGTGCTGTCCGTCCTCGCACCCGAGGACCTCGCCCCCGTCACCACCCTGGTCTCCGCCGGCGAGGCCCTCGGCGGCGAACTCGTCGCCCGCTGGTCACGCGGCCGCCGCTTCGTCAACGCCTACGGCCCGACCGAGACCACCGTGTGCGCGACGATGTCCGACCCGCTGACCACGGACGACACCACGCCCTCCATCGGCGCCCCCATCACCAACTCCCGGGTGTACGTCCTCGACGGCAGCCTCGCCCCGGTCCCGGTCGGCGTCGACGGCGAGCTGTACATCGCGGGCGCCGGCCTGGCCCGCGCCTACGCCGGCCGCCCCGGCCTGACCGCACAGCGCTTCGTCGCCTCCCCCTTCGACGGGGCGGGCGCACGCCTCTACCGCACCGGCGACCGGGTCCGCTGGACGCCCCAGGGCCGGCTGGTCTTCGCCAGCCGCGTCGACGACCAGGTCAAGATCCGCGGCTTCCGCGTCGAACCCGGCGAGGTCCGCGCCGTCCTGGCCGCCCACCCCGCCGTCACCCAGGCCGCCGTCGTCGTCCGCGACGACACCCCCGGCGGCAAGCGGCTCGTCGGCTACGCCGTCCCGAACGGCCGGGCCGGCGCGACCCTCGCCGAGGACCTGCGCGCCTTCGCCAGGGAGCGGCTGCCCGAGCACATGGTGCCGTCCGCCGTCGTCCTGCTGGACGCCCTGCCGCTGACACCCAACGGCAAGCTCGACCGCGCCGCCCTGCCCGACGACGGCCCCGCCCCCGGCACCGGCCGCGCACCGGTCACCGAGCGGGAGAAGGCCCTGTGCGCCGCCTTCGCCGACGTCCTCGGCCTTCCCGAGGTCGGCGTGGACGACGACTTCTTCGCCCTCGGCGGGCACTCCCTGCTCGCCGCACGCCTCACCAGCCGCCTGCGCACGGCGCTCGGCATCGAGGTGCCCCTGCGGGTGCTCCTCACGGCACGGACCGTGTCCGGCCTCGTACGACAGCTTGGAAATGTGAGCTCTGCTAGGCCCGCGCTGCGGCCGATGCGTAACCAGGAGGAGTCCTGATGATCCCGTTGTCCTTCGCGCAGCGTCGGCTGTGGCTGATCTCCCAGCTCGAGGGCCCGAGCGCGGTCTACAACATCCGGGTCGCGCAGCGGCTCCGCGGCCCCGTGGACCGCGACGCGCTCCAGGCCGCCCTGCGGGACGTCATCGCACGCCACGAGATCCTCCGCACCGTCTACGGCATCACCGCCGGCGAGCCCCACCAGCGGGTCCTGCCGGCAGCCGAACAGGACTGGCACCTGGAGACCCGCGACGTCGACCCCGCCGACCCCGCCGCGCTCGACCGGGAGACCGCCGCCGTCGTCGGCCACGCCTTCGACCTCGCCACCGAACTCCCCCTCAAGGCCCGCCTGCTGTCGACCGGCCCCGACGACCACGTCCTCGTCATGGCCGTCCACCACATCGCCGGCGACGGCTGGTCCATGGGCCCCCTCGGCCGCGACCTGTCCACCGCCTACGCCGCCCGCACCACGGGCACGGCCCCCGCCTGGGAGCCGCTGCCCGTCCAGTACGCCGACTACACCCTGTGGCAGCGCGAGCTCCTCGGCGCGCAGGACGACCCCGACAGCCTCTTCGCCCGCCAGAGCGCCCACTGGCGCACCGCCCTGGCGGACCTGCCGGAGGAACTCGCCCTGCCCTACGACCGCACGCGCCCCGCCGTGCTCGGCCACACGGGCCACACCGTCCCCTTCCGCCTGCCCGCCGAGACGCACGCCCGCCTCGCGCGTCTCGCCCTCGCCGAAGGCGTCACCCTCTTCACCGCGCTCCAGGCCGCCCTCGCCGTCACACTGCACCGGCTCGGCGCCGGCACCGACATTCCGATCGGCACCGTCGACGCCGGACGCGGCGACGAGGCCCTCGACGACCTGGTCGGCTTCTTCGTCAGCACCCTCGTCCTGCGCACCGACCTGTCCGGCGACCCGACCTTCCGCGAACTCCTCGCCCGCGCCCAGGAGACGGCCCTCGCGGCCCGCGAACACCAGGACGTCCCCTTCGAGAAGCTCGTCGAGGACCTCGCCCCCACCCGCTCCCTGGCCCGGCACCCGCTGTTCCAGGTCATGCTCATGCTGCAGAACACCGGCGAAGCGGCCCTGCGCCTGCCCGGCGTCCACGCCGAAGCACTGCCCGTCGGCGACTCCGCCGCCAAGTTCGACCTCGAGTTCACCCTCGCCGAGACCTTCGCCACCGACGGCACACCCGCCGGCCTGCACGGCACCCTCATCGCCGCCGCCGACCTGTTCGACGCCGACACGGCCCGTACCCTCACCCGGCGCTTCGCCCGCGCCGCCGAGCTCCTCGCCGACGCCCCCCACACCCGCGTCGGCGACGTACCGCTCCTCGACGACACCGAACTCCACCGCGTCCTGTACGCCTGGAACGACACGACGGCCGACGTCCCCGCCACGACCCTGCCCGACCTCTTCGAAGCCCAGGCGGCCCGCACCCCCGACGCGACCGCCCTCGTCGACGGCGACACCACGCTGACCTACGCCGAACTCGACGCGCGCGCCGAAGAACTGGCCCACCTGATCGCCGGCCACGGCGTCGGCCCCGACACCGTCGTCGCCGTCCTGATGGAACGCGGCGCCGACCTCGTCGCCGCCCTCCTCGCCGTCACCAAGGCCGGCGGCGCCTACCTGCCGCTCGACCCCGACTACCCGCACGACCGCATCGCGTACATGCTGGACGACGCCCGGCCGGTCTGCGTCCTGACCACCACCGCGCACACCGCCGCCGCGGCACTCACCGGCACCCCCGTCGTCACCGCCGACGACCCCGCCCCGACCACCCCCGAGAGCCCCCGCACCGGAAAGCTCCCCGGCCGCGCCGCCCTCCTGCCCCGGCACCCCGCGTACGTCATCCACACCTCGGGCTCCACCGGCCGCCCCAAGGGCGTCGTCGTCGACCACCACGCGCTCGTCCACCACCTGCACGCCGTCGCCGCGCACGCCCCGCTCACCACCGACGACCGGCTCGTCGCCGTCACCACGGTCTCCTTCGACATCGCGGCCCTCGAACTGTTCCTGCCCCTGGTCAACGGCGCCGCCGTCGTCCTCGCCGACCGCGACACCGTCCGCGACCCCCACGCCCTCCTCGACCTCCTCCGCACCAGCGGAGCCACCGCCCTCCAGGCCGTCCCCTCCCTGTGGCGCGCCCTCCTCGACACCGGCACCCCGCCCGCCTCCGTACGCGCCCTCGTCGGCGGCGAAGCCCTCCCCGGCGAACTCGCCGCACGCCTCCACGCCCTCGGCATCCCCGCCGTCAACCTGTACGGACCCACCGAGGCCACCGTCTGGGCCACCGCCGCCCAGGTCACCGAAGGCCCCGTCACCATCGGCCGGCCCTTCGCCAACACCCGCGCCTACGTCCTCGACGAGCGACTGCGACCCGTCGCACCCGGCACCACGGGAGAGCTCTACCTCGCCGGCGACCAGCTCGCCCGCGGATACCTCGGCCGCCCCGCCCTCACCGCCGAACGGTTCGTCGCCAACCCCTACGAGCACGGCGAGCGGATGTACCGCACCGGCGACCTGGCCCGACAGCGCCCCGACGGCGTCCTCACCTGCCTCGGACGCACCGACGGCCAGGTCAAGATCCGCGGCTTCCGCATCGAGACCGGCGAGATCGAAGCCGCCCTCGAACGCCACGCCCACGTCGCCCGCGCCGCGGTCGTCGTCCGCGAGGACACCCCCGGCGACCCGCGGCTCGTCGCCTACACGACCCCCACCCACGCACAGGAGACGACCGATGCCGCCGAGCTACGCGCCCACCTGGCCGCGAGCCTGCCGGGTCACATGGTGCCAGCTGCGATTCTGGTGCTGGACGCTCTGCCGCTGACGGCCAACGGCAAGCTCGACCGCAACGCCCTGCCCGCACCCACCCACACCGCCACCCCCGGCAGGACCCCCGCGGGCCCGCGCGAAGAACTCCTGTGCGGCGTCTTCGCCGACGTCCTCGGCCTCGCACAGGTCGGACCCGACGACGACTTCTTCGCCCTCGGCGGCCACTCCCTCCTCGCCGTCGAACTCATGGGCCGCGCCCGCGCCGCCCTCGGCACCGACCTCACCGTCCGCGCCCTCTTCCACAACCCCACCCCCGCCGGCCTCGCCGCGGCCGCCGGCACCACCCGCACCGAGATCCCCGCCAACGCGATCCCGGCCGACGCCACCGCCGTCACCCCCGACATGCTCCCGCTGGTCGACCTCACCGCCGAGGAACTCGCCACCGTCGCCGCCTCCGTCGACGGCGGAGCCGCCAACATCGCCGACGTCTACCCCCTCGCCCCCCTCCAGGAGGGCCTGCTCTTCCACCACCTCCTCGCCGACGGCGGCCAGGACGCCTACATGCAGCCCACCGTCCTGGAGTTCGCCTCCCGCACCCTCCTCGACGCCTTCACCGACGCCCTCCGCCAGGTCCTCGCACGCCACGACATCCTGCGCACCGCCCTCGTCTGGGAAGGCCTCCGCGAACCCGTCCAGGTCGTGTGGCGCCACGCCACCCTGCCCGTCACCGAGATCACCCCCGACCCCGAGGCCGGCGACCCCGTACGACAGCTCCTGGCCGCCGCCGGCACCACCACCGACCTGACCCGCGCCCCGCTCCTCGACCTGACCGTCGCCGACGGCCCCGCGCACCCGCGCCCCCTCGCCCTCGTCCGCGCCCACCACATGGTCCAGGACCACGAAGCCCTGCGGACCGTCCTCGACGAAGTACGGGCCGTCCTCGACGGCCACGGCGCCGACCTGCCCGACCCCGCCCCCTTCCGCGACTTCGTCGCCCGCACCAGGTCCGCCGCCGCACACCACGACCACGAGCGGTACTTCACCGGACTCCTCGGCGACGTCACCGAACCCACCGCCCCCTACGGACTCACCGACGTCCACGGCGACGGCTCCGCGTCCACCCGCGCCCGCACCGACCTCGCCCCCGCGCTCACCGACCGCCTGCGCCGCCTCGCCCACCAGCACGGCACCGGCCCCGCCACCCTCCTCCACCTCGCCTGGGCCCGGGTCCTCGCCGCCGTCAGCGGCCGCGACGACGTCGTCTTCGGCACCGTCCTGTCCGGACGCCTCAGCACCGCCGACACCACGCGCCCGGCCCCCGGCCCGTACATCAACACCCTCCCCGTACGCGTCCATACCGGCCACCACGGCACCCTCGCCGCCCTCCACGCCCTGCGCGACCAGCTCACCACCCTCCTGGAACACGAACACGCACCGCTCACCACCGCCCAGCGGGCCGCCGGCACCACCGGCGACACCCCCCTGTTCAGCTCCCTGTTCAACTACCGCCACGCCACCACCGGCCAGGGCACCGGCATCGACGGCATCCGCACCCTCTTCGCCCAGGAACGCTCCAACTACCCCCTGGCCGTGTCCGTCGACGACGACGGCACCACCCTGTCCCTCGCCGTCGACGCGCACACCGACGTCGACCCCCACGAGGTGACCGCCCTCCTGCGGACCGCACTCGACCACATCCTCGACGCCCTGACCGCGACCGCCGAGGGCGCCGACGACCTGCCCCTCTCCGCGATCGACGTCCTCGACGAGGACCGCCGACACCGGATCGTGAACGGCTGGAACGACACCACCACCGACGTCGCCCCCGACACGGTCCCCGCCCTGTTCGCCGCCCAGGCGGCCCGCACCCCCGACGCGACCGCCCTCACCGCCGACGGCCACAGCCTCACCTTCGCCGAACTCGACGCCCGCGCCGACCGCCTCGCCCGCCTCCTCGCCCACCACGGCGTCGGCCCCGAATCCGTCGTCGGCGTCTGCCTCGAACGCGGCACCGCCCCCGTCGTGGCCCTCCTCGCCGTCCTCAAGGCCGGCGGCGCCCACCTGCCCGTCGACCCCGCCTACCCCGCCGACCGCATCGCCCACATGGTCCGGGACGCGGCCCCCGCCGTCCTGGTCGCCGCCCCCGGCACCGCCCACGTCCTGCCCGCCACCGACACCCCCGTCGTCCTCCTCGACGACACCACCGCCGACGCCCCCGGCATCCCCGGTGGCCCCGACGACGCCCCCCTGAACGCCGACATCCGGCCCGACCAGGCCGCGTACGTCATCTACACCTCCGGCTCCACCGGCCTCCCCAAGGGCGTCACCGTCCCGCACCGCGGCCTCTCCAACCTCGCCGCCTTCCAGCGCACCGGCCCGATCAACCCCGGACCGCGCATGCGCGTGGCACTCACCTACTCCCTCTCCTTCGACGCCTCCTGGGAACTGCTCCTGTGGATGGTCGCCGGACACGAACTCGACATCGTCCCCGACGACATACGACGCGACAGCACCGCACTCGCCCGCTACGCCGACACCCGGCGCATCGACCTGATGGCCCTCACCCCCGTCCAGGCCGAACAACTCCTCGACGAAGGCCTCCTCGACACCGCCACCCACCGCCCCCGCGCCCTCCTCCTCGGCGGCGACGCCGTCGGCACCACCCTCTGGCAGCGGCTCCACGACGCACCGGACACCCTCGGCCTCAACTTCTACGGCCCCACCGAGGCCACCGTGCACGTCCTGTGCCACGACACCGCCCAGCCCACCCACGGCGCGCACCCCCTCATCGGCCGCCCCCTGCCCAACACCCGCGCGTACGTCCTCGACCACCGCCTCGCCCCCGTGCCCCCCGGCGTCCCCGGAGAGCTCTACGTGTCCGGCGCAGGCCTCGCACGCGGCTACGCGAACCGCCCCGCCCTCACCGCCGAACGGTTCGTCGCCCACCCGTACGAACGGGGCGAGCGCATGTACCGCACCGGCGACCTCGTACGCCAGGACACCGACGGCCGCTTCACCTACCTCGGCCGCGCCGACGACCAGGTCAAGATCCGCGGCTACCGCATCGAACCCGGCGAGATCGAAGCCGCGGCCACCGCCCACCCCGCCATCACCCAGGCAGCCGTCATCGCCCGCGAGGACACCCCCGGAGACCGGCGCCTCATCGCCTACGCCGTCCCCGCACACCCCCACACCGCGACCCCCGCCGACATACGCGACTTCCTCGCCGCCCGCCTGCCGGCCCACATGGTGCCCGCGGCCGTCGTCATGGTGGACGCCCTGCCCCAGTCACCCAGCGGCAAGCTCGACCGCAACGCCCTGCCCGCACCCGACTACACCACCGGCGCCGCACGACGACCCGCCACCCTCCGCGAAGAACTCCTCTGCGGCGTCTTCGCCGACGTCCTCGGCCTCGCACAGGTCGGACCCGACGACGACTTCTTCGCCCTCGGCGGCCACTCCCTCCTCGCCACCCGGCTCGTCAGCCGCATCCGTACGGTCCTCGGCACCGAGACCACCCTGCGCACCCTCTTCGACCGGCCCACACCCGCCCGCCTCGCCGCCGCGCTCGACACCGCCGGCACCGCGCGCACCGGCCTCGCCCCGGCCCACCGCCCCGCACGGATCCCGCTCTCCTCCGCCCAGCGCCGCCTGTGGTTCGTCGGCCAACTCGACGGCCCCGGAGCCACGTACACCATCCCCGTCGCCCTGCGCCTCTCCGGCGCCCTCGACCGCGCCGCCCTCGACGCCGCCCTCCGCGACGTCATCGGCCGCCACGAGGTCCTGCGGACGGTGTTCGACACCACCGACGGAGAGCCCCACCAGCGGATCCTGGACCCGGCCGACCTCGACTGGGCGCCCACCGCCACCGACGTCACCC
Source organism: Streptomyces sp. NPDC020807 (assembly GCF_040641575.1). Lineage (NCBI taxonomy): Bacteria > Bacillati > Actinomycetota > Actinomycetes > Kitasatosporales > Streptomycetaceae > Streptomyces > Streptomyces sp. NPDC020807. The sequence continues at coordinate 14,158 of NZ_JBFADU010000044.1, forward strand.
CCGGCGAGCTCGACCGCGCCGTCACCGACGCCCTCGCCCAGCCCTTCGACCTCACCACCGACATCCCCGTCAGGGCCTGGCTGTTCACCACCGGCCCCGACGAGCACGCCCTCGTCCTCGCCGTCCACCACATCGCCGGCGACGGCTGGTCGATGGAACCCCTCGCACGCGACCTGACCACCGCCTACACCGCCCGCCGCGCCGGCCAGGCCCCCGACTGGGAGCCGCTGCCGGTCCAGTACGCCGACTACGCGCTGTGGCAGCGGGACCTCCTCGGCGAGGAGTCCGACCCCGACAGCCTCATCACCCGCCAGGTCACCCACTGGCGCACGGCCCTCGCGGACGCCCCCGAGGAACTCGAACTCCCCGTCGACCGGCCGCGACCCGCCGAACCCTCGCACCGCGGCCACACCATCCCCCTGACCGTGCCCGCACCGGTCCACGCACGCCTCGCGCAGGTGGCCCGCGCCGAAGGCGTCACCCCCTTCATGGTGCTGCAGGCCTCCCTCGCGATGCTCCTGTCGAAGCTGGGCGCGGGCACCGACATCCCGATCGGCTCGGCCAACGCCGGCCGCACGGACGAGGCACTCGACGACCTCGTCGGCTTCTTCGTCAACACCCTCGTCATCCGCACCGACCTGTCCGGCGACCCGACCTTCCGCGAGGTCCTCGGCCGCGTCCGCGAGACGAGCCTGTCCGCCTTCGCCCACCAGGACGTCCCCTTCGAGAAGCTCGTCGAGGAACTCGCCCCGGCCCGCTCCCTCGCCCGGCACCCCCTCTTCCAGGTGATGCTGAAGGTCCAGAACACCGCCGAAGCCGTCCTCGACCTGCCGGACCTGCGCACCACCGGACTCCCGGCAGGCACCTCGAGCGCCAAGTTCGACCTCGATGCCTCCGTCACGGAGGTCTTCGACGAGTCGGGTGCTCCCGCGGGTCTGCGTGGTTCGGTGGTGGCGTCGGCGGATCTGTTCGACGTGGAGACGGCCGAGCGGCTCGTGGCGCGGTGGGCGAGGGCCATTGAGCTGTTGGTGGTGGCTCCGGGGTCGCGGCTGAGCGAGGTCGAGGTCCTGGACGTCTCCGACCGTGAGCGGTTGGCGGAGTGGAACGACACCGCTGTGGAGGTGGTGGCGGGTTCGCTTCCGGAGCTGTTCGCGGCGCAGGTCGCGCGGACGCCGGACGCTGTCGCCGTGGTCGCGGCGGGGGAGTCCCTGTCGTACGGGGAGCTGGACCGTCGTGCTGACCGTCTGGCCCGTTACCTCGCCGATCACGGTGTGGGTGCGGAGTCGCTGGTGGGTGTGTGTCTGGAGCGGGGCGCGGACCTGATCGTCGCGCTCGTGGCCGTGCTGAAGGCCGGTGGCGCCTATCTGCCTCTGGATCCGGCGTATCCGGCGGACCGGATCGCGTACATGGTCCAGGACGCGTCCCCGGTCGTCGTCCTGGCGTCGTCGGCGACGGCAGGCGTGCTGCCGGTGCCGTCGGACACGTCGGTGATCTTCCTGGACGACCCGAAGGTCACCTCGGCGCTGGAGAGCGCGGGGGAGGGGCCGCTGAACGTGACGGTCCGCCCGGAGCACCCGGCGTACGTCATCTACACGTCGGGTTCGACGGGACGCCCGAAGGGCGTGGTCGTCACCCACGGCGGTGTCGTGGGTCTGTGCGAGAGCCACGGCAGGTCGGTGTTCGCGACGACGGACGGTGTCCCGTTGAAGGTCGCGCTGACGACGTCGGTCTCCTTCGACGCGTCGTGGAACCAGCTCTCCGCCCTGTTCTCGGGCCACGAGCTGCATGTCGTCGACGCCGACACGTGGCTGGACGCCGGTCGGCTGGTCGACTGGATGACCGCCTCCCGTATCGACTTCGCCGAGATCACCCCCTCCTATCTCCAAGTCCTGATGGACGAGGGCCTGTTCGACGCCGAGCAGCACCCTTCCCGTATCGGTGTCGGTGGCGAGGCCACCCCGGCCGGTCTGTGGGAGCGGCTGCGTGGACTGGAGGGTGTGGAGGGTTTCAACTTCTACGGCCCGACGGAGGCGACGGTCGACACCTCGATCGCCCGCCTCTCCGCCTCCGCGGATGTCGTGGTCGGCAGCCCGGTCCCGAACGCCCGCGTGTTCGTCCTCGACGAGTCCCTGCGTCAGGTTCCGGTCGGTGTGGCCGGCGAGCTGTACGTGTCGGGTACGGGTCTGGCGCGGGGTTACGTGAACCGCCCGGTCCAGACGGCGGAGCGTTTCGTCGCCTCCCCGTTCTCGGCTTCGGGCGAGCGGATGTACCGGTCGGGCGACCGCGTGAAGTGGACGAAGGACGGCCAGTTGGTCTTCCTGGGCCGTACCGACGACCAGGTCAAGGTCCGCGGCTTCCGCATCGAGCTCGGCGAGGTCCAGGCAGCCGTCGCCGCGCACCCGCAGGTCACCCAGGCGGCCGTGGTCGTACGGGAAGACGTCCCCGGCGACCGGCGTCTCGTCGCCTACGCCGTCACCACCGGTGAACTCACCCACCCGCTAAGCGAGTTCGTCTCGCGCAGCCTGCCCGATTACATGGTTCCGTCGGCGGTCGTGGTCCTGGACGCGCTGCCGCTGACCGCGAACGGCAAGCTCGACCGCAAGGCGCTGCCCGCGCCCGAGCACGACAGCACCACCGCGGGCCGGGGCCCGTCGAACGCCCGCGAGGAGATCCTCTGCGCCGCGTTCGCCGAGGTCCTCGGACTCGAAAGCGTCGGCGTCGACGAGGACTTCTTCGCCCTCGGAGGCCAGTCCCTGCTGGTCATCCGGCTCGTCGCCCTGCTCCGCAACCAGGGCGTCAACGTGTCGGTGCGGGCCTTCTTCCAGGACCCGACCCCGGCCGGCCTCGCCGCCTCGGCGGGCTCGGAGCAGGTCGCCGTCCCGGCCAACCTGATCCCGGCCGACGCGACCGCGATCACCGAGATCACCCCCGACATGCTGCCGCTCGTCGACCTCACCCCCGACGAGATCGCCCGGATCGTCGCCACCGTCGACGGCGGCGCGGCCGAGATCGCCGACATCTACCCGCTCGCCCCCCTCCAGGAGGGCCTGCTCTTCCACCACCTCCTCGCCGAGGGCGACGACGACGCCTACGTCCTGCCGACCGTCCTGGAGTTCGACTCCCGCGACCGCCTCGACGCCTTCACGGACGCCCTCCAGCAGGTCGTCGACCGCCACGACATCTACCGCACCTCCATCGTCTGGGAAGGCCTGCGCGAACCCGTCCAGGTCGTCCGGCGCCGCGCCACCCTGCCCGTCACCGAGATCACCCTCGACAGCCAGGGCGACCCGGTGCGGCAGCTCCTGACCGCCGCCGGCAACTGGATGGACCTGACCCAGGCCCCGCTGCTGCGGATGCACGCCGCCCAGCTCCCCGGCACCGGCCGGTGGCTCGGCCTGCTGCGGGCGCACCACGTCGTCCGTGACCACACCGCCCTGGAGATCGTGTTCCACGAGGTCCAGGCGATCCTGGCGGGCCGGGGCCGTGAACTGGCCGCGCCGATGCCGTTCCGGAACTTCGTCGCCCAGACCCGGGGCGCCGTCGCGCGCGCCGAGCACGAACGCTACTTCGCCGAGCTCCTCGGCGACGTCACCGAGCCCACCGCCCCCTTCGGCATCGCCGACACCCACGGCGACGGCGCCACGTCCGTCCGCGTCGAGGTGCCGTTCGCGCCCGACCTCACCACGCGTCTGCGCGAGGTGTCCCGCCGGGCCGGCGCCAGCCCCGCCACGGTCATGCACCTCGTCTGGGCCCGGGTCCTCGCCGCCGTCAGCGGCCGCGACGACGTCGTCTTCGGCACGATCCTGTTCGGCCGCATGAACGCCGGCCAGGGCGCCGACCGCGTCCCCGGCCCGTACATGAACACCCTTCCCGTACGCGTCCGCACCGACGGGCCGGGCGTGCTCGCCGCCGTCTCCGCGATGCGCGGCCAGCTCGCCGAGCTCCTGGAGCACGAGCACGCACCCCTCGCGGTGGCGCAGCGCGCCAGCGGCATCGACGGCAACACCCCGCTCTTCACCGCCCTGTTCAACTACCGCCACCACGCCGACCTGTCCGGCGGCCGTGACACCCCGCGCGAACTCGACGGCATCACCCTGCGGTTCGCCCAGGAGCGGGACAACTTCCCGCTCGCCCTGTCGGTCGACGACCACGGCGACAGCATCGGCCTGGCCGTGGACGCGGTCGCCCCGGTGGACCCCAGCATGGTCGGCCGCCTGGTCGAGACGGCCACGCGCAACCTCGTCGCGGCCCTGGAGACGGCACTCGACCAGGCGCCCCCGGAGAACCGGGGCGGGGAACCGCGCCTCGGAGCCGTCCAGGTGCTCGACGAGGCGGGACTGGACCTGCTCCTGCGCGAGTGGAGCACCACCACGGCCCGCACCGAGCCCGCACCGGTCCTCGACCTGCTCGCCGACCGCGTCGCCCGCACACCCGACGCGGTGGCGCTCGTGACGGAGACGGGGGACCTCACCTACGCAGAACTGGACGCCCGCGCCAACCGGCTCGCGCACCACCTCACCGAGCACGGCGTCGGACCCGAGTCCGTGGTCGCGCTGTTCCTGGAGCGCGGACCCGACCTGATGGCGGCGCTCCTCGCCGTCCTCAAGGCCGGCGGCGCCTACCTGCCGATCGACCTCGACTACCCCGCCGACCGCGTCGCGTACGTCCTCGGCGACGCCCGCCCCATGGCGGTCCTCGCCACCACCGCCACCCGCGGCAGGGTCCCCGCGACGGACGCCGCCGTCCTCCTCGTCGACGACGCCCGCACCCGCGCCGCCCTCGACCGGCTGCCGGCCACGGCCCCCGACGCCGCCCCGCGCGCCGAGCACCCCGCGTACATCGTCTACACCTCGGGCTCCACCGGCCGCCCCAAGGGCGTCGTGCTCACCCACGCGGGATTCGCCAACACCCTCGCGGCCGCCACGGAACGCTTCGGCACCGGGCCCGGCTCGCGGGTGGCCCAGTTCGCCTCGGTCAGCTTCGACGTCTTCTGCCTGGAGTGGGCGCTCGCGCTCACCACGGGCGCCGCCCTCGTCCCCGTACCGGCGCACCGCAGGCTCGGGAAGGAACTGACCGACTTCCTCGCCGAACAGCGCGTCACCCACGCCAGCCTGCCGCCCGCCGTCCTCGCCGGCCTCGACGAGGAGGCGGTCTCCCCGCACCTCGTCATCGAGATCGGCGGCGAGGCCTGCGCCCCGGAGCTCGTCGCACGCTGGGCGCGCGGCCGCACCCTGTTCAACACGTACGGCCCCACGGAGACCACCGTCGACGCGACCTACTGGCGCTGCGAGCCGGACGCCGAGGACGTGTCCATCGGCACACCGATCGCCCACACCCGCGCCTACGTGCTCGACGGCTCCCTCGCACCGGTCCCGGTCGGCGCCACCGGCGAGCTGTACGTCGCGGGCCCCGGCCTCGCCCGCGGCTACCTGGGACGCCCCGCCCAGACCGGCGAACGCTTCGTCGCCGACCCGTTCTCCACCGGCGGCGGACGCCTCTACCGCACCGGCGACCTGGTGCGCTGGAAGGACGACGGCCGGATCGAGTACCTCGGCCGCGCCGACGACCAGGTCAAGATCCGCGGCTTCCGCATCGAACCCGGCGAGATCCGCTCCGTCGTCACCGCCCACCCCGACGTCGACCGCGCCGCCGTCGTCGTCCGCGAGGACAGCCCGGGCGACCGGCGCATCGTCGCCTACGTGGTGGCACCCGGAACCCCCGACCGGACCGATCGGCAGGCGCTCACCGCGGCGGTCGCCCGGTTCGCCGCCGACCGCCTGCCGTCCTACATGGTCCCGTCGGCGGTCGTCGCCCTCGACGACCTGCCCCTGACCGCCAACGGCAAGCTCGACCACCGGGCCCTGCCCACCCCCGACCACGGCGACGGCACCGGCCACGGCCGAGGCCCGGCCGGCCCGCGCGAGGAGATCCTCGCCGGGATCTTCGCCCACGTCCTCGACCGCCCCGCGGTCGGCGTCGACGACGACTTCTTCGCCATCGGCGGGCACTCCCTGCTCGCCGTCCGCCTCATCAGCCGCATCCGTACCGTCCTCGGCGTCGAGGTCGCCCTGCGCACCCTCTTCGAGGCCCCCACCGTCGCCGCGCTCGCGCACCGCATCGGCGGCGCCGAGACCGCACGCGCCGCCCTGGCGCCCCTGCCGCGCCCCGCACGCACCCCGCTGTCGTTCGCGCAGCGCCGCCTGTGGTTCATCGGCCAGCTCGAAGGCCCCGGCGCCACCTACAACATCCCCATGGGCCTGCGGCTCACCGGCCGTCTCGACCGGCCGGCCCTGATCACCGCCCTGCGGGACGTCATCGGCCGCCACGAGGTGCTCCGCACCCGCTTCCCCGTCGCCGACGGCGAGCCCTACCAGCTGATCGCCGACCTCGACGACCTGGTCTGGGAGCCGTCCGTCCGCACCGTACGGCCGGAGGAACTCACCGACGCCGTCGCCGAGGTGGCCCAGCACGTCTTCGACCTGGCCGACGAGGTCCCCCTCCGCGCCGCCCTGCTCGAACTCGCCCCCGAGGACCACGTCCTCGTCGTCGTCGTGCACCACATCGCCACCGACGGCTGGTCCACCGGCCCCCTGGCCCACGACCTGTCCCACGCCTACGCCGCCCGGTGCACGGGCCAGGCACCCACCTGGGAGCCGCTCCCGGTCCAGTACGCCGACTACGCGCTGTGGCAGCGCGAACTCCTCGGCGACGAACGCGACGGCGACAGCGTGACCGGACGCCAGGCCGCCTACTGGCGCCAGGCACTCGCCGGAGCCCCCGAAGAGCTCACGCTGCCCTTCGACCGCACCCGCCCGGCCGTCGCCTCCCACCGAGGCCACAGCGTGCCGGTGGACATCCCCGCCGACGTCCACGCGCGCCTCGCGCACGTGGCACGGGCCGAGGGCGTCACCACCTTCATGGTCCTGCAGGCGGCGCTCGCCGTCCTGCTCTCCAAGCTCGGCGCGGGCACCGACATCCCGATCGGCTCGCCCCACGCCGGCCGCACCGACGAAGCCCTCGACGGCCTGGTCGGCTCCTTCGTCAACACCCTCGTCCTGCGCACCGACCTGAGCGGCGACCCGACGTTCAAGGACGTCCTCGCCCGCGTACGGGAGAACAGCCTCGCCGCCTTCGCCCACCAGGACGTTCCCTTCGAACGGCTCGTCGAAGAGCTCGCGCCCAGCCGCTCCCTGGCACGGCACGCCCTCTTCCAGGTCATGCTGACCCTGCAGAACACGGCCGAGGCCGTCGTCGAACTCCCCGGCCTCGACGTCCGCGCCCTCGGCACGGGCCCGGCGAAGGCCAAGTTCGACCTCGACGTCATCGTCGGCGAGGCGTTCGACGCCGACGGCGCCCCGGCCGGCGTCCGCGGCGAGGTCACCGCCGCGGCCGAACTGTTCGAGCCCGACACCGTACGCCGCATCGTCGACGGCCTCACCCAGGTGCTCGACGCGGTCACCGCCGAACCCGGCACCCGGCTCAGCGCGGTCCCCGTCCTCGACGCCGCCGAGCGGCACCGCATGCTCGTCGAGTGGAACGACACGGCCACCGACCTCGAACCCGCCACGATCGGCGACCTGTTCGCCGCCCACGTCGCCCGCACCCCGGACGCGATCGCCGTGTCCGACACCACCACGGAGATCACGTACGCCGAACTCGACGCCCGCGCGCAGCGCCTGGCCCGCTACCTCACCGGCCGGGGCGTGGGCCCCGAGACCGTGGTCGCCGTCTGCCTGGACCGGGGCGTCGACCTGATGACCGCCCTGCTCGGCGTGGTCAAGGCCGGCGGCGCCTACATGCCGCTCGACCCCGACTACCCCGCCGAACGCGTCACCTACATGCTCGGCGACGCGGCCCCCGCGCTCGTCCTCGTCTCCGAGACCACGGCAGCCAAGATCCCGTCCACCCACACGGACACGGCCCTGCTCGGCGAAGCCCTCGCCACCGCCCCGAACCCCACCGGCACGGGCGCGGACGCCGCGAGCGCCCCGACCCTCCTGCCGACCCACCCCGCCTACGTCATCTACACCTCCGGCTCCACCGGCCGCCCCAAGGGCGTCCTCGTCCCGCACACCGGCGTCGCCGCCCTCGTCCAGGGCCACATCCGGTCCCTCGGAGTCGGCCCCGGCGCCCGCGTCGCCCAGTTCGCCTCCGCCGGATTCGACACCTTCGGCTGGGAATGGCTCATGGCCCTCCTCTCCGGCGCGACCCTCGTCGTCGTCCCGACCGAGCGCCGCCTCGGCGACGCCCTGCCCGCACACCTCACCGAGCAGCGCGTCACCCACGCCACCCTGCCGCCCGCCGTCCTCGCCACACTCGACGAGACCTCCCTCCCCGCCGACACCGTCCTCGTCATCGCCGGAGAGGCCTGCCCGCCCGACGTCATGGCCCGCTGGGCCCGGACCCACACCCTGTTCAACTCCTACGGACCCACCGAGACGACCGTCGACGCCACCCTGTGGCGCTGCGACCCGCTCTCCGACGACGTCGCCATCGGCACCCCCGTACTCGACACCCGCGTGTACGTCCTCGACGAGTCCCTGGCACCGGCCCCGGTCGGCGTCGCGGGCGAGCTGTACGTCACCGGCGTCGGCCTGGCCCGCGGCTACCTGGGACGGCCCGGCCTCACCGCCGAACGGTTCGTCGCCAACCACCTCGCCGACGACGGATCGCGCCTCTACCGCACCGGCGACCGCGCCAAGTGGACGGCGGACGGCCGACTCGTCTTCGTCGGCAGGACCGACGACCAGGTCAAGATCCGGGGCTTCCGCATCGAACCCGGCGAAGTGACCGCCGTCCTGGCCGAACACCCCACCGTCGCCCAGGCCGCCGTGATCGCCCGCGAGGACACCCCCGGCGACAAGCGCCTCGTCGCCTACGTCGTACCCGCCCCGGACACCACCGTCTGGACCGCGTCCGACACCGCCGCCCTCCAGGCCCACGCCGCCGCCCGCCTGCCCGACTACATGGTCCCCTCGGCGGTCGTCGCCCTCGACGCCCTGCCCCTGACCGTCAACCGCAAGCTGGACCGTGCCGCCCTGCCCGCACCCCACACCCAGGGCACCGCGACCCCCGCCGAACGCGGCCCGCAGGGACTGCGCGAACAACTCCTGTGCGGGGTGTTCGCCCAGGTCCTCGGCATAGAGACCGTCGGCGTCGACGACGACTTCTTCGCCCTCGGCGGCCACTCCCTGCTCGCCGTGCGCCTCGCCAGCCGCGTCCGCTCCGTCCTCGGCGTGGACCTCGACATCCGGGTGCTCTTCGACGCCCCGACCGTCTCCGCCCTCGCCGCCCGCCTCGACGACGCGGCCGGCACCCGCCCCACCCTCACCGCCGGGAACCGCCCGCGGCGGGTCCCCCTCTCCTTCGCCCAGCAGCGCCTGTGGTTCATCGGCCAGCTCGAGGGAGCGGGAGCCACCTACAACAGCCCGATCGCCGTCACCACGACCGACGAGGTCGACCCGCACGCCCTCGACGCCGCCCTCCGCGACGTCATCGACCGCCACGAAGTACTCCGCACGGTCTACCCGACGGCGGACGACGGCCAGCCCTACCAGGACGTCCGCCCCCTCGACACGCTCGACTGGCACGCCGACATCCGCACCGTCGCACCCGAGGACCTGGCCACCGCCGTCGACAAGGCATCCGCGCACGCCTTCGACCTGTCCACGCAGATCCCGATCCGGGCGACGCTCTTCGACACCGGACAGGAACGCGCCCTCCTCGTCGTGGTCCACCACATCGCCAGCGACGGCTGGTCCCTGGCACCCCTCGCCCGGGACTTCTCCACCGCCTACGCGGCACGCGCCGCCGGCCGGGCCCCCGCCTGGCAGCCGCTCCCGGTCCAGTACGCCGACTACACGCTCTGGCAGCGCGAACTCCTCGGCGACGAGAGCGACCCCGACAGCGTCATCAACCGCCAACTCGCCTACTGGCGCGAGGCCCTGGCGGCAGCACCGGAAGAGCTCGACCTGCCCTTCGACCGGCCGCGCCCGGCCGAGGCCTCGCACCGGGGCCACAGCGTCCCGCTCACCGTCCCCCCGCACGTGCACGCCGAGCTCGTCAGGCTGGCCCGCGAGGAAGACGTCACGGTGTTCATGGTGCTGCAGGCCGCCCTGGCCGTGCTGCTCTCCAAGCTCGGTGCGGGCACCGACATCCCGATCGGCTCGGCGAACGCCGGCCGTACGGACGAGGCCCTCGACGACCTCGTCGGCTTCTTCATCAACACCCTGGTCCTGCGCTCCGACCTGTCCGGCGACCCGACCGTACGGGGCCTGCTGCACCAGGTACGCGAACGGAGCCTGGCGGCCATGGCCCACCAGGACGTGCCGTTCGAGAAGCTCGTCGAGGAGCTGGCCCCGGCCCGCTCCATGGCCCGCCACCCCCTCTTCCAGGTCGTCCTGACCAAGCAGAACACCGTGGAGTCCGGACTCGACAAGGCCGGAGCGGCCGTCGCGTGGACCGGCGGCATGTCCACCGGCAACCGCGCGGTGAAGTTCGACCTCGACGTCATGGTGGGGGAGACCTACGACACCACGGGCGCCCCCGCCGGCCTCGGCGGCTCGGTCACCGTGGCCACCGACCTGTTCGACCCGCAGTGGGCGGGCCGCATCGCCGACGCCTGGACGACCCTCCTGGAGGCGCTGCCCCAGGACCCGGGCCGCCGCCTGAGCGAGGTCGGCATCCTGGCGGAGGAGGAGCGGCGCCGGGTCCTGACCGTGTGGAACGACACGGCGACCGAGGGCCGACCGGCCCTGGTTCACGAGCGGTTCGAGCAGGCGGCGGACCGTGTGCCCGACGCGAAGGCGATCGTTACCGAGGGCACGACGGTCTCGTACAC
>NZ_JBFADU010000045.1:0-24116 GCF_040641575.1 Streptomyces sp. NPDC020807
ACCCGCGCCGCCCCCACCCGCGCCGCCCCCACCCGCGCCGCCCCCACCCGCGCCGCCCCCACCCGGCACCTCCCGCACCGCACCGCCCCGGGCACCGCCCGCACCGCACCCCCCCGCCACCACCCCGCACCCGGCTACGCTCGTTCCATGGCCGGCCGCTACTCCCCGAACCCCCCACCCCCCACCCGCACCGCGTTCCGAGGCGGCCACCTCCCCCTGCCCGTCCCCCTGCCCGCCCCCCAGCCCGTTTCCCGGCCGGGGAACCCGACCGACGGGGGAACCCAGGGGGCACACCCCCTGGACCTGGCCCTCACCCTCGGCCCCCTCCGCCGCGGCCCCGCCGACCCCACCTTCCGCACCACCCCCGACGGCTCCATCTGGCGGGTCACCCGCACCCCCGAGGGGCCCGCCACCCTCCGCGTCCGACCGCGAGCAACCGCCGCCGACGACGACCACGCCGCGCACGCCGCGGAGCCGGCCCGGCCCGAGACCGAGATCTGGGGCCCCGGAGCGGCCTGGCTGGAGAGGAACCTCCCGGCACTCCTGGGCGCCGGGGACGACCCCGCCGCCTTCACCCCGCGCCACAAACTCCTCGCCGCCACCCACCGCCGCCGCCCGGGCCTCCGCCTGACCCGTACGGGCCTGGTCATGGAGTCCCTGATCCCCTCGGTCCTGGAGCAGAAGGTCACGTCGGACGAGGCGTACGCCTCCTGGCGCGTCCTCGTACGGAAGTACGGCGAACCGGCCCCCGGCCCGGCCCCCACCGGCATGTACGCGATGCCGGACCCCGGCACCTGGGCCCGCATCCCGTCCTGGGAGTGGCACAAGGCGAACGTCGACAACAGCCGCTCGGCGACGATCATCCGCGCGGTCAGGGTCGCGCCCCGCCTGGAGGAGGCCGCGCGGATGGACCCGCCGGCGGCCCGCAAGCGCCTGGAACTGGTGCCCGGCATCGGCCCGTGGACGAGCGCGGAGACGATCCAGCGCAGCAACGGCGCCGCCGACGAGGTCACCACGGGGGACCTGCACCTGCCCGGCATCGTCGGCTGGGCGCTGGCGGGCGAGAGGACGGCGGACGACGCGCGGATGCTGGAGCTGCTCGCCCCGTACGAGGGCCAGCGCCACCGCGCGGCCCGTCTGATCCTGCTCAGCGGCCGGGTCCCGCCCCGCAGGGCGCCGCGCATGGCCCCGGGCCGGATCACCCACCTCTAGGGCCTGTCCGGCGGATCAGGGCCTAGGGGTCATCGGGGCCGGTGTCCGACCACAGAGGTACGCACGGACACTTCTCGGGGCGTACGGATGGGGCGGGCCCGGCGGAGAGAGTGGAAGAGGAAGCGGAAGCGGAGGAGGAAACCTCCCACATCCCACTTCTCACCCCCCACCCCCACTTCTCACCCCCCACTTCTCACCGCCACTTCCCCGGAGCCACCCCATGCCCATGAAGCGCTCGACCGTCGCCGTCGTCACCGGAGTCTCCACGCTGGCCGCCGCCGGCGTCCTCGCCGCCCTCGCGATACCGGCGGCGGTCGACTGGTTCGAGGGCCGCCACGACGAGGCGTCCTCGTACAGGACGGCGGCCGAGGCCAAGGCCGACCGCGCCTCGTTCCCGCGCTGGCTGCCCGACGACGCGGCGGGTGTCGAGTACCGGATGAAGACGACCGGGGGAGACCGCCTGGTGAAGGCCACCCTGCCCCGGCAGGCCTCGGCCCCGGCCGCCCTCCCCGCCGGATGCGCGCCCTACGAGCCCGCCGCGGGCCTTCCCGCCCCCGAGCTCAAGGCCGACTGGTTCCCGGAGAAGGCCGAGACCAGGGCCACGGCCCGCTGCGGTCTCTTCCACGTCTTCCTCGACGGCGACACCCTGTACGGCTGGCAGTCGCACAAGGACTGGGTCGCCGACAACAAGGCGGGCGCGAAGTAGTCCGGCTCACCGCACCGCGATGAACTCCGAGGCCACCCGCGCCGCCCGCTCCCGGGGCGGAGCCGCGGGATGCCCGATCGCCACCGCCCCCATGGGGTCCCAGTCCCCGGGCAGCCCGAGGACCTCCCGTACGACGTCCCGGCAGAACATCGTCGACGAGACCCACGCCGAGCCCAGCCGCTCACCGGCGAGCGCGACGAGGAAGTTCTGCACCCCGGCACCGGTCGCGACGACGAACATCTCCCGCTCGGCGGCGTCCCGGCGCGCGTCGCCGTAGTGGTGGGAGCCGTCCATGACGAGGCAGGGCACGGCGAGGTAGGGCGCGTTCCGCAGGACGTCCCCGCGCCGCACCCGCTTCGCGATCGACTCCTCGGACTTCCCGTCCCGCCGCAGGTCGGCGATCCACGCGTCCCGCATCGCGTCGAGCAGCCGCACCCGCGACTCCTCGGACTCGAGCAGGACGAACCGCCAGGGCGTGGTGTGGTGCGGGGCGGGCGCCGTCACGGCCGCCGCGACCGCGCGCCGCACGGCCCCGGGGTCGACGGGCTCGTCGGTGAACTCCCGTACCGTCCGCCGCAGCGTCACCGCTTCCCGTACGGCCTCCGACGTCCCGAGCCGGAACATGTCGTCGGCGGCGGAGCGCACCAGCGCCCGCGCCCCCGGCTCCTCGTCCCCGCCGACCACGTGCGGCAGCCCGCGGACGACGGCGACGGGGAGCCCGGCCGCCTTGCCCTTCACGAGGTCGCCGGCGGCGGCGAGTTCGTCGGCGGTGGCGACGACGGTTGCGCTCAGCGGGTTGCCGTGCGCGTCGGTCCCGCCGCGCAGGTCGTCGAGGACCCGCACGCCCGCCGCCCCGATGGCGACGTCGGTGAGCCCGCCGCGCCAGGGCCGCCCGAAGGTGTCCGTGACGACGACGCCGACGTCGACGCCCAGCGCCTCCCGCAGCCCCGAACGGATGCGCCGCGCCGAGGCGTCGGGGTCCTCGGGAAGCAACAGCACGGTCCCGGAAGGCGTGTTGGACGCGTCGACCCCGGCGGCGGCCATGACGAGCCCCTGCCGGTTCTCGACGATCCGCAGGGTCCCGCGCCGGGCCACGACCCGCACGGTCTCGGCGTCGATCGCCTCCTCGCGGTCGTCGGCGGCGATCACCCGCCCCTCGGCCTTGCTCACGATCTTGGACGTGACGAGGAGGACGTCCCCGTCGACGAGCCCGGACGCGGGCTCGGCGGAGACGGCGGAGGCGATGAGCTTCGCCAGGTCGTCCCCGGCCGCCACCTCGGGCAGCCCGCCGAGCGCCCAGACGCGGTACGAGGGAACGCCGGCCGCACTCACCCGCGTACCCCCTGAGCGCGGACGTGCTCCGCGAGCGCGAGCGCCTCGCGGGCCATCGCGGCCGTCGCGTCCACGTCGGTCATCATCAGCGGCACCGCGCGGCAGGCGATCCCCGCCGCCTCGACCGCCTCGACGGCGTCCGCGTCCACGGTGTCGACGAGCCAGCCGCCGACGAGCTCGGAGCCGTAGTGCAGCGCGACCGCCGTGGCGGTCGACTCGACGCCCACGGCCGCGAGGACCTTGTCGGCCATGCCCCGCACGGGCGCGTCGCCGACGATGGGGGAGAGGCCGACGACCGGCGCGTCGGCCGCGACGACGGCCTCGCGGATGCCGGGCACCGCGAGGATCGTGCCGACGCTGACGACGGGGTTGGACGGCGGGAAGAGGATGACGTCCGCCTCGGCGAGGGCCTCCAGGACGCCCGGCGCCGGCTTCGCGGCCTCCGCGCCGACGGGCACGACCGCCTTCGCGTCGACGGAGGCCCGCAGCTTCACCCAGTACTCCTGGAAGTGCACCGCCCGCTGCTCGCCGTCGACCTCGATCGCCACGTGCGTCTCGACGCGGTCGTCGGACATCGGCAGCAGCCGGACGCCCGGCTTCCACCGGTCGCAGAGCGCCTCGGTGACGGCGCTCAGCGGGTATCCGGCGCCGAGCATCTGCGTACGGACGATGTGCGTCGCGAAGTCCCGGTCGCCGAGGCCGAACCACTCGGGTCCGACGCCGTAGGCGGCGAGCTCCTCCTTGACGGTGAAGGACTCGTCGAGGCGGCCCCAGCCCTGCTCCTCGTTGATGCCACCGCCGAGGGTGTACATCACCGTGTCCAGGTCGGGGCAGACCTTCAGCCCGAAGAGATGGATGTCGTCACCGGTGTTGCCGACGACCGTGATCTCCGCGTCGGGCGCGGCCTGCTTGAGGCCGCGAAGGAAGCGGGCACCACCGATGCCACCGGCCAGAACCACAATGCGCATGCGCAGCAGTCTGTCAGGCGGTGACGGCACCCGTGGAGGCCGGGGCCGACGAGGCCGGGGCGGGCGCGCACTGTCCCTGGAGGGATTCGTGCATCGGCATGTCCGTGAGGCCGGGGAAGTAGACGTGGAGGCTGACGGCCGGTTCGAGCGAGTCGTTGACGACCTCGTGCACGTACCCCGGCGCGAACACGCGCTGAGCGCCCCCGCCGAGCGTCCGTACGCCCCGGTCCGTCCGCTCCGTCAACTCGCCCTGGAGGACGGTGAGGACGCCGGAGGAGACGCCGTGGTCGTGGAGCCCGCTGCCCTGGCCGGGCACCCAGGAGAGCAGCCAGACCTCGTAGCCGGGTCCGGTGCGCAGGCGGTGGTACCAGCGGGTCGTGGCGTCGTACTCGACGTACGGGGCCCACTGGGAGCGGTCGTCGGCGAGGGAACGGGCGAGCCCGACGAACTCCGCCACGGTGACGGGATGGGCGCGCTCGGGCTGGAGGAGGTGCGGGACCTCGAGGATGTCGCCGGCGATCTGAAGGTCGCTGTCCATGTTCATGGGTGGGGAGGTTCCTCAGCAGAAACAGAAGCGGTGGGGTCACGGAAAAGGTGACGCGAGTGACGCAGGGTGACGCTGGAGGGAGGAGAGCCGTGGCTCTCGGCACAGAAGCTGGAGCTCTACGGCATCAACAGCTGGAACAACAACAGCGACAGCGCGCCTGGACAGCGCGGCGGAACCCACGGGCGTGGGTCGCGGCGGTCACAGGGGTCGCTGGCATGCCACCAAAGGTGGCGGGACGGGTACCCGACTGTCAACTCAATGCCCGATTTGGGGGTAATGTTTCACCTCATCCGGTTACAGTGCGCGGAGAAAGGTTTGTTCATGCGCGGACCAGGAGAGATGGCCCATCAGCCGCGCCCGTAAACGTGGTGGCACCGGCCGTTCGGGTCTTGGCTCGAATGTCACGCTCCGTGACGGAGATGTGATCCGGATCGCTTCCTCGGCTGGACCGCAACAAGATCCAAGTCTCGGGCGTCCTCCCTTCCGGAGGGCCGCGCGCGGACAGGGTCACGGCGGGTGGCATATGTCACCTTTTTGGTGATTTGAACACTTTCCGCATAGGCTTGGTTCCGCAGAGTGAATACGGGGCCCAATAGCAGATCTCCGCTTGACTCGCGCAGAGCACAAACTTGTAATTTCACTCGTGTCGTTCGGCCGGGTTCGCAACGGCAACACCACGGGGACGTACAGAACAGACGAGGGGCGCAGATGACCGAGTTGTTCCAGGAACTGCTGCTGGTCGAGGACGCGGACGAGGAACTCGGCTGGCAGGAGCGCGCGTTGTGCGCCCAGACCGACCCCGAGTCCTTCTTTCCCGAGAAGGGCGGCTCGACCCGCGAGGCCAAGAAGGTCTGCCTCGCCTGCGAGGTCCGCTCCGAGTGCCTCGAATACGCCCTCCAGAACGACGAGCGCTTCGGCATCTGGGGAGGCCTCTCCGAGCGCGAGCGCCGCCGCCTCAAGAAGGCCGCGGTCTGAGGCGGTTCCCGGGCCACCCCGCGGCGGCCCCGCAACCCCCGCCACCAGGACATGACGAACGGTCCGCCCCCTGTGCTCCATCCACAGGCGGCGGGCCGTTCTGCGTCCCGGCACCCCCCGGCGGACGCGTCCCCGCGGCCCTCCGCGAAGCGCCGTCCACAGGCTGTCCACTCCACGCCGTCGTCCACAGCCCGTCGTCCACAGGGGCGAACCGCTCCTCGCGCAGCCATTAGTGTGGGCCTCCGTCCGAGACGCACCCCACGCCCTTCACGGGCGACCCCGGCCGGAGGGCCCGTAGCTCGATGTCCTCAACACCTGAGTTCCCGCGGCACGTCGTCACCGCCGTGCTCGTCACCCACGACGGTGCCCGCTGGCTGCCCGACGCCCTCGCGGGGCTGCTCGCGCAGGAGCGTCCCGTGCAGAGCGTCGTCGCCGCCGACACCGGCAGCGCCGACGACTCCGCGCGCCTGGTCGCCGAGGCCATCGGCCCCGACCGGGTGCTCCACCTCGCCCGCCGCACCGGCTTCGGCGCCGCCGTCGAGGAGGCCGCCCGCACGGCCCCCGTCCTCGGCCCCGACGAGCTGCCGTACCTGAAGCGCCCCAGCGGCTGGGACCCCGTCAGCCGCACCTGGAACGACGACGCGTACGACCTCCCGGAGCTCCCGCACGGCGAACCGGTCCAGTGGCTCTGGCTCCTCCACGACGACTGCGCCCCCGAGCCCGGCGCCCTCGCCGAACTCCTCCGCGTCGCCGACTCCGACGCGTACGCCGCCGTCATCGGCCCCAAGCTCCGCGGCTGGTACGACCGCAAGCAGCTCCTCGAAGTCGGCGTCTCCATCGCCCACAGCGGCCGCCGCTGGACCGGCCTCGACCGCCGCGAGCAGGACCAGGGCCAGCACGACCAGGTCCGCCCCGTCCTCTCCGTCTCCACCGCCGGCATGCTCGTCCGGCGCGACGTCTTCGAGCAGCTCGGCGGCTTCGACCGCCGCCTGCCCCTCATGCGCGACGACGTCGACCTCTGCTGGCGCGCCCACTCCGCCGGCCACCGCGTCCTCGTCGCCCCCGACGCCGTCCTCCGGCACGCCGAGGCCTCCGCCCGCGAGCGCCGCACCGTCGACTGCGCCGGCCGCACCGCCGCCAGCCCCTACCGCGTCGACAAGTCCGGCGCGGTCTACGCCCTGCTGGCGAACACCCCCGGCCGCACCCTGCCGTACGTGCTGCTCCGGCTCGTCCTCAGCACCCTCGTCCGCACCCTCGCCGCGCTCGTCGGCAAGGTCCCCGGCCAGGCCGTCGACGAGGTCACCGGCCTCCTCGCCACCCTCCTGCGCCCCGAGAAGATCCTCGCCGCCCGCAAGGCCCGCAAGAACCCGGCCGTGCCCGCGAGCGAACTCCGCCCCCTCTTCCCGCCGCCCGGCGCCACCGTCCGCGCCGCCGTCGAACAGCTCACCGCCAACGTCGGCGGCTCCGAGGCCGAGTCCGGCGGCTCCCGCCACGCCGTCGTCGAGTCGGGACCCGGCGGCGACGACGCCGACTACCTGGAGATCGAGCAGTTCGCCCGGCTCAAGAAGATCGCCCGCAAGCCGGGCCCGGTCCTCTTCGGCCTCCTCCTCCTGATCTCCCTCGTCGCCTGCCGCAACCTCTTCGCCGGCGGCTCGCTGGCCGGCGGCGCCCTGCTGCCCGCCCCCGACACCGTCTCCGGCCTCTGGTCGCGGTACGCCGACAGCTGGCACGCCCTCGGCACCGGCGGCACCCAGACCGCCCCGCCGTACCTCGGCGTCCTGGCCGCGCTCTCCGCGCTCTTCCTCGGCTCCACCTCCACCGCGCTGACCCTGCTGCTCGTCTGCTCGGTCCCGCTCGCCGGCTTCACGGCGTACTTCGCGGCCCGCCCCCTCGTCGAATCCCGGCTCCTGCGCGCGTGGGGCGCCATCGCGTACGCCTTCCTGCCCGCCGCCACCGGCGCCCTCGCCACCGGCCGCCTCGGCACCGCCGTCCTCGCGATCCTGCTCCCGCTGATCGCCCGCGCCGCCGTCTCCGCCCACGGCTTCAACCGCCCCGAGCGCGGCAGCTGGCGCGCCACCTGGGCGTACGCCTTCCTCCTCACCCTCGCGACGGCGTTCACCCCGATCGTGTGGCCCATCGCCGTCCTCCTCGGCCTCGGCGTCCTCGCCGTCCGCCGCTCCGACATCACCGCGTACGGGCTCCGCTTCCTCGCCGCCGCGGGCACCCCGCTCCTCGTCCTCGCGCCCTGGTCGCTCACGCTCCTCACCGACCCCGCCGCCTTCCTCCGCGAGGCCGGCCTCGACGTCCGTACGGGCACGGCCACCGCGCTCGACCTGCTCGGCGTCAGCCCCGGCGGCCCCGGCACCCTCGGCGGCCTCCTCCTCGTCGGCCTCGTCCTCGCCGCCCTCGCGGCCCTGCTCCGCGAGGAGCGCCGCTTCGCCGTCCTCGCCATCTGGGCCGCCGCCCTCACCGGCCTCGTCTTCGCGGTCCTCTCCAACGGCGCCGACGGCACCGGGTGGGCGGGCCCCGCCACCCTCGTCTACGGCTCCGCCCTCATCGCCGCCGGCATGATCGGCGCCGAGGGCGGCCGCACCCGCGTCGCCGCCCACGGCTTCGGCTGGCGCCAGCCCGTCGCCGCCCTCATCGCCCTCGCCTGCGCGCTCGGCCCCGCCGTCGCCGCCGTCGGCTGGATGATCGGCGGCGCCGACGGCCCGCTGACCCGGCGCGACCCGGTCCAGGTCCCGGCCTTCGTCGCCGAGGAGAGCGGCACCCGCGACCAGCCCCGCACCCTCGTCCTCGGCGGCACCACCCCCGGCGAGGTCACGTACACCCTGGTCCGCGGCTCCGGCGCGCGCCTCGGCGACGGCGAGCTCGCCGCCGCGGCCGACGCCGACCCCCGCCTCGACCAGGTCGTCGCCCACCTCGTCGCCGGCTCCGGCGCCGACCAGACCCAGGAGCTCCGCGGCTACGCCATCCGCTACGTCCTCGTACGGGACGGGGCGCCGCGCCAGGTCGGCCGCGTCCTCGACGCCACCCCCGGCCTCAGCCGCCTCAGCCAGCTGGACGGCAGCGCGCTCTGGCGCGTGGACCGCGAGATCGCCCGCGTCATGATCGTCCCGCCGGCCGCGAAGACCGCGAACACCGCGAGGACCGCCGACGGCGCCGAAGCCGCCGAGCCGGTCTCCGTCGCCGCCGGTCCCGTCGAGGCCCACGCCGACGTCCCGGCGGGCCCCGCGGGCCGCGTCCTGCGCCTCGCCGACCGCGCCGACGAACGCTGGACCGCCACCCTCGACGGCAAGGAGCTGACGAGGACCACCGTCGACGGCTGGGCCCAGGGCTTCGAACTCCCCGCCCAGGGCGGCCGCCTCGACCTCACGTACGACCAGCCGCTGACCCGCACCGCGTGGACCTGGACCCAGGTCGGCCTCGCCGTCGTCCTGCTCGTCCTCGCCCTCCCCGGCCGCCGCCGCGAGATCGACGACGACCTCCCCGAGGAGGAGCTCGCCATCCCCGCCCAGGCGACCGACGGCGACGGCCGCCGCGCCCGCCGCCTGCGCGCGGCCGCCGAGGCGGAGGCCGAGGCGGAGGCCGCCGGAACCGAGCACGGCCAGGACCCCGGTCAGGACGCCGAGCACGCGCCGGCCCCGCTCCCGATCCCGGAGCAGCAGACGTACGAGCAGCCCCAGGAATGGGACGGCGGCCAGTCCCAGGACCCGGCCTACGCCCCCGCGTACGCCGACCAGGCCGGCGGCTACTACCAGGAGGGCGAGTACGGGGCCGACCCGTACCAGCAGCAGCCCTACGAGTACCCGCAGCAGGGCTACGACCAGCAGCAGCCGTACGCGGACCAGGGCTACGCCCCGCAGCCGTACGACCAGCAGTACTACGACCCGCAGCAGTCCCAGCAGCCCCAGGGGCAGTACGAGCAGCAGCAGTACGACCCGTACGGCTACGGCTACGAGTACCCCCAGGGCCCCGAGGGCCACCAGGGTCACGAGACCGAGCAGCGCCCCGACGGGAGTGGCAACCAGTGAAGCGCACGACGATCTCCCTGCTCGCGGTCACCACGGCCCTCGCCGCCGTCACGGGCTTCGCCACGCTCAGCGCCCCCGGCGGCGACGCCGCCGCCCCCGTGGCCAAGGCCCCGACCCGGCTCCCGGTCGAGCGCGCGGGCCTCGTCTGCCCGGCCCCGAGCACCTCGGAAGTGGCCGAGACGGTCTACACCTCGTACACCCCGACGGGCACGACGGGCGGCCCCGCGAAGGCCCCCGGCACCAAGGCCGACGCGCCCACGGCCAAGCTCGGCCCGGCCGTGAGCGGGGCCACCCGCGGCGGCACCTCGAACGGCGGCAAGGCCAAGACCCCCCAGGCCCCCGCCACCGTCACCGCCCCCGGCAAGCCCGTCACCGCCCAGGCCAACGGCAGCACGGCCCCCGCCCTCACCGGCACGGCCACCGGCACCCTCGCCCCCGGCTGGACCGTCCAGCAGTCCACCGTCGTCGAGGCGGGCGGCGACCGGGGCCTCCTCGGCCTCACCTGCGGCGCCCCCGACACCGACTTCTGGTTCCCGGCGGCCTCCACCTCCAAGGAGCGCCAGGACTACGTCCACCTGACCAACCCGGACGACACCGCCGCCGTCGCCGACATCGAGCTGTACGGCCCCGAGGGCGCCCTCAAGTCCCAGTTCACCGAGGGCATCCCGGTCCCGCCCCGCTCCACGGTCCCGGTCCTCCTCTCCACCCTCACCTCGGAGGCGGCCCAGCGGGACGTCACCGTCCACGTCACCACCCGCAGCGGCCGCGTCGGCGCGGCGATCGGCGTGGCCGACGCGAAGCTGGGCAGCGACTGGATCTCCCCGGCCGCCGACCCGGCGAGCACCGCCGTCCTCCCCGGCATCCCCGCGGACACCGCCGTGGTCCGGCTCGTCGCCTTCGCCCCCGGCGACGACGACGCCGACCTGAAGATCCAGCTGGCCACGAAGTCGGGCACGATCGTCCCGGCCGGCGAGGGCAGCCTGCACGTGAAGTCCGGGATGACGGCCGCGGTGATACTGCCCGACCTCACCCGCGGCGAGGCGGGCTCGCTGATCCTCACCCCGAGCGACCCGAAGAAGCCGGTCCCCGTCGTGGCCGCCCTCCAGATCGTCCGGGGCAAGGGCGAGAACCTGGAGACCGCGTTCATCCCGGCGGCGGCCCCGATCTCGGCCCGCGCCACGGTCGCGGACAACCGCGCGAAGGCCTCGACGCTCAACCTCACCGCCACCGGCTCCGACGCCCAGGTCAGGATCACGGCCTCGGCGGGCTCCGGCGGCGGACAGCCGTCCTCGAAGACCGTCACGGTCAAGGCCGGCACCACCCTGGCCGTCCCCGACCCGGCCCCCCAGGGCCTCAAGGGCGCCTACGCGCTCACGGTGGAGCCGGTCTCGGGCGGCAAGGTGTACGCGGCGCGGACGCTGTCGCTGCCGCTGGACGGGGTCCCGATGTTCACCGTCCAGACCCTCGTCGACGACCGGGGCACGGTCGAGGTCCCGTCGGCGCGCGAGGACCTGAAGGTCCTGGCCGACTGAAGGTCCCGGCCGGCCTAAGGTCCTGGCCGGCCGAAAGCCCTGACGGGCTGAAGGCTCTGACGGACTGATGGTCCTGACGGACTGATGGTCCTGGCGGACACAGGCGCCGAGGGGGCCGCTCCACCCGTACGAGTGGAGCGGCCGCCCCGAACGGGTGTCAGTCCTGCCCGTACCGGGGATCGACCGACTCGGGCGAGAGCCCGAGGAGCTCGGCGACCTGCTCCACCACGACCTCGTGGACGAGCAGCGCGCGCTCGTCGCGGCTCTTCGAGCGGATCTCGACGGGCCGCCGGTAGACGACGACCCGGGCCGGCTCGCCCTTCTCGGCGGAGACGGAACCCCCCAGCGGCACCGTCTCGCCGGACACGGCCGGCGGCACCTCCATCACCATGAACTCGACGTCCGCCAGCTGCGGCCAGCGCCGTTCCAGACGCTCCACCGAGTCCAGTACGAGATCCCGGAAGGTGTCGGCCCGGCTCGTGGAGAGCGGCACCTGCGGCGGCGCGACCGGCCCGCGCATCCCGCGGCCGTGCCGGTCACGGCGGCGGACCCGGGGCTCGCCCGGAGGCCCCGCGGAGGACGGCGAGGGGGGCGGCGGCACAGGACTGTCCATACTGTCCATCACTGACGCAGCGTAACCCTCCACGGTGTTTTCGCACCGTGGCGAATCCTCGCCACCTTCCCGCGCCGCCGGGCCCGGTTGTCGCAACCTGAACGATCCGGCCAACCCCGGGCCCGATTCGAGGACACACCGCGATCGGCCATCCGGCCGCGATTGACCGGATCGCCACCCCCGTCTGTCCGGATCGCCGCCCGCCCCCAGCCCCGTACACCCCCTTCCCGGCAGGTCAGCGAGGCGCCCGCACGCCCGGCGTGGCGGAGCTCACACCGCGACACGGGGGAGTGACCTGAGGGCGAGTCGTCGCGGCCCGGTCAAGAGTGCGGTACCGTCCAACGTCGTGAGCCCTGTACGTCGCTGTTCGCGCACCGCGTGCGGCCGCCCTGCCGTCGCGACACTGACGTACGTCTATGCCGACTCGACTGCGGTCCTCGGCCCGCTCGCCACCTACGCCGAGCCCCACTGCTACGACCTGTGCGCCGAGCACAGCGAGCGCCTCACCGCGCCGCGCGGCTGGGAGGTCGTGCGGCTCTCCGACGGCTCCGCCCCGCCCCGCCCCAGCGGTGACGACCTCGAAGCCCTGGCCAACGCGGTACGGGAGGCGGCCCGCCCCCAGGAGCGCGCGGCCGAGGCGGGCGGCAAGGGCGGCGGAGGCCGCGGCGGCGACCCCATGGAAGTCGGCCGCAGAGGCCACCTCAGGGTCCTCCGTTCCCCCGACAACTGACCCGGCGACCGCACCCGCGACCGCTCCGGCGATCCTCCCGCCCGTCCACAACGGGCCACCGTCGGCGTACCTCCCCTCCACTGCGGGTAGCTTTGGCGTTCCTACGCACGCGACCGCACACGCGTGCCAGAACTCAGGGAACTCAGGAGGCTGATCCGTGACTGCCGATCTGTCGCAGATCGTGAAGGCGTATGACGTCCGCGGAGTGGTGCCGGACCAGTGGGACGAGGAGCTCGCCGAGCTCTTCGGCGCGGCCTTCGTACGCGTGACGGACGCGGACGCGATCGTCGTCGGCCACGACATGCGCCCCTCGTCGCCCGGCCTCTCGGCGGCCTTCGCGCGCGGCGCGTCCCGCCTCGGCGCCGACGTCACCCTCATCGGCCTCTGCTCCACGGACCAGCTGTACTTCGCCTCCGGCAGCTTCGGCCTGCCCGGCGCGATGTTCACCGCGTCCCACAACCCGGCCCAGTACAACGGCATCAAGATGTGCCGCGCCGGCGCCGCCCCCGTGGGCCAGGACACCGGCCTCTCGGACATCCGCGCGCTGGCCGAGGAGTGGCTGGAGACGGGCGCCCCGGAGGCGGCCGCGACCCCCGGGAAGATCACCGAGCGCGAGACCCTCGACGACTACGCGGCCCACCTCAAGGCCCTCGTCGACCTCACCGCGATCCGCCCGCTCAAGGTCGTCGTGGACGCGGGCAACGGCATGGGCGGCCACACCGTCCCCACCGTCTTCGCCGGCCTCCCGCTCGACACGGTCCCGATGTACTTCGAGCTGGACGGCACCTTCCCGAACCACGAGGCCAACCCCCTCGACCCGAAGAACATCGTCGACCTCCAGGCCCGCGTCCGCGCCGAGGGCGCCGACCTCGGCCTCGCCTTCGACGGCGACGCCGACCGCTGCTTCGTCGTCGACGAGCGCGGCGAGCCGGTCTCCCCGTCCGCGATCACGGCGCTCGTCGCCGCGCGCGAGCTGGCCAAGAACCCCGGCGGAACGGTCATCCACAACCTGATCACCTCCTGGTCGGTCCCCGAGGTCGTCCGAGAGAACGGCGGCACCCCCGTCCGCACCCGCGTCGGCCACTCCTTCATCAAGGAGGAGATGGCGAAGACCGGGGCGATCTTCGGCGGCGAGCACTCGGCGCACTACTACTTCAAGGACTTCTGGAACGCGGACACGGGCATGCTCGCCGCCCTCCACGTCCTGGCGGCCCTGGGCGGCCAGGACGGCACGCTCTCCGACCTGGTGGCCGCGTACGACCGCTACGCGTCCTCGGGCGAGATCAACTCGACCGTGGCCGACCAGCAGGCCAGCGCGGCCAAGGTGAAGGCGGCGTACGCGACGGCCGACGGCGTCACGTTCGACGAACTGGACGGCCTGACGGTCACCTCCGCGGACTGGTGGTTCAACCTCCGCGCGTCGAACACCGAGCCGCTGCTCCGCCTGAACGTCGAGGCGCGCGACGAGGCCACGATGACGAAGATCCGCGACGAGGTCCTCGACCTGGTCCGCGCGACGGACTGACACCACCCGCCGGGGGGACGGGGAGCAGGTCACCGGACCGCGTTCCCCGCCCCCCGGCGGTAGGCTGACCTGGCCCGAAGGGTCAGCCCCACCCCGAGTCCATCCGAAGGGACACCCCATGCCGCTCGAAGCCGGCCTCCTGGAGATCCTGGCCTGCCCCGCGTGCCACGCTCCGCTCAACGACCGCACGGCGGACGAGACCCCCGAGCTGGTCTGCACGGGCGCCGACTGCGGCCTGGCGTACCCGGTCCGCGACGGCATCCCGGTCCTCCTCACCGACGAGGCCCGCCGCCCGGCCTGACCCGAGGTGACCGCGCCGCCGCCGCCCGCCGACCCCGCCCCGAGCGAGGTCGGCCCCGTCACCCACGCCCAGGCCCCCCGCGCACCGACCCCCGGCCCCCCGCACAAGGCCTCGGCCGAGCGCCCGCCCGCCGAGCCGCCCCAGCCGCCGCGCGCCGAGTCGTCCAGCCGTCCGCGCGCCGCGACGGACGAGCGCTCGCCGGCGGTGCCGTCGAGGCGTCTGCCCGCAGGGTCCGAGGAGCGCCCGCCCGCCGCGCCGCCCAAGCCGCGGCAAACCGTGCCGCTCCAGTGCCTGCCCGCCGCGCCGCCCGGGCCGAGGCAGGCCGCGCCGCTCCAGTGCCCGCCCGTCGAGTCGCCGGGGTCCCCGCACGCCGCGACGGACGAGTGCCCGTCTGCGGTGCCGTCGAGGCGTCTGCCCGCAGGGTCCGAGGAGCGCCCGCCTGCCGCGCCGCCCAAGCCGCGGCAGACCGCGCTGCCCCAGCCGCCGCGCGCCGCGACGGACGAGCGCTCGCCGGCGGTGCCGTCGAGGCGTCTGCCCGCAGGGTCCGAGGAGCGCCTGCCTGCCGCGCCGCCCAAGCCGAGGCAGGCCGCGCCGCTCCAGTGCCCGCCCGCCGCCGCCCACCCTCCGGCCCCCCGCCCCCGCCCCCGGCCCGGCACGCTCCGCCCGCCGAGCCCGTCGCCGGCCCCACACCCCGTGGGACGCGACGCCACGACCTCGCGTCCCACCGCCCCCGCCGAGGTCCCGCGCCCCCGGACCCACCCCTTCCGGTCGCTGATCCGAGCGAGGACCGCACACCACGCCCCCGGGGCGAAGCCCGTCCGCCGTTCGTCCACCCGCCGGGCCCGCGCGGCGCGGCCAGGGCCCCGCCCACCGCGGAGCACGCTGTCCGGCGCATGCCGCGGACAGCCCGGCGGGCTGCACCCGCCCCCACCCAGCGGCGGCCACTGATGGCAGGACGGAGCACAGCCCCCAGGGCGCCGAGGCGACAGCCACCCGCCCCGCACTCCGCCCACCCGACGCCCCCACCCGCCCCGCAATCACCCGCCCCGCAATCACCCGCCCCGCACTCAACCGCAACCACCACCGCAACCGGGAGGCACCGCCCCATGCTCGACGAGACGCTCCTCGACGCACCGGACGCCCTCGCCCTGGCCGACCGCCGCGGCCTCCTCCGCGGCGCCGCCGAGGCCGGCGCCCGGGTACGGACCGCCGCCCGCCACGCCAGCGAGGCCGGCATCGCGGCCCTCCGCCCCGAGGGCCGCCCCCGCGCCGTCCTCGTGGCGGGCCCCGGCACCGCCGCGGCGGGCGTCGCGGACCTGATCGGCGCCCTCGCCGGAGCCGCCGCCCCCGTCGTACGGCTCCAGCCGACCGGCGTCGCCCCCGCCGCGGGCGCCCTGCGCTGGGCCCTGCCCGGCTGGGCGGGCTCGGTGGACCTGCTCCTGCTGCCGACCACGGACGGCTCGGAGCCCGGCCTCGCCCTCCTCGCCGAGCAGGCGTACCGCCGCGGCATCACGGTCGTCGCCGTCGCCCCGAAGGCGTCCCCGCTCTCGGAGGCGGTCAGCGGCTCCCACGGCCTGTTCGTGCCGATGGCGATGGCCCCGCACGAGGCGCCCGACGAGTACGCGGAGAGCCTCGCGGCGAGCCCCGGCGCCCTGTGGGCCCTGTTCACCCCGCTGCTCGCGCTGCTCGACCGCGTCGGACTCCTGGAGGCGCCGCCCGAGGCCCTGGAGAAGGTGGCCGACCGCCTGGACCGTACGGCCGAACGCTGCGGCCCGGCCATCGCCACGTACAGCAACCCGGCCAAGACCCTCGCCGCCGAACTCGCGGACTCGCTCCCGCTGATCTGGACCGAGGGGAACGCGGCGGGCCCCGCCGGCCGCCGCTTCGCCAGTGTCCTGGCGGAGTTGGCGGGCCTCCCGGCGCTGGCCGCCGAACTCCCCGAGGCGCTTCCGGCCCACGGCGTGCTGCTGGCGGGCGACTTCGCGGCGGGCGCGGACCCGGACGACTTCTTCCGCGACAGGGTGGACGAGCAGCAGGCCTTCAAGGCGAGGGTCGTCCTGCTGAGGGACCGTCCGGCGGAGGGCCTGTCGGCGGCTCCCGCGGCGCGCGAACTGGCCCTCGGCCACGAGACGGCGATCAGCGAACTGGAACCGGAGGAGGGCGGCGACCTGGAGACCCTGGCCGAACTCGTGGCCGTGACGGACTTCGCGGCGGTCTACCTGGCCCTGGCCACTCCGGGCCACCCGGACCACCACTGAAGCCCACCCCACCCACTCCCACCACCCCACCCACACGAACCACCCGTCCCACCCGCCCACCCACCTCGCCGCCCCCACCCCTAACCCGCCCACCACCCCCACGTCACCCGCCCGTCACCCGCCCCCTGTCTCCTGCCACGCGACACCAACCCGCACCACCCCCATCACGACCAAGGAGCTGGCAGCCACCATGGACCGCCTCGTCAACACCGTCCGTCCCTACGCCTGGGGATCCACGACGGCCATCCCGGAACTCCTCGGCACCGCCCCGACCGGCGAGCCGCAGGCCGAGATGTGGATGGGAGCCCACGACGGCGCCCCGTCCCGTACCGAGCGCGGCCCGCTCAACGAGCTCATCGCCGTCGACCCCGTACGGGAACTGGGGGAGCGGACCGTCGCCAGGTTCGGCCCGCGCCTCCCCTTCCTCTTCAAGGTGCTCGCGGCGGGCGCCCCGCTCTCGCTCCAGGTCCACCCGAACCCGGAGCAGGCCCGTGAGGGCTTCGCCGCCGAGGAGGCCGCGGGCATCCCGCTCGACGCCCCGCACCGCACGTACAGGGACGCGAACCACAAGCCCGAGCTGATCTGCGCCCTCACCCCCTTCGAGGGCCTGTGCGGTTTCCGCGCCCCCGACGAGACCGCCGACCTCCTGGCCGCCCTGGACGTCGACTCCCTGAAGCCGTACGTGGACCTCCTCCACGCCCACCCCGAAGAGGCCGCGCTCCGCGAGGTCCTGACGGCGCTCCTGACGGCCGACCGCACGGAGATGGCGCACACGGTCACCGAGGCCGCGGCCGCCGCCGCCCGTCTGGGCGGGGCCCACGCCCCGTACGCCGAGCTCGCCCACCAGTACCCGGGCGACCCGGGTGTCATCGCCGCCATGCTCCTCAACCACGTCGTGCTCCAGCCGGGGGAGGCCCTCTACCTGGGCGCCGGCGTCCCGCACGCGTACCTGGACGGCATGGGGGTGGAAATCATGGCAAACTCGGACAATGTTCTGCGCTGCGGCCTCACTCCGAAGCACGTGGACGTCACCGAACTCCTGCGCGTCGTCCGCTTCGAGGCCAACGACGCCGGAGTCCTGCGTCCCGAGGCCTCCCCGTCGGGCGAGGAGGTCTACGAGACCCCGATCGACGAGTTCCGGCTCTCCCGCTTCGTACGGGCGGAGGGCGCCGTCCCGAACGACCTCACGGCGCCCACGCCGCAGATCCTGCTCGCCGTCGCCGGCCACCTCACCGTCGGCGAAGTCACCCTCGCGCGGGGCGAGTCGGTCTTCGTGCCGGCGGGCGAACCGGCCCAACTCTCCGGGGAGGGGACGGTCTTCCGCGCCACCGTGGCGGCCTGATGCGACAATGACCGGCCGAACGACGGCGACAGTGCCGGAGCACCGACGAAGGGACCACGCACACCCATGAGCGCGTCAGGCGGAACCAAGGCGATCGTGGCGGCACTCGCCGCCAACCTGGCGATCGCCGCAGCCAAGTTCGTGGCGTACATCTTCAGTGGCTCGTCCTCGATGCTCGCGGAGGCCGTCCACTCGCTCGCCGACTCCGGCAACCAGGGCCTGCTGCTCCTCGGCGGCAAGAAGGCGCAGCGCGAGGCGACCCCGCAGCACCCCTTCGGCTACGGCCGCGAGCGGTACATCTACGCCTTCCTCGTCTCGATCGTGCTCTTCTCCGTCGGTGGCATGTTCGCCATCTACGAGGGCTACGAGAAGATCAAGCACCCGCACCCCATCGAGGCCTGGTACTGGCCGGTCGGCGTCCTCGTCTTCGCGATCATCGCCGAGTCCTTCTCCTTCCGTACGGCCATCCAGGAGTCGAACGCGGTCCGCGGCAACCTCTCCTGGAAGGAGTTCGTCCGCCGGGCGAAGGCCCCCGAGCTGCCGGTCGTCCTCCTGGAGGACCTCGGCGCGCTCGTCGGTCTCGTGCTCGCCCTCGGCGGCGTCGGCCTGGCCCTCGCGACCGGCGACGGCGTCTGGGACGGCATCGGCACCCTCTGCATCGGTGTCCTGCTGATCATCATCGCGATCGTCCTGGCCGCCGAGACCAAGTCGCTCCTCCTCGGCGAGGCCGCGGGCATGGACGACGTCAAGAAGATCGAGGCCGCCGTCGTCGACGGCGACACGGTCACCCGCCTCATCCACATGCGCACGCTCCACCTCGGCCCGGAGGAGCTCCTCGTCGCCGCCAAGGTCGCCGTCAAGCACGACGACACCGCGACCGACGTCGCGAACGCCATCAACGCCGCAGAGGAGCGCATCCGCGCCGCCGTCCCGATCGCCCGGGTGATCTACCTGGAGCCGGACGTCTACAGCGAGCAGGCCGCCGCGTCCGGCGGGAACCCCGCCAAGAACCCCGGCGGCCCGTCCCACTGACCCCCGAGGCGCCCCCGCTCCACCGCATGACCCCCGTGACCCCCGCGACCCACCCGGTCCGGGGGTCACGTGCGTCGGCCACACCGCTCGAATCTCGCCAGAACCGCCCCGCCAACCCCGCGATGTGGACCGATCTGGACGGATGTGGACTGTGGGCCGCCGCGCCTCCCGGTGTAGATTCGAGATCAGCCAGACGTCGCTGCTGATGGCGGTCGGGCGGTCCGCGAGGACCGGCCGAGGGAGAGAGGGCCTCCGACGACGGCACCGTGGAACCGCCCGGGCATTCGTGTGCCCAGGGCCTGTCCGTGGTGCCAGGCGCCGTAACCGACCCTCGCCACCCTTCACACGAGGAGCAGCCCAGTCATGACGACTGCCGCCCACCAGGACTTCAAGGTCGCCGACCTCTCCCTGGCCGCCTTCGGCCGCAAGGAGATCACCCTCGCCGAGCACGAGATGCCCGGTCTGATGTCGATCCGCCGCGAGTACGCCGAGCAGCAGCCGCTGGCCGGCGCCCGCGTCACCGGCTCCCTGCACATGACCGTGCAGACCGCCGTCCTCATCGAGACCCTGGTCGCCCTCGGCGCCGAGGTCCGCTGGGCCTCCTGCAACATCTTCTCCACCCAGGACCACGCCGCCGCGGCCATCGCCGTCGGCCCGAACGGCACCCCCGAGAACCCCCAGGGCGTCCCGGTCTTCGCCTGGAAGGGCGAGACCCTCGAGGAGTACTGGTGGTGCACGGAGCAGGCCCTGACCTGGCCGAACACCCCCACCGGCGGCCCGAACATGATCCTCGACGACGGTGGTGACGCCACCCTCCTCGTCCACAAGGGCGTCGAGTTCGAGAAGGCCGGCTCCGCCCCGGACCCGTCCACCGCGGACAGCGAGGAGTACGGCCACATCCTCACGCTCCTCAACCGCACCCTCACCGAGTCCCCGCAGAAGTGGACCCAGCTGGCGTCCGAGATCCGCGGCGTGACCGAGGAGACCACGACCGGCGTCCACCGCCTGTACGAGATGCACCAGGCCGGCAGCCTCCTCTTCCCGGCGATCAACGTGAACGACGCCGTCACGAAGTCGAAGTTCGACAACAAGTACGGCTGCCGCCACTCCCTCATCGACGGCATCAACCGCGCCACCGACGTCCTCATCGGCGGCAAGACCGCCGTCGTCTGCGGCTACGGCGACGTCGGCAAGGGCTGCGCCGAGTCCCTCCGCGGCCAGGGCGCGCGCGTCATCGTCACCGAGATCGACCCGATCTGCGCGCTCCAGGCGGCCATGGACGGCTACCAGGTCACGACCCTCGACGAGGTCGTCGAGACGGCCGACATCTTCATCACCACGACCGGCAACAAGGACATCATCATGGCCACCGACATGGCCAAGATGAAGCACCAGGCCATCGTCGGCAACATCGGCCACTTCGACAACGAGATCGACATGGCCGGCCTCGCCAAGACCCCGGGCATCGTCAAGGACGAGGTCAAGCCGCAGGTCCACACCTGGACCTACCCGGACGGCAAGGTCCTGATCGTCCTGTCCGAGGGCCGCCTGCTCAACCTCGGCAACGCGACCGGCCACCCCTCCTTCGTCATGTCGAACTCCTTCGCGGACCAGACGCTGGCCCAGATCGAGCTCTTCACGAAGCCGGAGGAGTACCCGACCGACGTCTACACGCTCCCGAAGCACCTGGACGAGAAGGTCGCCCGCCTCCACCTCGACGCCCTCGGCGTCAAGCTGACGACCCTCCGCCCCGAGCAGGCCGCCTACATCGGCGTCCAGGTCGAGGGCCCGTACAAGGCGGACCACTACCGCTACTGATGCCCCGACCGGCGGCACCCGCGCACTGACGCCCAGCCGCCCCGGACACCCGTAGAGGTTCCCGGCAGGCCCCCGCACCCCGCGTGCCGGGGGCCTGCCCCGTTCCGCCCCGAGCCCCGCGCTCGGACACCGCCCCAGCCCAGCCCCGTACCC
Organism: Streptomyces sp. NPDC020807; assembly: GCF_040641575.1. Classification (NCBI taxonomy): domain Bacteria; kingdom Bacillati; phylum Actinomycetota; class Actinomycetes; order Kitasatosporales; family Streptomycetaceae; genus Streptomyces; species Streptomyces sp. NPDC020807. The sequence goes on from NZ_JBFADU010000045.1 coordinate 21,079, forward strand.
CCGCTACCGCACCTGGAAGCACCGTCTCCCGAGGACCGACCCATGCCCCGCGGCCGCTATTCGCTCCATGACCCGCACGACCACACCCCCCTCGGTGAAGAACACTTCCACTGCGCCCCCGGCCCCTCGGGCTGGCGCTACGTCTCCCAGACCGTCACCCCCTCGGGCGACCACCGCGGCTCCGTCGACCTGGCCGTCGACGAACTGGGCCGCCCCATCCGCCTCGAACTCCACGCCGCGAGCTGGCAGGTCCGCGGAGCGGCCCTCGACGGCGTCACCTGGGTCCGCACGGACCCCACCGGAACCCACGCCACCGAAGGCAATGTGCGCGCCCACGCCTTCACCGGCACGTCCCCGGCGTTCCTCGTCGCGATCACGCGACTCCTGCGTCTCACCCCCGATTCCCCCGAGACCCGCGTCAGGCTCGTCGCCCTCACGGATCCGGTGCTCGCCCCCCTCACGGTCGACCAGTCCTGGGCCCTGCTGAGAAGTGAAGCGCACGCCACTGACAACGGCCCCCTGCTGGTGGACGAGTACCAGGTCAGCACCCTGGACACGGGCGAACGGCACACGGTCCACATCGCCGGCGACGTGGTCCTCGCGGCCCCCGGCATCGAACTCGAACACCTGGAGACCCCGCCCTCGGTCTTCCCCTGAGGCGGCCGAACCTCAGCAGGGCGGAGCGAACCCGGTAGGGCGAGTCCCGCCGTCACCGACGGCCGGCGGCGCAGGCACCTCACGGACGGGCGCCCGCGCCCCCGCTTCCGGCACACCGGCCGCCACGTCCCCCATCCCCGGCGCACTCCCCAACCGCCGTACGTCCCGAGCCTGCCGCTCGGCCACCACCCCCGCGAGGAACGCGTCGGCCGGCACCCCCGGCGGCGGAGGCGTCCCGGTCCGCGCCACCACCTCGTTGGCCAACCGCTCCGCCAGCCGCCGCCCCACGACCGGGTCCAGCTCCCGAGCCCGCGTCAGGTACTGGCGCACCTCCAGCCAGAGGGTCTCCGGCACGGCCGACAGGTCGAGCCCGCCGAACCGCCCCACCAGCCACGGCGGCGGCGGAGGCACCGCCACCGCCCGCGCCGCCGCGGGCACCCGCTCCCGTACGACCAGCGTCCCCGCGAACACGTCGCCGAGCCGCCGCCCCCGCTCGGACACGAGCGACGCGATGCAGGCGACGACCCCGAACGTCAGCAGGATCTCGACGACCCCCATGGCACCCCGCACCAACGCGTGCCGGAACCGGATCGGCCCCCCGTCGTCCCGCACGACCCGCAGCCCGCACGCCAGCTTCCCCAGCGACCGCCCGTGCGACAGCGTCTCCACGGCGATCGGCGCCCCCACGAGCACCAGCAGGAACGAGGCGATGGACACCGCCGCCGCGGCGGCGTCGTCCAGCGAAGCCGTGGCCACGGCGAGCCCGACCGACACGAACAGAAAGACCGCCCACACCACGACGAGGTCGATGAGCACGGCGAGAGCCCGACTCGGCAGCCGAGCCGGCTGCACCCCCAGCACGACGGCATCCCCGGTCACCAGCCCGCCCACGGCACCCACCCTTCCCCTTCTCCGCCCTTCGAGACCCCTCCGAACGCCAGTCTGCCAAGCTGAACCGCAGCGCGCCGCAGTAGTACGGACCCGTCCGCAGCCAGTGCCTGGAGCAGCAGCCGATCATGGACCTCGACGTCTACGTCACCGCCCACCGCGCCGAGTGGGAACGTCTGGACCACCTCCTGCGCCGCGGCCGCGGACTCACCGGCGCCGAGGCCGACGAACTCGTCTCCCTCTACCAGCGCACGGCCACCCACCTCTCGATCGTCCAGTCCAGCGCCCCCGACCCCCAGCTCACGGCCCACCTCACCCAACTGGTGGCCCGAGCCCGCGCGACCGTCACCGGTACCCGCCGCGCCTCCTGGCGCGACGCGACCCGCTTCCTGACGGCCGGGTTCCCCGCGGCGGTCTACCGCGCCCGCCACTGGTGGGTCCCCACCGCCCTCCTCTCCACCCTCCTCGCCGCCCTCATCGGCTGGTGGATCGGTACGCATCCGGAGGTCCAGGCCGCGATCGGGGCCCCGGCGGACCTCCGCGAGATGACCCGCCCCGGCGGCCAGTACGAGACGTACTACTCCAGTCACCCGGCGGCCTCCTTCGCCGCTCAGGTCTGGACGAACAACGCCCAGGCCGCCGCCATGTGCCTGGTCCTGGGCGCCTTCCTCGGCATCCCGGTCCTCGCCGTCCTCTTCCTGAACATGCTGAACCTCGGCGTGGGCATCGGCCTGATGTCCTCAGCCGGCCGCCTCGACGTCTTCCTCGGCCTGGTCCTGCCCCACGGCCTGCTGGAACTGACGGCGGTCTTCGTCGCCGCCGGTACGGGCCTCCGCCTCGGCTGGACCGTCGTCGACCCGGGCCCCACCACCCGCCGAGCCGCGCTGGCCCAGCAGGGCCGAGCCGCCATCGGCATGGCGATCGGCCTCGCCCTCGTCCTCTTCGTCTCGGGCCTGATCGAAGGCTTCGTCACCCCTTCCGACCTCCCCACCTGGGCCCGCATCACCCTCGGCGTCGCCGCTGAGCTGGCCTTTCTCGTGTACGTGTACGTGCTCGGCGCCCGAGCCGCCCGCACCGGCACCACCGGCGACCTGGACGAGGCCGACCGCAACACCGTCCTCCCCACCGCCGCCTGATGTGCGCGGGCCCCCGAGAACCTGCTAAGGTCCTCCGGTGCCCACAAAAGCCATTGACATGGCGACAGTGGGGAGGTAGATTCAAACGGTTGCCTAGAGCTGGACAGCTCGGCAGCGATCAAGTAGAGTCTTGCTCACTCCAGTCGGAATTCGATTCCACGGAGTCATTCCGATTCTCATTCGAATCACGAAGTCACCGATTAGGTCGGCCGAAATGATTCTGATAAAGTCGGAACCGCTGAAAGGCCCTAGAGCGAAAGCAAAAGGGACCGGAAAGCACCGAGGAAATCGGATCGAAAAGATCTGATAGAGTCGGAAACGAAGGAAGCGCCCGGAGGGCCTGGAAACAGGAACGAA
>NZ_JBFADU010000046.1:0-19933 GCF_040641575.1 Streptomyces sp. NPDC020807
CACGCCGGGCGGTGAGCCGGCCGAGGGCGAATCCGACGTCGGCTGACTGACTGCCTTCGGCAGTCTTGGCGACGCGGAGTGACCGCCTTCGGCGGTCCGGGGCGAGTCGGCCGGCGGGCCTCGTTCCGTGTGTTCAGTGGCCGCCGTGCGTTCCGTGTGCTTTGACCTGCGGTTTTGTGCAATGTGGGCCGATTCTGGTTCGCGCCCGCGATCCGGGCCGCGAGACGTCGGGTCTCGCCTCCGGCGAACCCGCCCCCTCGCTCGCTACGATGAGTTACTAGACCAATTTCCATGTCGACCAATCTAGAACAACCTGCCCATGCTTTGTCAAGCGTCTAGAGGTAACTACTTTCTGTCACGTACTCCGATCCCGACCGAACGCGCTCCGTGGTCGTTCTCTGATGACTCATCAGGAACGGGTCCGGCGAGGGTGCGCGGGACCGCTCGGCTCTCAGAGGCCGGCCTCGGCCCGGGGCCGGGGCCCGGTTCTGATCTATCTGGACAGATTGACCGTAAGTTCGCAGCTCAGGGGCCACTTTCGACACGTCGCTACACTCTCCGACCATGTCGCGATCGTTCGTCGTTGCCGTGTACCCGGCGGATCTGCTGGGGCTCAAGCCTGTAGTAAAGGCCGCCCGTGAGGCCGAGGAGGAGTGGCTGAAGGCCGCCCGGGAGCGGGAGGGAATCCCGGGTCTGCGGGGCCGGGCGCTGAGCGAGGCGCGGGCCCGCGTACGGATCGAGCGGGCCCGGCTGCGGGCCTCGGGGAAGCTCGCCGGGTCGGTGGAGCTGGTGATGCTCCGGGCCGTCCGCGCCGAGCTGCGGGCCCGGCGGCTGGACCGGGACTGGGAGCCGGTGCCGGCGGAGGCCGCGTCCGCCCCGGGGCGCCCGGTGGGCGTCCCGAACAACCAGGAGGGCGAGGACGAGAGCACGGCCCTGACGGCGCGGCTGACGGTGAAGCTCCCGGACGATGTCGCGGAGCAGATGGTCCGCGGCTGCTACTGGACGAGCGCGCCGGCGGTCGAGGCGCTGTGGGCGTGGGCGTCGCGGTGGGGGGACGGGCCGGTCGGGAAGTACAAGGACGCGCTCCGGGCCGGTGCTCCGCCCGGTCTGGCGGCCCTGGTGGCGGCCGGAGCGTCGGCGGCTCCGGCGGAGGCCCTGGCCGAGCGGGACCGGCTGCGGGAGCAGATCGTGACGACGGGCGACGTCCTGCGGGCCGCCCTCCGCCGGGCCCAGTAGGGGCCCTGTACGGCCTTCTGCGGGCCTTGGAGGGTCGGAGGGCCCTGGAGTGCCAGAACGGCCCCGCACGGGTGTGTGCGGGGCCGTTCTGGCTTGTCAGGTGGCACGGAAGGCCAGTGTGTTCAGTGCCTTCAGTGGGTGCCCCACTCGCGGGCGAACATGTCGGCCGGCTCCTGGCGGTACGCCTCCTCCTCGGCCTCGATGACGGCGCAGCAGCAGACGTCCCCGAGGGCCAGGCCCTCGGCGCACTCGTCGTGGTGGTCGTCTCCGTCCGAGGCGCGGAGGGCGGCGAGGCACCCGGCGCAGGTGATCCGGAGGAGGGGCCGGGAGTCGAGGCGGGCGGCGGCGGGCGCGGGGTAGACGGCGCAGGCGGTGGTGAAGCTGTGGCGGTCGCCCGCGTACCGGGCGGCGTGGACCGTGCCGTCCTCTTCGACGGCGCGGCGCTGGTGGGTCTCGTACGTCGGGGTCATCAGGGGCTCCTCGGCTTCGATCGGCCGTCGCCGGGTGGGCGGCGGCATGACGGAGGCCCGCCGGGGATCGGCGGGCCTCGGGTGCCGGCCTTCGTGGTGAGTCCGGCGCGGCGTACTCACCACGGGACTTACCACGGCCTATCAGCAGGGTTGTTCACCTGGGGTTTTGGGGGTCTGACCTATCAGGTTGGCGCTCACCATGGTGAGGTCGGGCGCCGCTTACCACGGCCTACTTCGGCGGCGCAGTGCGCGGGTCGTAGTCCTCGGGGCGGCCCTTGTCCTCGGGGCCGCCGTCGACCGCCCAGGTCTCCCAGACGCTCTCCATCGCCTTCAGCAGGGCCTCGCGGCGGTACTGGGCGGTGCTGCGGGCGACGTCCATGGCGAACGCCAGGTCCTGGACCGTGCCGCCGGTGCGGGCGTGGGCGCGGACGGCGGCGTCCCGGATGCCCTCCAGGCGGGGGATCAGCCGGTGGTCGAGGTCGTTGATGACCGTGTACCAGTCGGCCGGTCCGGCGAAGTACGGCTCGCCCTCGGAGTTGCGGCCGGTGCGGAGGAGGGCCAGGGCCATCAGGGCGGAGTGGAACCAGTCGGCCAGGGGGCCGGCCTCGGGACCGAGGGCCTTGGACTGGTTGGGGGTCAGGCTGATGACGAGGTCTCCGCCGCCGAGGCGGGACTCCTTGGGCGGGACGAAGGCGATCGGGTCCATCGGGGACTCCTTCTGTGGTGGGAGGGTCGGCCGCCCGGTCGGGCGGCCGTGGTCGTGGGGTTGGGTCAGGAGGCGTACGCGAGGCCGGCGGCGGCGACCAGCTCGTCCGTGGCGCGGATCGCGTTGTCCCGGGCGACGTCCAGGACGTCGCGGCCGGCGACCCCGCGCAGGGTGTAGGTCGTCTCGGCGGCCTTCCGGGCGGCCGGGGCGAGGGCCGGGAGGACGAGCTGCACGCGCAGGAGCGGGGCGGTGATGGCGGAGCGGGTGCGGTGGCTCTCGGCGCGGGCCTCGGTCCAGTCCTCGCCCCGGAGCCTCAGGTCCTCGCGGACCCACATGGCGCGGCGGTGGTCGGACAGGGCGGTGACGAGGTCGGTGAGGGCGGCGAGGCCCTCGGCCCGGCGGGCGGCGGCGTCGGCGGCGCGGCGGGTAGAGCGCTGGCTGATGTGCTGGATCGAGCCGGTGACGATGGCGCCGAGGAGCGTTCCGACGATGGCGAGGACGGTGGCGAGCATGTGGGTTCCCCCTGGTCTGGTGAGTGGTCGGGCGGTGGTGAGCCGGTCAGCCGATCTTGCGGATCTCGTGGGCGTGGACGAGGACGGGGGCGATCCAGATGCTGATGCTCCCGACCGTCCAGCGGCCCTCGGTGAGGGGGCCCGGGGGGACCTCGTCGATGATGACGCCGGTCTTCCCGACCGCCCGGGGGTCGTCCTCACAGCTCAGGAAGAGGACCTTGTCTCCTGCGTTGAACATGGGGTTCCTCCTCGTCAGACCGTGGCGATGATCAGGGCGGCGATGCCGAGCCACAGGACGTGCCAGGACTGATCGAGCGAGTAGGCGCCGGTCCCGAGCGTGGGGGCGTAGGTGCCCTCGGCGGTGACGGGGTGGGCCGGGTGGGTCGGGGTGCCGAGCGAGTAGAACTCGCCCTTCCCGCAGACCTTGGCCAGGGCGGCGAGGGTGGATCGGCGGTCGGCCCAGTAGTGGGAGGCGGCGTCCAGGCCGAGGCCGAGCACGAGGCCGGCCGCGGTGAGCGGGAGGTCCAGGAGGAGGGCAACCGGGGCGAGGACGGCGCCCTTCGTCAGGCTGAGGCCGAGGACGTGGCGGGCGCAGGCGGCGCGGCCGGTCCAGCCGGGCAGGCCCTTGGTGGCGGCCTGGCAGCTCGACTGGACCCAGTGGTCCCCGACGCTGTGGGCGATCCAGAGGGCGGCGAAGACGGCCGCGAAGACGGCGGCGGCGGTGGTGTCGGTCATGATGGGTGCCTTCCTGGTCTGTTGGTTCGGATCGGGTCGGACGGGGTGGCCGCGCGCCTGGCAGTGGGTGGCCGCCCCGTTGTCGTGCGGTGGGTCAGGTGGCGGGCGTGAGCCGGACGCCGGTCGGGCGCAGGAGCGCGACGCCGAGGAGGGCGACGGCCCCGCCGACCATCAGGAGGAGGGTCTGGCAGACCGCGGCCGAGCCGGAGCGGCCGGCGCACTTCGCGATGGTGGCGACGGTGGCCGTGTAGACGACGGCGGCGAAGGTGCCGGCAGCGGTCGTGGTGGCGCCGTGGTCGAGGGCGAAGAAGCCCACCAGGGCGGCCATCGCCAGGCCGCAGATGGTGAAGAGGCCGAGCAGTCCGGCGGTGACCTTGGCGTTCATGGAGCCCTCCCCAGCAGTCGTGTACGGAAGTTCGTACATGAGAGACTGTACGGACTTCCATACATGCCGTCAAGTGGTTCTCAGGAAGTCGTCTCGCCAGGTCATTAGGCACGGAAGGCACTGCACCCACTGAACGCACTGAAGGCCCCGCCCGGGGGTGGGCGGGGCCTTCGTGGTGCTGCGGAGCGCCGGTCAGACGTCGGCCGGCTCCTCCAGGTCGTCGGGCTCGATGCCGAGGGCGTACGCCTCCGCGAGGGCCGCGCGGCGGCGGTCGTCCACGGACACGGACTCGTCCTCGGCCAGCTCGGTCATCCACTGGGAGATCTCGTTGGGGTGCCACCGGGGCAGGTCCGCCGGGATCTCCACGGTCGTCACGGCGCGGCGCAGCTCCTCGAACTCCTCGGCGGTCCGCAGGAGCACGGTCGGGGCGTGGTCGGTCATGGGTGGGGCCTTCCTTCAGTAGGTGGAGATGCCCGCGCCGTCGACGTCGGGCCGGACGCGGACGGAGATACGGATGGTGCCGTCCTCCTGGGGCTCCATGCCGACCGCGTGCCAGGCGCCGTCCGGGCCTCCGAGGGCGTCGAGGGCGAAGGCTTCGCGGGGCAGGTCGAGGGAGCCGCCGTTGTGCATGAGCACGGCGACGAGGAGGGCGTGCGAGAGGTCGGCGGGCGACAGGTTGGAGGTGTCCATCAGGCGCGGTCCTTCCCGGCCTGGGCGGCGGGGACGGGCGGCTTCCACGGCGGGACCGTCAGCCAGTGCTCGTACTCCATGCGGACGTAGCCGCGGGGGTCGTCCTGCCACTGCTGGGCGTCCGGGGGCACGGGGCCCTCGCTGGTGCCGTTCGGGCCGAGGCCGCGGGCGGCGTCGAAGTCCCGGATGGCCTCGGCGGCGGCGAACGCGTCAGGGCCGGCCTCGGCGTCGGTGAGGGCCAGGCGGTCGAGGAGGGCGGCCTCGCGCAGCAGGATCTCGCGGGTCTCGTGGACGCCGACCGGCGGGTACCAGGCGGGGCGCTCGTCGCCCAGCTCCCGGCGGAGCCGCAGCAGGGCGATGGTCTCGCGGGCGATCGGCGGGGCCTCGGCGTACGCGGTCGCCGGGGTCGGGGCCGAGTAGGTCACGGGTCTCTCCTCTAGAACAGGCCGCCATCGTGGGCGACGTCGGTGGTCGTGCGCTTGCGGTTCTTGGTCGTGCCACCCGAACGGGTCGGGGCTGCTGCGGGCCCGATCCGCTTCGGCCGGCACTCGGCGCGGTGGGTCTCCCACTCGGCCGAGAGGGCTTCGACGTCGAGGCCGGGGCCTTCCCTGCGGACTCTGCCGCAGGCGCAGGCGTAGGACGCCCCGTTTCGGCCTCCGAGGTGGATGCCGGGGAAGTCCGGGGTGGGGGTCAGGTCAGTCGGCATCGGGCACTCCGTCGCAGGTGTTGCAGCAGCCGACCGAGGACGGGATGACGTACTGACGTTCAGTGCCGCACTGACGGCACGTGCGGCGGGCCCGCATCATGGCCTGGACCGAGCGCCACCGGCCCGGGGTCATCGGGCGGACGGGCTTGGCCAGGTCGATCCGGTAGAGGTAGGCGACCTGCCACCCGTGCCGCCAGTAGCGGACCTGGGCGACGGGGTCGTGCCCGGCGGGGCGAAGGCCCCGGGCGCGGAGCTGGCGGCGGGTGGCCAGGCCCTCGGGGGCCAGGCGCTTGCGGTACTCGGGGATGGCGCCGGATTCGCCGGCGGGGCGGTAGCGTCGCTTTCGCATCGAGGTTCCCCCTCGGTGTCGAGCGGGGCCGGGACGATTCAGGCGTCCCGGCCCTGCTGCGTCCGGCTGCTGGTCACCACCACATGGAGCCGCGCGCGGCCTTGGCCTTCGCCTTCTCATCGGCCTTCTTCTGCTTGGCGTCCTCGGCGGCCTTCTCCTCCGCGAGGATGCGGGCGCGGGCGTCGGCCCAGACCTGGTCCATCCGGCCGCCGAGCTTCTCCGGGCTCTTGCCCCGGACGATCTTCACGCCCGCGCGGCCCGCGAGGGCGACGAGGCGGGCCTGCTCGGCGGGGGTCAGGACCCACATCTCCTGGTTGTCCAGGGCCTGGATCTTCTTGCTGGTCACGGGGTGCTCCTTCCTGGCCGGGCTCTCCGGCCGATGCGCTCCGCACGCCCGGGGCGGGGGTGCGGGGCACATCGGCCGGAGAGTCAGCCGCGGGCGCCCTGGCGGTCGATCGCCTCGGCCCACAGCCGCTCGTTGCGGGCGATGTACTGGCGGGCCTGGCGGTAGGTGCCCAGCTCGCCCACCACGGTCTCGTCGTCGTCCTCGTCCACGAAGGGGCCGCCCTTGACGACCCAGCAGGGCTCCCCGACCTCGGAGTCGGTGCCGCGCTCGATCCAGTAGCCGGAGCGGCTGGTGCGGTGGAACCAGAGGTCGGCCAGGGCTCCGGCGAGGAGCGCGACGGCGAGCCAGCGGGCCGGGGTCTCGCCCCACAGGTGCTGGACGCCGAAGAGCAGGCCGCCGATCGGCAGGGCGACGGCGAGGGCGCGGAGGGTGGGGTGCTTGATCACGGGGACCTCCCAGAGGGTTTGTACGGAACTTCGTACATGACTGACTGTACGGACTTCCGTACAGTCGGGTCAAGTCGGTCTCGCAAGATTCTTCGCAGGTGGTGAGGCACGGAAGGCACTGCACGCACTGAAAGCACTGAGGCCCCCGCCCTGACCTGGGCGGGGGCCTCGAAGGGGTCCTGCGCCGCTCGTCAGTCCTCCGGCCACCACAGCCGGGCTTCGTCCAGCCACAGCGTCCGGACCGGCCTGGGGCCGTCGTAGTCCGCGAACTCGCCCCCGCCCAGTCCCGCCGGCGCCCCGCTCGGTCCGGGCGCGGCGCCCAGCAGCGCGCCCCGTACCCGGTTGCCGATCGGGCCGAGGGTGAGGACCGCCGAGCAGTCCACGAAGGCCCGGGGGATCTGCCCCGCCTGGTCCGCGCGGATCGAGGCCGCCAGGTGGTACCCGGCCGCGCGGCCGAGCAGCGCGACCTCCGCCAGGGCGTCGAGGGCCGGCCGCCGCTCGGCGCCTCCGCCCAGCAGGACCCCGCGCAGCTCGGCCAGGCCGTCGGCCACCAGGAGCGCGTTGGCCTTCTGCCCCTCGAACAGGAAGTCCTCCAGGTGGGACGTCATCCCGTACGTGAACTCCTCGATGGCGAACGGGGCGCCGGTCTCGTCCCGGGCGTTGTGGACCGCGAGACCGGGCAGGCCGGTCAGGCTGTTCCACTCCCGGGGCTTGGCGGTGATGACGCGGACGTCCATCCCGCCCTTGGCGGCCTGGGCGGCGAGGAGGCGGAGCGCGGACGTCGCGCCGTATCCGGTTCGGCCGACCACCAGCAGGTGCGGCGTCACCTCCAGGTCGAGGTTGCGGACATGGCCGGTGGTGGCGTCGACCATGAGCGGGATAAGCGTTCCGCGGCTGCTCGCGGGGAATCGGGTGTCGGTCACGGCTGTCTCCTTCGGGTGAATTCGGGGGCGGCCCCGGCGACTTCCGCCGGGGCCGGACGGCGGGTCAGACGAGGCCCTTGGCCCAGCGGGTGAAGACGCCCCATCGGCTCTTGCCGGACGAGTACCAGGCGGCGAATTCCTTGGAGGCCCGGAAGAGGGCGCCGCCGATGAACGAGTAGACGAAGAACAGGCCCCACCACGGGAGCGAGGACTCGTGAAGGGCGAGCATCACCCGCGTCACGAAATTGACGATCGTCGCGAGGGCGACGGCGGAGAGGAAGCAGGCCGACCAGATGAGTGCGGTCGGGGTCCACTTGGGGAACTTCACCCAGGCCGGGAGCCAGGACTTCCGGCCGCTCTCCTCGTCGTCTTCCTTGGAGAGCGAAACGGGGATCTCGGGGTCAGTCTTCGGCATTTTCCTTGGCCTTCCTCGCGTGGTGGGTCGTCATGTTCCAGTTGCAGCGGCGGCAGTTCGGGTAGTCCGGGAGGTCCTGCGACAGGTAATCGAATCCGTTGCACGGTTCGGGTTCCTTGTCGCGGATCGTGGGGCCGTGGTGGTAATCCCAATTCGGCTGAAACCTTCGGGGGTTGTATCCCCGGTGGACGAGCCGGTTGTGAAGCGCGGCGTCCGCGTCCTCGGTCGGGATCTCGTAGTTGAAGTGTTCTCGTCCGATCCGGATTACGTCGGCGGCGTACAGATAGCCGTGCTCGGATCGGATGTTGTCCCGGACGAGTTCGGAGATCGCCATATCGGCGGACTTGTTGACCAGTTTCCAGTGGTGCTCTCGCGCCTTTTCTCTTTCCGCTTCTGCTTTCTTCTCGCGGAAATAGCTGAGGATTCCCATTCCGGGCCTTTCCCGGGGGCCGGTCCGGTGTGGACCGGCCCCCGGATCAGATATTGGTCAGTCGTCGTTGTCGGCGGTCTGTCCGGCCTTCGGGCGGTTGCGCTCCCAGCGCTGAAGCTCGGAGGGCCGGTAGAGCTTGCCCCGGGTCTTGGGGTGGATTCCGACCGAGGCGGGGAATTCCTTTCCACGCGTCTTGTCGCTGGATTCCTTGCGCAGGACGGCGAGGCTGACGGAGACGATTTCGTTCTCCACGGCCTCCTTCAGGGTGACCGGGGCGTCGGGGTCCGGGGCGGCCTTCAGCTCCTCGGTGGCCTCGGTCTGGAACAGGGCCTCCATGTCGGCCTTGAAGCCCTCGGCGTCCTCGCGCAGGGGGGCCGGGCCGCCCTGCGCGGGGATGGCCGGCAGGGTCTGCGTCACAGCCTCGGTTGAGACGTTCACAGCATCCTGTCCCAGGTGGGCGGGTGTGATGGGACGCTGAGACGTTGCGACGTTGCGACCCAGCTCGGCCCAGCGGCGGGCCTCCTCGGGGGTGAAGAAGAGCACCTGCGTCTCGTGGGCCGCGCCGCCGAGGACGACCTGCGCGCGGCCCACGTGGCGGGTGGACTTGGGCGCCGGCTGCACCTCGGGGACGAGCATGTTCCAGGCGTTCCGGGTGTAGCGCGCGAGAATTCGGGTGGCGAAATTCTCGCGCATCTCCGGGCCGCCGAGGGCGGCGGCGGTGGCGGACTGGGCGACGAGGAGAACGTGCATCTTGACCGCGCGGCCCATGAAAAGGATTTCGCCCAGCGCGTCAATCGCGGGGGATTCCTTCGGGTCGGCGGGGCCGTCCTCGTCGGCCTTCGTCTTCCGTACCGCGTTCCAATACCGCTTCAGCTTTCCGATCGTGGCGTTGGCCTCCTCCAGGAGGATCGCCATACGGGGGCCCACGGGGGCGTCGCGGTCGTCGCCCTCCCAGGCGTCCACGATTCGGTTACGGCGCTCGCCCTCTTCTCCGAGGGCCACGAGGGCATCGTGAATGTCCGCGATTTCCCGGTGATAGGCGACGCCCTGAAGTCCGCGCACCCACTTGTGCGAGTGGCGCTTGCGGTCGAGAACCGCGCCTTCGGCTCCGTGCTTCAGGAGCTGGGCGAAAATCGCGCGGAGGATGACGGACTTACCGCCACCCGTACCGGCCGAGACCAGAACGTGCGGGGATTCCGCGTCCAGGTCGACGGAGACCGGCTTTCCACGGTGGGAAAGGCCGATCAGCGGGGCCGATTCCGGCATCTTCTCGATGAGCTTCTGAACTTCCGGGTCCGAGAAAAGGACCTTGGACGGCGGGCGCGGGGACTGCTTCACCAGGACGTGGTGGTTCTTGCCCTCGGTGTGCCACGAGAAAGTGACGTCCTGAAGCGCCAGCTTGTTCGTGAGCGTGGTCTTCACCGCGCTCTTAATGCCCTCCTCGCCCGCGAAATCGGCGGGGAGGTCGATACGGATGGCGTCGCCGGTGATCTGCTCGTAATTCACCGGAACGTGGATGTACCGGGAGGGCTTGGTGCCCTCGGGGTAGCCCAGCTTCTCGCGGAGCGCGATGTGCAGGGGCCAGATCCAGTCCCGGTGGTGACGCCAGGTCACGGCCCCGTCCATGAGCCGGAAACCGACCCAGGCCGAGGCCGCCGAGCCGAGGGTGAAACCGCCGGCCTGGAGCGCTTCGAGGGTGGTGGTCGGGTCGTTGACGTACGCGTACCCAGTGCCGCCCGTGGCGGCTGCTGCGGCCCAGCGGACGCCCGCCCGCTCGGCGCGGGAGAGGTAGTCCCAGCGGTGGGCCTGGCGGCCGTCCTCGCGGGCCGTACGGGTGCCCCGGTGGGTCCAGGTGGCGTCGGTCCGCGGCTTGCCGTCCATCGGCGCCCCGGAGAAGAAGCGCCAGGCCGTGGTGGGCAGGGCGGCCAGGGCCTTCGCCACGGCCTCGCTGTCGTTCGTCTGCGGCTGCTGCTTGCGTGCCATCATCTGCTTGCTACTCCTGTTCCCTGCGGTGGATCAGAGGAGTTGGCACGGTCCGAAAGGACCGGTGGGGCCGCGCCCGTTGCGACCGGGCGCGGTCCCTTTCCCCGTAACTGCGGTTTCTTGCTGCTGCATTCCTACTACGCGGGTCGGACAAGCCGGTAAGCCTTTCCCGCCGGGCGGGATATGAGGGGCTTTCAGGGAGGGGGGAGAATTCTCCCCCCTCTCCTTTTCCGGGTTTCCGGGCCTAGTTGTAGAGGCCCGTCCCGGGGTCCTTCAGCGTCGTCTCGGCCGCACCGCCGGCGGGGCTCTTGGCCCGGCGGATCTCGCGGGCCACGGTCTCCTCGGAGACGTCCTGGCCGAGCACCTGGGCAAGCTGCGTGGCGATCTTCTTGGCGTCGTCCATGCCCATGCCGGTCAGCAGCCGGACCCCCGCCCGGATCGACGGCGGACGCTGGTCCGGGACGCGCTCCGAGCGCTCCTTGGGCCCGGTGTGCTCCGGCTGCGGCTCCGGACGCTGCGGAACGTCCGGGCGGACGCTCTCACCCTCGTCCGAGCCCGTGACCTGCGCGGACCCGGTCCGCTCCGGACGTCCGGACGCGTCCGGACGGACGTTGAAGGGGAGTCCGGACTCGTCCGGAGCGGTCGCGGCGGCCTTCTTCAGCTCCAGCTCTCGCTCGCGGCCGGCCATCGTCGCCGGGCGCTCGGCGCCCATGACGTCCTTGATGCTCCAGCCGTCCGCGAGGGCCGTCTCCAGGGCCTCGTCCGCCTCGCGGCTCGCCCGGTGCCAGGTGTCGCCGTAGCCGTCGGCGGCTGCGAGCTGGGCCAGGCGCATCCGGTCGACGGCGGCCGTCAGGGTCTCGGTGTTGCGGGTCGGCTCGATGGCCGGCACCTCGGCCTGGGCGATCGGGGCCGGGAGGGTGGTGTGCTCGATGACCGGCAGGTCGGCGGCGACGGGCTCGGCCATCTCGGCGCGGTTGGCGGCCACGGCGCGCTGGATCATCGTGCGGTCGCGCTCGGCGGCCAGCAGCTCGGCGGCGGCGGAGTTCTCCATGCGGGCGACGGCCCGGCGGGCGGAGGCGACGGCCAGCTTGGCGTTGGCCTTGGAGACCTCGGCGGCGACCCAGTGCCGGTCGGCCTCGCTCAGGTCTCGGTTGATGAACTTCATGATCCCCATCCAGAGGACCTTGGCGAAGAGGGAGACGCCCGCGCCGACGACGCCCAGGGCGACGTTGTCGAGCTTCAGGCCGTGCCAGAGGATCGCGCCCATCGTCGCGGCGAGCAGGCCCCACCCGAGCTTCTTGGCGAAGGCGCGCTTGTCGGCGTCGAAGCGGCTCAGGTACTCCAGCAGGACGTTGACGATCCAGGCCAGGTCGAAGACCACGGCCGCGGCGAAGCCGATGCCGCCGCCCAGCAGGGCACCGATGCTGACCGTCGACCAGACGACCGCGACCGTGGTCAGGACGCCGACGACAGTGACGCCGGCGCGGACGGCCAGGACGTCCCAGTCCCTCGGCAGGACGGGGACCGGCACGTCGTAGTGCTCGGGGACCTCGTTGGTGACGCCGTCGTGGGTGCGCTCCACCATGCGGGTGCGGCGCTCGTTCTTGAACTTCACGGGGGGTTCCTCTCGGGTCATGTGAGAGGGGCCGGCACCCAGGCCATAGCCTGGACGCGGTCCCTCTCGGGACTGGAGCCCGACCGGTCATCTGTGCAAGGAGCCCGGTCGGGCTCACCCGTTTCCGGGGTCTGCGTTCGTCATCACACTGACAGGGATTGTGTAACAATGCAAGTGATGACTACAACTTAGACCCTGAAGACGGCAGAATAGGGGGTCAGGTGATACGTTGTGTCACACCACATCGGCATCAGGAGAGGACCCATGACCAGCGAAAAGCCGAGCCTTCCCGCAACGATCAAGGCCCTGCGCTCACTCGTAGCGGGCCAGGAGCCGGGGGCCGCCCTCGCCTCCGAGGCCGACCTGGCGGAGACCCTGGGCAGCAGCCGGGCCCTGGTGAACAAGGCCGTCGCTCACCTGATGGCCGAGGGCGTACTCATCCGACGAGGAAAGAAGGCAGTTGTGCAGCCCATCCCTGTCATCCTTCGACAGGTCCCGACCCGCTACACGACCCGCTTCAGGGAGGCCCACGGCGCCCGTGGCGCCTTCGACGCGGAGATCAAGCAGCACGGCCTTCAGCCCCGGTGGACGACCGTCCCGGGCGAGCAGGAAGCGCCGGCCAGCGTGGCGAAGCTCCTGGACGTCGAGCCGGGCTCTACCGTCGTGACCCGGTCCCGGGAGATGTTCGCGGACGACGTCCCGGTCCAGATCGCCGTGACGTACCTGCCCCAGGACGTCGCCTCGTCCGCCGGTGCCAGCCAGACCGACACCGGTACAGGCGGCATCATCAGCCGCCTCAGCGAGAGCAACAGCCAGCAGAAGTCCGTGACCGAGACCATCCGGACCCGGACGCCCGACGAGCACGAGCAGGAAGTGCTCCGGCTCCCGTCCGACTCCCGGGTCTACGAGCTGACCCACGTCGCTCGCACCGCTCAGGGACGGACTGTCGAGGTCACCGTGCACGTCATGCCGGTGCACCTCTGGGACCTCTCGTACAGCTGGGACCTGGACTGACACCGGAACCCGGTGTCCGCTTCACCCGTTAGGGTCCTTTGATCCACAACCGATAACAGAAAATCCCCAGCCACATCCACGAGGTCAGAGCCGTGGGGCTGGGGATCTTCCGAAAGGCGGGCGTTCTAGCGCCCTCGTCGCGTCCACTGTAGCGGCTGACCTCCAGGCCAGCAGCACCAGTGGGCAAGTGTGCTAGAACACCCCGCCAGAAAGGCGGGAAGGTGCCTCCCCAGGCACAGACGAACAGCGACACGAAGAGGACGCCGGGCAGGCCCGGCCCCTCCATCCCCATGAGCAGCGGCTCGTGGGCGTACTCCATCGGCGCGGACGACACGTACCCGCGCGGCGTGTACCTCCAGACCGGGCGGGGCGAAGACACCCGCTGGGAGATGGTCGCGCCCCTCCCCTATGTCCTCGAAGTGGTGCTGCGACGCGGCGGTGACCGGAAGATCACCGTGCGAGAGTTCCGGCTGTCGGTCGACGCCGCCGGCACCATGACGATCCTCTGCGGCCGTGACGGCCTGAAGGCAGGTCTTTGGATGGAGCAGCTCGACTTCGGCTTCGCCCCCCTGGACGACAAGGTCGTGAAGGCCGCCGGTACCGCGATCTCCAAGCTGGCCGAGGACGCCCCGCGGGTCGAGGCCGTGCCCGGCTGGACGGCGGACGGCCTCCAGCTCCCGCCCGGCGATGTCGGCCCGCACGGGTACGGCGAGACCTGCGGCACCGAGGCCAACGCCCGGGGCGTGTGGAACCGGATCTCGGTCCTGATGGGCGAGGCGGGCAACGAGAACGCCGCCCTGTACCTGGGCGTCGCGATCGGCGGCGTCTACCTGGCCCCGTTCCGGCTCCAGTGCTTCATCTGCCACACCGGCGGCGGAAGCTCCGGCGGTAAGTCCTCGATGATCAAGATTGCGTCGTCCTTCTTCGGGCGGCCCGAAGAGGTCATGGGCACGTGGAACCTGGCGAAGGTCGCCAACACCGAGGACCTGCTGCGCCTCGGGTGCCTGACGGCCTTCCGCGACGAGATCGGCATGGTGGGCCGGATGACGCCCCGCGAGGCCGAACAGCTCATCTTCACCCTGACCGAGGGCGCCCAGCGCACCCGCGCCCGGCAGAAGGGCGGCGGCACCGACCGGACGATCAAGTACCGGGGCGTCGTCATCTCCACCGGCAACGACTCCCTGCTGGGCATGGCGACCGAGCAGGAGGGCTTGAACGTCCGTGTCCTGGAGCTCCCGTTCCTCCTGACCCGCGACGCCCAGACCTCGGACGAGCTGAAGTACCTGGCCGATCTCGCGTACGGGTGGCCGCTGAAGTGGCTGCGGGACGGGATCGACCTGGACCGCGCCTGGCTCGCCATCGCCAAGGCTCAGCGCGACCTCGGCGTGCACAAGACCAGCGGCCCGGACGCCCGGATCGGGAAGAACATCGCGGTCGGCGTCGCCGGGGCCGAGCTGTTCGAGGAGATCACCGGAGTGCAGGGCGCCCGCGCGAACGCGCTGTCGGCCGGCCTCCGCGTCTACTCGCAGCAGGTCGCGGAGATGCGCGAGACCTCGATGCGGCAGGGCGACAAGCTCATGTCCGTGATCGCGGAGACCTTCGCGACCAAGCCGTCCCTCTTCCCCTCCAAGGCCGCCTACACCAGCGGCGTCGTGACCACGGCGAGCGCGATGGAGTCGCTGTCGGTCTCCGAGGCGTACGGCTGCGTCTACGACGAGGCCGGGGAGAAGCGCCTCGCGGTGTTCTCCAACAAGCTGAAGGTGATCTGCGCCTCCGCCGATATCGTCTCGCCGCGCACCGGCCTGCGGGACCTGCGCGAGGACGGCCGCCTGGTGCTGGAGGAGTCGAAGTCCCGGCAGGGCCTGACCAAGCGTGAGTGGCTGGGTGACACCATCGGCTACGTCCACTGCTACGTGTTCCGCCGGGTCACCAAGGAGGACCCCGAGGAGTTCACCCCCTCGCCGCTCTCCGAGGCCGGGGACGAGCCCCTGGCCCCGATGCCGATGCTGGACGAGCACCTGCGCCCGTCCGGCGACGCGGTGCCGGCCGCCGCTCCGGCCTCTCCCGCTCAGGAGCCGAAGGCGGTCGTGCCGCAGCAGTCGGCCGCGGCCCCGGTCGTCCAGGAGCAGCGCGAGCAGCAGCCGGTGCAGCAGGAGCAGCACCCCGAGCAGCAGCCGGTGCAGCAGCGCGAGCAGCAGGAGCAGCAGCCCAGGCAGCGCGAGCAGCAGGGCAAGCAGCGGGCCGAGGTCCCGACGCACGCCCCGTCCAGCGTGTGGGCCGCCTCCGGTGGCTACCTCACCGAGGCCACCGGCTCCGCGTTCGTGCCGATCGAGGGCGAGGCCCTGACGTCGCTGCCCGCGCTCCTGGAGCTGCTGCGCGAGCACGCGACGACCGAGGACGTGACCGTGGTCATCGGCGCGGACCTGCGCCCCGGTTACGGCCTGGCGGACGAGTGCTGGCCCCGGACCAAGGGGTCGGTCTGGGAGCCGCAGAAGCGGAAGGCCGACCGCGAGGCCGCCGCCGCGTTCCAGGTCCCGTGGCTGACCCTGGTCGAGGCGGGATGGCACCAGCCGTTCAACCGCGACAAGCAGCCGAACGTCATGCCCATGAGCGTCCTTCAGCACCGGGACTTCCCCGGCATGACCCGGGTCCTGGTCGCGGAGTGGCTGGTCGAGCGGGCGTTCCCCCGCGACAACGAGACCGAGGTGCCGGACGCCACCGCGCTCGCCTACCGGCTGCACCGCTTCACCGAGCTGACGACCTGGACGTTCTCCGTCAGTGCCGCACGGACGGCACTGAACGCACTGAAGCTGATGCTGAAGTCCCCTCACGTCCGCAAGAAGCCGCGGTTCATGGCCATGCAGCGCAACCAGTGGCCGTCCTACGACTACCTGAACACCTGGAGCCGGGACCTCACCGACGAGGAGCGCGCCATGCAGCGCGTGCACGGCTTCGACGGGAACAAGAACTACCTGCCCGCCTACTCCGAGGCCCTGATCGCGGTCAACGAGCTGGAGCGCGTGATGTACCCGGAGTTCGACCCGAAGAAGGCCGGCCTCTGGCTCATCACCGTGCCGACCTGGCCGCACCCGCTGCTCCCGGCCCCGGTCGTGCACACCGCCCCGGGCACCAAGACCTGGGTGACCACCCGGATCATCGGCCTGTACCGGGAGACCGGCATCGAGGTCGAGATCCACGAGGGGTGGCTGTCGGAAGGCGTCCAGTACAAGGCGTTCCGGGACTTCAAGGAGGTCGTGCAGCGCGCCCTCGCGGAGCTGGAGAGCGGCCCGGTCGACGCCGACCGCAAGCCGACCGACCCGGACGAGCTGGCCGTCTACAACGCCCTGAAGGGCACCTTCCGGACCCTGCACGGCAAGCTCCAGGACGAGTCCCAGAGCACGATCGCCCGGCCTGACTGGGGCTACGCGATCCGGGACGCGGCCTGGACCGGCATCCTGCGCAAGGCGTACAAGGCGGGCGGCGTGATCCCGCTGAGCAAGGACAACCAGCCGACCTCCAACCCGCGCTTCCCCGTGAAGCTGGACCTGGACGAGCTGGTCTACGTCTCCGACGCGGTCGAGGCCGCCGACGACGTGCCCGCCGGCCTCGTCCTGGGGACCGGGCTCGGGCAGTTCAAGAGCAAGACCACGATGACCGTGGACGAGTGGATCGCGAAGACGACGAAGGTGAAGGGGGCCTGACATGCCGAAGGGAACCGAGGACGAGGGCCACGAGAAGCTGCGGGACAAGCTGATCCGCAAACTGACCGGCCGGGCCCCCGGCGCCATCGAGCGCGAGCAGAAGAAGTCCCTGCCCGACCGCCTGAAGTGGCTGGAGAAGAAGCACAAGGGCGACGACAAGGAGGCCGCCAAGGCGGCCGGGATCTCGCTCACGACCTGGCGGCGGTGGCGGTCGGGCAAGCAGAAGCCGAAGGCCGACAGCGTCGCCAAGCTCGACAAGGCGACCCGCGAGGCCCTGGTGCCGAAGGGCCGACGGAAGCGCATCGCGGATTCCACCGGAAAGGGTGAAGGTCTCAGCGGCGCCCCGCTCAGCGGCGGTGCGCAGATGACGGCCTGGATCACCATCAGCTCGGACTCCCGGCCCCGTGACCTGAACCTCGGCGGCAACCTGCCGCCGGGTCGTCTGAACGAGGTCGTCAACAAGTACGTCGAGGAGGGCGAGGACGCCGCCGTCCAGGAGCTGAAGAAGGCCATCGGGGAGTACCTTCATGTCGACCCGGACGACATTCACGTCCACGACGTGAGCGGCTTCGACTGGTCGCCGCTGAGTCAGCCGAAGGACACCGGCGAGGACCGGGGCTCGGGCGGCACCGACGCCCAGGGCGAGATCTTCTAGGTGTCACGCCGAGTGTCACGCTAGGTGTCACGCTAGGTGTCACGCTCCCCGCGTTGCGCCCCTGACCTACACAAACGGCCCCACCGGAGACTTGCCCGGTGGGGCCGTGACACGTGTTGCAGCCTGGCTAGTGCAGTTCGGCGGCCTGCCTCCTCAGCTCGGCCTTGATGGTCTCCGCCAGCTCGGGGTTGCGCACCAGCTCCTCGCCCAGGAGCCGCAGGACCGGGGCGAGGGCGACCGCGGACAGGTCCAGCTCGGCCGCCGCGCCGTTGCACCAGCGCTTCAGCTCCCGGTGCTGCGCGGGCTTCAGGTCGAGGGTGACGCGGATCGGCTCCGTGCGGATCGAGGTCTGCACCACCGGGGCGTGCGCGCCGTCGCTCGCTGTCTTCTTGTAGTCCGTGCGTCGGCGGCCTCGGCGGCGGGGCGTCTTGGTGCCGGCCTTTTCCTCGTCGCTCACTTCGCGACCTCCCACCATGCGAGCAGTTCCTTGGTGACGTCCGGGTACGTGGTGCCCTCGGTCTCAACCGGCAGGCCGTAGCACTGGCGGTACAGGTCGTCATGGAACTGGACCTGATTGGTCAGCACATGCAGCGGGCTCTCGCCGGTCGTCAGGGCCTCGCGGACGTCGGCGTCCGGGCCCGTCTTCGTGGCGTAGGGGCGGTTCGTGCGGTTGAGCAGCACGGCCTCCACCATCGGATTGCGGGGCAGGCCGAAGCGCTCCCGCTCGTCCTTGATGGCGTTCAGCTTCTCGGTCAGCTTCTTCTTGGTGCGCCGGACCTCGATGCCGGCCGGGGCCACCGGGAAGACCCAGACGTCCGCGTACAGCAGCGCGCCCCGGGCGATCGACTCGTGGTCTTCGAGCTGGGGCACGTCGATGACGACCGCTCCCCGGTCGTTCTCCAGGTCGGGGAGGCTGCGGTGCAGGGTGGTGATGGCCTGGCCCACCACCGGGAAGTCGAGCCCCTCGGCTTCTTCCATCCACTCCAGCGCGCTCTGTCCCTTGTCCGCGTCGATCAGG
Organism: Streptomyces sp. NPDC020807; assembly: GCF_040641575.1. NCBI lineage: Bacteria > Bacillati > Actinomycetota > Actinomycetes > Kitasatosporales > Streptomycetaceae > Streptomyces > Streptomyces sp. NPDC020807. Next base: position 18,336 of record NZ_JBFADU010000046.1, read on the forward strand.
AGCGGCGCGAGGCCCAGCTCGTGAAGGGACTGGCAGACGAACATGGCGGACGTCGTCTTGCCCACGCCTGGCTTGATGGAGACCAGGGCGATTCTCATAACCATGCACGGACCGTACTGCACGCACTGAAGATCAGTGCCCGCCGCGCTGGGGCTCCTTGGCTCGGGCCTCCTGGACGACCACGGTCACGAGGTCGATGCAGTCGCTACAGATGGCCGTGCCGGGCCCCTGGACGAGGACCCAGCGCGGGTCTCGCTCGCCCTGGCCCTGCTTCGTGCCGCACCACCAGCAGTAGGGCTCAGGGGCCTCCGTCGCGCTCATGCCCGGGACCGTACTGCACCGCGGCTGCGCCCGTGCGCCGTACCGCCGGGGCCGCTCGATCGAGGGGCGGAAAGGCCGGCGCCCCGCCCTACGTTCAGTTCGGGCGCGGTTGGCGCCCGCCGTACGTTCAGTTCGGCGCAGGAACTGAACGTACGGTGCTTCCGCAGGTCAGGGCGGGTATCGGCCGCTCCTCGCCCCTCTCTCACCGTTCAGTTCGCCCGCCGGACGTTCAGTTGCTCACGGCCAACTGAACGTATGTGTTTCCGCAGGTCAGGGGCCGTTTCAGGGGCCCATACGTTCAGTACGTTCAGTTTTCGCGCAAGGGGACACCCCGTCAGGAGATTCCGACCGTGAAACCGAGGGCCGGGCCGCCGCCGGGAAGCGCCGGCACTCCGGGCGCACGTTCAGTTGGGAAGCTCGGGGCCTCCTCGTATGTTCAGTTCGGCTCGGGAACTGAACATACGGTGTTTCCCCAGGTCAGGGCATGTATGGGCCGCTCCTCGCCCCGGTCCCACCGTTCAGTTCGCCCGCTGGACGTTCAGTTCCTCGCGGCCAACTGAACGTATGCATTCCCGCAGGTCAGAGGCACTTTCTCCCGCCCGTACGTTCAGTACGTTCAGTTTTCCCGCAAGGGGACACCCCTTCAGGAGAGTTCCCGCCGGATGCTGCGCCCGCCTAAACGGCCGGCAGGCGCAGCGCGGGCCGGATCGCGCTCATGCTCCCCGGCCCGTTATCTGCGCTTTTTCATCTATCCTCGCGCTTTGCCCGGATTGCGTCCAATGCCCCGGGGTGGGATGGCGAACGGTCAATCTGGTCAGATATTTCGGCGCTCGGTCCTCCCCACCCTCCAACCCGCGCTTTCTGATGAGTCATCAGATTCCGACTACGGAGCGCGTTCGGTCGCACCGGAAGGGGGTGACTAAAAGTAGTTACTCCCAGACTCTTGACAAATCCCGGTGTCATTGATCTAGATTGGGGGACATGGGGATTGGTCTAGTAACTCAAAGTAGCAAAGAGCGGGCAGGCTCGCCGGAGGCGAGACTCGCCGTCTCGCGGGGCGGGGCCGCAGGCCCGCCCCGCGAATGGCCCGCCCGTCGCAAAAGTGCAGGTCAGAGGGCACGGAAGGCACGGGGCACACTGACCGTACTGAAGCGCCCCGCCGCGCCGTGGCGGTGGGTGTGCCCCCCCGGCGGGGACCCACAGCAGAAGTGAAGAAGAAACCTCATAAAAACAGAAACAATAAAAAAAATAGTTTTTGCTGTGATTGGTGTTTATGT
>NZ_JBFADU010000047.1:0-8509 GCF_040641575.1 Streptomyces sp. NPDC020807
ACGCGGTGCCCACGATGCGACGCGACCGCCGCACGCGAACGATCGAACGGAAGCGCCAACTCCTCCGGAGAACCAGACAAAGCCTCACGCCAGTAAGCCATCTGACGCGCCATCACACTGCCGGTGTCGCTCTCGTCACCGAGCAGCTCGCGCTGCCACAGCGCGTAATCCGCGTACTGGACCGGCAGCGGCTCCCACGTCGGCGTCTCTCCGGCACTTCGCGCCGCATAGGCCGTGGACAGGTCCCGGGCCAGCGGTGCTATGGACCATCCGTCACCCGCGATGTGGTGCAGCACCACGACCAGCACCCGCTCCTCGGCACCCGCCTCGAAGAGGGTTGCTGCCATGGGGATCTCACGGGTGAGGTCGAATTCCCGGGTGGTTGCCTTCGCGATGGCGGTGTCGAGATCGACGGACGGAACGGCGATGCGGTCCAACTGCCATTCGACGTCCGCTGGTTCGATGATGCTCTGGTAGGGCTCGCCGTTCTCGGCCGTCGGGAAGACGGTCCGCAGGACCTCGTGCCGGCCGACCACGTCACGGAAGGCGAGGGCGAGTGCGTCCCCGTCGACGCCGCCGTCGAGGCGGAGAGCGAACGGGATGTTGTAGGTCGCGCTCGGACCCTCCAGCTGACCGATGAACCACAGGCGCTGCTGCGCGAAGGACAGCGGCACACGCTCCGGGCGCTCCCCCGCCGCCAGAGCGAGCCTGGCCCGACCCGCGCCGTCGAGACCGGCTGCCAGACCGGCAACCGTCGGCGTGTCGAACAACGCCCGAAGCGGGACCTCGACGCCGAGGACCGTACGGACCCGGCTGATGAGGCGGACGGCGAGGAGGGAATGGCCGCCGAGGGCGAAGAAGTCGTCGTCCACACCGACCTCGGGCAGGCCGAGGACCTGGGCGAAGACTCCGCACAGGAGCTCCTCGCGGAGCGTCGCCGGGCCCCGGCTGCCGGTGCCGGCTCCGGTGGCGTACTCGGGGGCGGGGAGGGCCTTGCGGTCGAGCTTGCCGTTGACGTTCAGCGGGAGCGCGTCGAGGACCACGACCGCCGACGGGACCATGTACGACGGCAGGCGTTCGCCAGCGAAGTCGCTTATCCGTGTGGCCAGTTCGGAGGTGGTGGCGGCTGAGGGCGTGGTGTCGTTCGGGACGACGTACGCGACCAGCCGCTTGTCCCCCGGGGTGTCCTCGCGGGCGATGACGGCCGTCTGGGCGACCTCGGGGTGCGCGGCGATCGCCGACTGGACCTCGCCCAGTTCGATGCGGAAGCCACGGATCTTGACCTGCTCGTCCGCGCGACCGAGGTACTCGATCTGACCGTCCGCGTTCCACCGGACCACGTCTCCGGTGCGGTAGAGGCGGCCGCCGTCGGACGAGAACGGGTCCGCGACGAAGCGTTCACCGGTCAGCTCGGGACGGCCGAGGTAGCCGCGGGCCAGACCCGCACCCGCGATGTACAGCTCGCCCACGACACCGGCAGGGACCGGGGCCAGGGTGCCGTCCAGGACGTACACCCGGGCGTTGGAGATCGGGCGGCCGATCGGGACCGCACCTTCGGTGCCCGCGTCCGTGCCCGCGTACCAGCCGGTCGTGTAGACCGTGGCCTCGGTGGGGCCGTAGATGTTGGCGACCCGGGCGCCGGGGATGGTCGTGCGGATGCCGGCGACGGCGTCCGCCGTGAGCGCCTCGCCGGCCAGGACGACGGTCCTGGGGCGGGCGTGGATCTCGCCCGCGGCCACCATCTGGGCGAAGGCCGAGGGAACACCGCTGACCAGGCTGACGTCGCCGACCGGGGTGTCGGTGTCGGCCAGGGCGAGGAGGTCGCGGACCACTTCCACCGTGCCGCCGGAGACCAGGGGGCCGAAGAGCTCGAAGACCGAGACGTCGAAGTTGAAGGACGTGGAGACGAGAACGCGCCGGAAGTCCTCTCCGCCGAACTCCGCCGCCGCCCAGCCGAGGAGCCCCGCGACCGACCGGTGCTCGACCACGACGCCCTTGGGGCGTCCGGTGGAGCCGGAGGTGTAGATGACGTAGGCCGGGTGCTCGGGGCGGATGCCCACGCCGAGGGGTGAGGCCGGGAGAGTGGTCAGGTCGAGCTCGTCCAGGACCAGGACGGTCGTCGCGTCCTCCGACCGCGGGATGGCCGTCGACGTGCTCGTCGAGGTCAGCAGCGCCGTCGGCTTCGCGTCCGCGAGCATGTACGCGATCCGGTCCGCCGGATAGGCCGGGTCGATCGGCAGGTACGCACCCCCGGACTTCAGCACCGCGAGCAGCGCCACGACCGACTCGATGCCACGCTCCAGGCAGACACCGACGAACGACTCCGGACCCACACCCTGGGTCACGAGGTGGCGGGCCAGCTGGTTGGCGCGGGCGTCCAGGTCCGCGTACGAGAGCTCCGCGCCGCCCGAGACGACGGCCACCGACCCCGGCGTCCGTGCGACCTGCGCCTCGAAGAGGCCGACCACGGTGGCGTCGCCGGGGAAGTCGACCGTCGAGTCGTTCCACTCGGTCAGCACCTGGCGCAGCTTCGTCTCGTCCAGGACCTGGACGGAGCGGAGTGGGACGTCCTCGTCGTGGTCGAGGGCGGATTCGAGGGCGGTGACCAGGTTTCCGGCCGCCGTGCGGACGAACTCGCCGACGCCGCGCGGGTCGATCGGCGCGACCGCGTCCACGGCGGCCCAGAGGCCGTCGCCGTTGTCGTCGACCGAGACGAGCAGGGGGTAGTTGGTCCGCTCGTGGGAGAAGACGGTCTTGATGCCGTCGAGCTGCTCGTCGCGCGGGGCGTCGGGCCGGCTCTCGGGCCGGAGTCGCGCCTGCGGCCGGGCTTCGGTCGCGCTGTGCGTGTTGTTGTGGCGGTAGTTGAAGAGGGCCGTGAAGAGCGGGGCGCCGGTCGGCATGCCGCTGGCCTGCTGTGCGACGGTGAGCGGCGCGTGCTCGTGTTCCAGGAGCTCGGCCAGTTGGCCGCGCATCGCGGTGACGGCCTCGAGGACGCCGAGGCGGTCCGTACGGACCCGGACCGGGAGCGTGTTGAGGAACGGGCCGGGGACCCGGTCGGAGCCGGCGCCGGCGTTCATCCGGCCGAAGAGGATCGTCCCGAAGACGACGTCCTCGCGGCCGCTGACCGCGGCGAGGACGCGCGCCCACGCCAGGTGCAGGAGGGTGGCGGGGCTGGCGCCGAGGCGGCGGGAGACCCGTCGGATCCGGTCCGTCAGGCCGTCGCCGAAGGGGACGACCTGGCGCGTCGAGTCGGCGCCGTCGCCTCGTACGTCCGCGACGCCGAAGGCGGCCGTCGGTTCGGTGACGTCGCCGAGGAGGTCGGCGAAGTAGCGTTCGTGTGCGGTGCGGTCGGCGGCGGCGCCGCGCGTCCGCGCCACGAAGGTGCGGAACGGCAGCGGGTCCGGGAGGTCCGCGCCCCGGCCGTCCAGGAACGCCCGCACTTCCTCCATGAGGATGTCGAGAGCCGTGTGGTCGCGGACCATGTGGTGGACCCGGACCAGGGCCAGCCACTGTTCCCCGCCGGGGACGGCGGCCGCGTGGATCCGGATCAGGGGGGCTTCGCCGAGGTCCATCGCGTAGCCGCCTGCGGCGACGAGGGCGGCGACCGGGTCGGTGTCGTCCGCGTCGAGAGCGACGTCGGTGATGGGCAGGGTGGCGTGGCGCCACACGACCTGGACCGGCTCGCGCAGGCCCTCCCACACGATCGACGTGCGGAAGATGTCGTGTCGGTCCAGGACGTTCTGCAGCGCGTCGAGGAAGGCGTCGAGTCGGGCGCGGGTGGCGAACTCGACGACCGTCGGCAGGACGTAGGCGTCGTCCCCGCCCTCGGCGAGGAGGCGGTGGAAGAGCAGGCCTTCCTGGAGGGGGGCCAGCGGGTAGATGTCGGCGATGTTCGCCGCGCCGCCCGTGACCGTGGTGGCCACGGCCGCGATCTCGTCGGGGGTGAGGTCGACGAGCGGCAGCATGGCGGGCGTGATCTCGGTGGCGCCGGCGGGGATGAGGTTCTCGGGCACGGCGATCTGCTCGGCGTCCGCCGAGGCCGCGAGACCGGCCGGGGTCGGCGTCTGGAACAGCGCCCGCGCGGAGACCGTGACGCCCTGGCGGCGGAGCAGCTCGACGAGGCGGATCGCGAGGAGGGAGTGTCCGCCGAGGCGGAAGAAGTCGTCGTCCACGCCGACGCCGGGGGTGGTGCCGGTGCCAGTGCCTGCCGCGTCGAGGCCGAGGACCTCGGCGAAGGCCGCGCAGACGATCTCCTCGCGGGCGTTGGACGGGGCGCGTCCGCCGCCGGTGGCGTACTCGGGTGCGGGCAGGGCCTTGCGGTCGAGCTTGCCGTTGGCTGTCAGGGGCAGGGCGTCCAGGATGACGACCGCCGAGGGGACCATGTGGCCGGGCAGTCGCTGCGCCGCGAACTGGATGATCGTGCGGGAGAGTTCGACACGGTACGCGTCGTCGTGGTCGTCGTGGTCGTCGTGGTCGCCGGTCTCGAGGTCGGTCGAGAGGACCGCGTAGGCGACGAGGCGGGTGTCGCCGGGGTTGTCCTCGCGGGCTATGACGGCGGCCTGGTCGACCAGCGGATGGGCGGCGATCACGCCCTGGACCTCGCCGGGTTCGATGCGGTAGCCGCGGATCTTGACCTGTTCGTCGGCACGGCCGAGGAAGACGACCTGGCCGTCCGGCGTCCACTTCGCCCGGTCGCCCGTGCGGTACATGCGCTCGCCCCGCTCGTACGGGTTGGCGACGAAGCGTTCGGCGGTGAGGGCTTCGCGGCCGACGTAGCCGCGGGCGAGGCCGGCGCCGGAGACGTACAGGTCCGCGACCACACCGACCGGGACCGGCTGCAGGCGGGAATCGAGCAGGTAGAAGCGGGTGTTGTCGATCGGCGTGCCGACCGGAACGCTCCCGCCCGCGATCCCCTCGGCGGTGAGCCGGGTGGTGGCGATGCCGATGGTGGTCTCGGTGGGGCCGTAGTGGTTGTGGATCTCCGCCCGCTCGTCGGCTGCGGCCGCGAGGAGCGCGGTGGCCAGGGCCGGCGGGGTGGACTCTCCGCCCAGGACGAGGGAGCGCCTCGGCAGGACGGGCTCGACGCCGGACGTGGCCAGGGCCGCCAGATGCGAGGGGACGATCTTGAAGTGGTCGATCTCGTGGTCGGCGAGGTAGGCGGCGACGGCGTGAGGGTCGGTGACCGCTGCCTCGTCGAGGATGTGGAGTTCGCCGCCGGTGGTGAGGCTCGCGAAGACGACCGTGTTGCCGAGGTCGGTGGCCTGCGCCTGGAGCAGCGCGTAGCGGGCACCCTCGCCCGTGAAACCGAGACGGTCGGGGACCGAGGCCGTGTAGTTCGCGAGGCCGCCGTGGGTGACCGCCACGCCCTTGGGCTGGCCGGTCGAACCCGAGGTGTAGATCACGTACGCCAGGGACTGCGGGTCGAGGGGGCGCCCTGGGCGGCTGGTCGGGGCGGCGGCGAGCTGCATCTCGACGAACGTTCCGTCGAGGGCCACCAGGCGCGAGCGGCCGGCGGGCAGTTCGTCGAAGAGGCCCTCGGTGGTCAGGACCAGCGCGGCGCGGCTGTCGCGCAGGATGTACGCGATCCGGTCCGTGGGCTGCGCCGGGTCGAGGGGCAGGTAGGCGGCCCCGGCCTTCCACGTGCCGAGGATGGTGGCGATCATGTCGGCGCCGCGCGGCAGGCACAGGCCCACGACCGCCTCGGCGCCGATGCCCTGACCGGTGAGGTAGTGGGCGATGCGGTTCGCCCGCGCGTCCAGTTCGGCGTACGTGACGTCCGTGCCGTCGGCGGTGAGTGCCACCGCGTCGGGGGTGCGGTCCGCCCACTGCTCGAAGAGCTCGTGCACCGGGGTGGCGGGCTCGTCGGAGGAGGTGGCGTTCCAGTCGGTCAGCACCCGACGGCGCTCGTCCTCGGCGAGGATCCGGATCGAGGCGAGCGTACGGCCGGGGTCGGCGGTCGCCTGGTCGATGACCTGTCCGAGGCGGGTGGCGAGGCGGGTGGCCGAGGCCACGTCGAACAGGTCGGCGGCGACCGTGAGCGAGCCTCGCAGGCCCGCCGGGGCCCCCTTCGGGTCGAAGAGCTCGCGGACGGAGACGTCGAGGTCGAACTTGGCGGCCCTGGTGCCGGCTTCGCGGGCGTCGGGCGCTGTCCCGGTGGTGGTGGGGGTGGCGGGGGCGATGACGGTCCGCTGGTTGTTCTGGACAGTCAACATGACCTGGAAGAGGGGGTGGCGGGCGAGGGAGCGGGCCGGGGCCAGCTCCTCGACGAGCTTCTCGAACGGGACGTCCTGGTGCTTGAAGGCGGAGAGGACGGTCCTGCGGACCTGGGCGAGCACCTCGCGGAACGTGGGGTCGCCGGACAGGTCGGTGCGCAGGACGAGGGTGTTGACGAAGAAGCCGACGAGGTCGTCGAGGGCCTCGTCCGTGCGGCCCGCGACCGCCGTGCCGACGGGGATGTCGGTGCCCGCGCCGAGCTTGGAGAGCAGGGTGGCCAGGGCCGCCTGGAGGACCATGAACGTGGTCACGCCCTCGGCCCGCGCCACCGCGGCGAGCCGCTGGTGCACCGCGGCGGGGACGCTCAGCGGGACGATGTGCCCCCGGTGGGAGGCCACCGGCGGCCGGGGACGGTCCGTGGGGAGCTCCAGCTCCTCGGGAACGTCCGCGAGTGCCTCGCGCCAGTAGGAGGTCTGCCGGGACATCACGCTGTCCGGGTCGTTCCCGTCGCCGAGCAGCTGACGCTGCCAGAGCGCGTAGTCGGCGTACTGGACCGGCAGTGGCTCCCAGGCGGGCGCCAGGCCTGCGGCACGGGCCTCGTACGCGGTCGTCAGGTCCCGGGTGAGCGGGCCCTCCGACCAGCCGTCGCTGGCGATGTGGTGCATCACCACGACGAGGACCTGCTCGTCCGGGGTCCGGAACAGCTGCGCCCTGACGGGGAGTTCGGCGCCGAGGTCGAACGCGTACCGCCCGGCCTCGTCGATCGCCCCGGACAGCTCCGCCTGGGCGACCTCGGTCACCGTCAGCGCCCAGTCCGGCTCGTCGGGGGGGAGGATCCGCTGGTAGGGCTCGCCGTCGACGAGGTCGAAGACGGTGCGCAGGACCTCGTGGCGGCCGATGACGTCCCGGAGGGCGGCGTCGAGCGCGTCGGGGCGCACGTCGGCCGGCAGTCGCAGGACGACCGGGACGTTGTAGGTCGCGCTCGGGCCTTCCAGCCGGCTGATGAACCACAGGCGCCGCTGCGCGAAGGACAACGGGATCATCGGGACTCCTCCTGGTTGCGGCGCATCGGCTGCAACGCCGGGCGGGTTGTTGGCGCGGGTCGGGACTGCTCCGAGCGTGCGGACTGCTCGGACTGCTCTGACTGCTCGGCGTGTTCCTCGGGGTGAACGAGTTGGGCGGCGAGGCCCGCGACCGTGGGTGCGTCGAAGAGCGCGGCGATCTCCACCTCGATGCCGAGCACCGTCCTGATCCGGTTGACCAGGCGGACGGCGAGGAGGGAGTGGCCGCCGAGGGCGAAGAAGTCGTCGTGCACACCGACCTCGGGGACGCCCAGGACCTGGGCGAAGGCCTCGCAGAGGACCTCTTCCTCACGGCTCGCCGGGCCGCGGCCCGAGCCCGCCGCATCGGCGTAGTCCGGTGCGGGGAGGTTCTTGCGGTCGAGCTTGCCGTTGGCGGTCAGCGGGAGCGCGTCGAGGACGACCACCGCGGACGGAACCATGTACTCGGGGAGCCGCTGGGCCGTCGCGTCACGGACGGCTCGCGCCAGGCCCTCGTCGGTCTCGTCTGGGTCGGTGGGGACGACGTAGGCGACGAGGCGGGTGTCCCCCGGGGTGTCCTTGCGGGCAACGACCGCCGCCTGGGCGACCTCACGGTGCGCCGTGACGACGGCTTCGACCTCGCCCGGCTCGATACGGAAACCACGGACCTTGACCTGCTCGTCGGCACGGCCGAGGTACTCCAGCAGGCCGTCCTTCGTCCAGCGGGCCATGTCACCCGTGCGGTAGAGACGGCCGGCGGGCTCGAAGGGATTGGCCACGAAACGCTCAGCCGTCAACGCCGGGCGCTTCACATAGCCACGGGCCAGCTGCGTGCCCGCGATGTAGAGCTCGCCGGCGACACCCGGAGCGACCGGGCGCATGCGCTGGTCGAGGACGTACAGGCGGGTGTTCGCGATCGGACGACCGATCGGCACCGTGTCCCCGACACTCTGACCGGCAGAGATCTCATGCACGCAGCAGCCGACGACCGTTTCCGTCGGGCCGTACTCATTCACAATCACGGACTCGGGAGCCAGCTCCAGCCAGTCACGGACGACCGTCCCGGACAGGGCCTCGCCACCCACGACCCACGTACGGGCGGAAGCAGCCGCCTGCTCGGGAGTGAGCATCTCCGCCAGGAGCGGGAGGTGGGCGGGGACCGCCTTGACCAGACCGAACGTCTCCGACGCCTTCACCAGGCCCGCGAGACCCTCCGCGCCGCCCTGCTCGTCAGCCACGACCGCCGAACCCGCGAC
>NZ_JBFADU010000048.1:0-8061 GCF_040641575.1 Streptomyces sp. NPDC020807
CCGGCCGGGGCGTGGGTGAGCTCGGGGCGGTGGGTCAGCTCGGGGCGGTGGGTCAGCTCGGGGCGGTGGGTCAGCCGCGCGCGCCGGCCCGGCGGCGGAGGACGACGAAGCCGAGGCCCGCGGCGGCGAGGGAGGCCGCACCGGCGCCCGTCGCGTAGAGGACCGTGGAGTCGGTGTCGGAGGTGCCGAGCTCGGCGCCGGCCGCGACGCCGCCCTGCGGGACGACGGAGGTCTGACCGCCGGTGGTGCCCGTGGAGCCGGTGTTGCCGGTGTTGCTGGTGTTGCCGGAGGTGCCCGTGTTGCCGTTGTTGCCCGTGGGGACGGTGGTGCCGCCCGTGACCGGGTTGAGGGTGCAGCCCTTCGGCAGCTTCGGGAAGGCCTGCGAGCCGCCCTTGCTGCCGACGCCGCCCTCGACCTTGGTGTAGAGCGTCGGGGTGGCGCCGAAGGGGTTGTCGATGCGGGCGATGATCCCGGCGTCCTTCGGCAGCGCGGGGTGCTTGCGGTCGAGCTTCGAGAAGACCGGGGTGTCGTCGCCGGCGTCGTGGAAGGTGGCGGTCGGGCCGTTCGGGCTCATGGTGAGCTCGGCCTCGGTGCCCGCGCCGATGCTGACGGTCGTGGTGACGGTGCACTGGTCGTCACGGGTGTACGGCACGGGGGCGGACTGTCGGGCCGAGCCCGGGATGTAGGCGGCGAGGCCACCGCCCTGCTCCAGGACGACGAGGCCGCCGCCGGTGAAGCGGTAGACCGTGCGGTCGCCCTTCACGTAGGAGACGCCCGTGCCGTGGCCGAGGCGGATCTGCTGGAGGCCCCACCGGCCGTCCTTCTCGACGACCTCCAGGCGGACGCCGTTGGCCAGCTTGTACTGGCCCGGCTTGGCGTGGATGTAGTTGCCGACCCAGCCGTGGGTGCTGCCGTCGGCGTTGAGGACGAAGAAGGCGCCGTTGTTGTTGGCGGCGACCGACCAGTGGTCGGCGTCGAGGGTGCCGACGTTCCTGCCCTTGTAGAACAGCTCGGCGCGGTGGTGGCCTTCGGAGACGCGGTGGATCCGGGCCTCGCCGCCGGTGGGAAGCGCCACGGTGCGGACGTAGCCGCTCGCGGTGAGGAGCTTCGGGGCGGCCTGCCTGGCGGAGCCGGGGACGTAGGCGGCGAAGCCGCCGTCCACGTCCATGACGATGACGTTGCCGCCGAACCGGGCGACCTGGCGGACGCCGCTCACCACGGCGAGCAGCTCGCCGTTGCCCGTGAGGACGTGGCGGCCGGACTTCTCCGTGAGCTCCACGCGGGCGCCGTTCGCGAGCTCGTACGTGCCCGTGGCGGCGCGGACCGGGGTGCGGTTGCCCTTCCAGGAGTACGCCTCGCCGTTCGGGAAGAGGACGACGTACATGTCGCCCCACTTGCCGACGGCCGCCTCGCCGGCGGCGTCCACGGTGCCGACCCGCTCACCCTGCCGGACGACCTCGGCGCGGTAGTGGGCCGCGGAGACCTTGAAGATCTTTGCCTGGTCGCCGTTGGCGAGGGCCACGGTCCGGACGTAGGTGCCGGTCGCCGGCGCGGCCGTGGCCGGCGCGGTCGTGGCCGGCGCCGTCGTCTTCGGGGCCGTCGTGGCCGTGGCCTTCGCGGCCGGTGCCGTGGCCGCCGGGGCCGTGGTCCCAGCGGTCGCCTTCGGCGTCCCGGTGGCCGGAGAATCCGCCTTCGCAGCATCGGTAGCGGTGGTACCGGTCGTGCTGGTCGCGGCCGGGGCCGGGGTGGCCGCGAAGGCGGCGCCCGCGGTGAGGGCCGGGGTGATCGCGACACCCGCGACGACGGCGGTGGCGACGGCGGTGCGAAGGGCGGTGCGCATAACGACTCCTGTGGTGTTCAGGTCAATGGGTAGGTGAGTCGCATGCCGCTTTTTCTCGGTCCGACTGGTTCCGGTGAGGTCTGGCTGGCTGCTGATAAAAATCTAAAGATCTTGTATGCGGGACCGGTCCGCTCCACGTCACAGGCGTGTGACAGGCGTCACTGCCCCCATAGCTGCTGATGTGACCTCGGGCTCGACCGAAGGGCTCCCCTGTACAGGTCGCTACGCGCGTAGATATGCTCGACTGGTGACCATGCCCACCACTGCATCCGCAGCATCCGCATTCGCCGACGTGACCGCGTCCGACGGTGCGCTGCGCCGCTTCCTCCACGGGCTGCCCGGCGTCGACGCCGTCGGCCTGGAGGCGCGCGCCGCATCCCTCGGCACCCGCTCGATCAAGACCACGGCCAAGGCGTACGCCATCGACCTGGCCATTTCCATGATCGACCTGACGACGCTCGAAGGCGCGGACACCCCGGGCAAGGTCCGGGCGCTCGCCGCCAAGGCCGTCAACCCCGATCCGACCGACCGCACGACCCCGAAGACGGCCGCCGTCTGCGTCTACCCGGACATGGTGGCCACCGCCAAGGCCGCCGTCGCGGGCACGGACGTCAAGGTCGCCTCCGTCGCCACCGCCTTCCCGGCCGGCCGCGCCGCGCTCCCCGTGAAGCTCGCGGACACCGCCGACGCGATCGCCGCGGGCGCCGACGAGATCGACATGGTCATCGACCGTGGCGCCTTCCTCGCCGGCCACTACCTGAAGGTCTACGAGGAGATCGCCGCGATCCGGGCGGAGTGCGGCGACCGCGCGCGCCTCAAGGTGATCTTCGAGACCGGCGAGCTCTCCACGTACGACAACATCCGCCGCGCCTCCTGGCTCGGCATGATGGCCGGCGCGGACTTCATCAAGACCTCGACCGGCAAGGTCGCGGTCAACGCCACCCCGGCGAACACCCTCCTCATGCTGGAGGCGGTCCGCGACTTCCGCGCCCAGACCGGCGTCCAGATCGGCGTGAAGCCGGCCGGCGGCATCCGCAACACCAAGGAAGCGATCAAGTTCCTGGTGCTCGTCAACGAGACCGTGGGCGAGGACTGGCTGGACAACCACTGGTTCCGCTTCGGCGCCTCCAGCCTGCTCAACGACCTGCTCATGCAGCGCCAGAAGCTGGCTACCGGCCGCTACTCCGGCCCCGATTACGTGACGGTGGACTGATCAACATGGCATCTGCATTCGAGTACGCGCCGGCGCCCGAGTCCCGGTCCGTCGTCGACATCGCTCCTTCCTACGGCCTCTTCATCGACGGCGAGTTCGTCGACGCGGCCGACGGCAAGGTCTTCAAGACCGTCTCCCCCTCCACCGAGGAGGTCCTCTCCGAGGTCGCCCAGGCGGGCGCCGAGGACGTCGACCGCGCGGTGAAGGCCGCCCGCAAGGCCTTCGAGAAGTGGTCGGCGCTGCCGGGCGCCGAGCGGGGCAAGTACCTCTTCCGCATCGCCCGGATCATCCAGGAGCGCAGCCGCGAGCTGGCCGTCCTGGAGACCCTGGACAACGGCAAGCCGATCAAGGAGACCCGCGACGCGGACCTCCCGCTGGTCGCCGCGCACTTCTTCTACTACGCGGGCTGGGCCGACAAGCTCGACCACGCCGGCTTCGGAGCGAACCCGCGTCCGCTGGGCGTGGCCGGCCAGGTCATCCCCTGGAACTTCCCGCTGCTCATGCTGGCCTGGAAGATCGCCCCGGCGCTCGCGACGGGCAACACCGTCGTGCTCAAGCCCGCCGAGACGACCCCGCTCTCCGCCCTGTTCTTCGCGGACGTCTGCCGCCAGGCCGGGCTGCCGAAGGGCGTCGTCAACATCCTTCCCGGTTACGGGGAGACCGGCGCCGCGCTCGTCGAGCACCCGGACGTCAACAAGGTCGCCTTCACCGGCTCGACCGCCGTGGGCAAGGCCATCGCGCGTTCCGTCGCGGGCAGTGACAAGAAGCTGACCCTGGAGCTGGGCGGCAAGGGCGCCAACATCGTCTTCGACGACGCACCCATCGACCAGGCCGTCGAGGGCATCGTCAACGGCATCTTCTTCAACCAGGGCCAGGTCTGCTGCGCGGGCTCGCGCCTCCTCGTCCAGGAGTCGGTCCAGGACGAGCTGCTGGACAGCCTGAAGCGGCGCCTGTCGACGCTCCGCCTCGGCGACCCGCTCGACAAGAACACCGACATCGGCGCCATCAACTCCTCGGAGCAGCTGGCCCGCATCACCTCCCTCGTCGAGCGCGGCGAGGCGGAGGGCGCGGAGCGCTGGACCGCCCCCTGCGAGCTGCCGTCGGCCGGTTACTGGTTCGCCCCGACGCTCTTCACCGGCGTGACGCAGGCCCACACGGTCGCCCGCGACGAGATCTTCGGCCCGGTCCTCTCGGTGCTGACCTTCCGCACGCCGGACGAGGCCGTGGCGAAGGCCAACAACAGCCAGTACGGCCTGTCCGCCGGCATCTGGACGGAGAAGGGCTCCCGCATCCTCGCGGTCGCCAACAAGCTCCGCGCGGGTGTCGTCTGGGCCAACACGTTCAACAAGTTCGACCCGACCTCGCCCTTCGGCGGCTACAAGGAGTCGGGCTTCGGCCGCGAGGGCGGTCGCCACGGCCTGGAGGCGTACCTCGATGTCTGAGTCTTCCGTGACGCGCCTGAGCGTCTTCAAGACCTACAAGCTGTACGTCGGGGGCAAGTTCCCCCGCTCCGAGAGCGGCCGGGTGTACGAGGTGAGCGACTCGAAGGGCAAGTGGCTGGCGAACGCCCCGCTTTCCTCCCGCAAGGACGCGCGCGACGCGGTCGTCGCCGCCCGCAAGGCCTTCGGCGGCTGGGCGGGCGCGACCGCGTACAACCGCGGCCAGATCCTCTACCGCGTCGCCGAGATGCTGGAGGGCCGCCGGGACCAGTTCGTCCGCGAGGTCGCGGACGCGGAGGGCCTGTCGAAGTCGAAGGCGGCGGCGGTCGTCGACGCGGCGATCGACCGCTGGGTCTGGTACGCGGGCTGGACCGACAAGATCGCCCAGGTCGTCGGCGGCGCCAACCCGGTCGCCGGCCCGTACTTCAACCTCTCCTCGCCGGAGCCGACCGGCGTCGTCACGGTGATCGCCCCCCAGGAGTCCTCCTTCCTGGGCCTGGTCTCGGTGATCGCCCCGGCGATCGCGACGGGCAACACGGTCGTCGTGGTCGCGAGCGAGAAGTCCCCGCTCCCCGCCCTCTCCCTGGGCGAGGTGCTCGCCACCTCCGACCTCCCCGGCGGCGTGGTCAACATCCTCTCCGGCAAGGCCTCCGAGATGGGCCCGCACCTCGCGGCCCACCAGGACGTCAACGCGATCGACCTCACGGGCGCGGACGCCGACCTGGCCCGGGACCTGGAGATCGCGGCGGCGGACAACCTGAAGCGCGTGCTGCGTCCCCGTACCGAGGACTTCGCCGAGTCCCCCGGCACGGACCGCATGACCGCGTTCCTGGAGACCAAGACCGTCTGGCACCCCACGGGTTCGCTGGGCGCGAGCGGCTCCTCGTACTAGGGTCCGCCCCTTGCGCGTGTGCGGTCACCGCACGCAAGATCCGCACATGCTCAGGGGATTGATCAAGGGAGACAACGCCTTCGTCCCGACGGCCGCGCTGCGCGTCGCCGTCGGGACGGGCATCGACGTGGCGGCACTGCTCGTCACCGGCCAGGGCCGGGTCCGGGGAGACGCCGACATCGTGTTCCCCGGCGCGCCGGTGCACGCCTCGGGCGCGGTACGGCTGGCCGAGGACGCGGACGGCACGGTGGTGCTCGCCGCCGACCTCGCCGCCGTCGAGGAGGCCGTGGACCGCGTCCTCCTCGTCGCGTCCACGGACGAGGGCGCCCTGCGGGACGCGCGCGGGCTCTCCGTGCGGGTGTCCGGGCCCGACGGGGCCGCCGTCGTGGCGTACGAGGTGACGGACGCGGGCGACGAGACGGCGATGGTCCTCGCGGAGCTGTACCGCCGCGCGGGCGGCTGGAAGTTCCGGGCGGTGGGCCAGGGGTACGTCGACGGGCTGACCGGCCTGGCAGTGGACCACGGGGTCGAGGCCCCCACCGAGGCCCTCCCGGAACCGGAGGACGCGCTCCCCGAGCCGGCGGACGTGCTCCCAGGGCCGGAGGACACCCTCCCCGAGCCGGCGGACGTGCTCCCAGGGCCGGAGGACACGCTCCCCGAGCCGGCGGACGCGCTCCCGGCGCCGCAGGCGCCCGCGGCCCTTCCTGCGGCCTCCAAGACGGCGTCCCCGCCGGCACAGGTCCCGGCACAGGCGTCGGCACCCGGCCCCGGCCCCGTACTCCCGCCCGCGTCCCTCCCGGAGGCGGCGGACTGGCCGTACGAGGACAACCTCTTCGAGCCGCACACCCTCGAAGGCTCCGGCAACGACGTCCTCTCCGTCGAGGGACTCCCGCCCGGCCCCGTCCTCGTCGACCTCGCCGTCCAGACCGAGGGGCACACGGCCGTCTGGACCCTCACCCAGGCCAACAAGGAGGACGACCTCCTCGTCAACAGCTCGATGAAGGACTGGCGTGGCCGCCTCCTCGCCGTCGTCCCGCCGGGCGGCCGGCTGCGCCTGAAGCTGACGGCCGGCGGTCCCTGGCACGCCCGCGTCCTGCCGCTCGCGGCGGCCCGCCGCCTGACGGAGGACACCCTGGAGTCCTGGGGTCCCGACGTCCTGCTGCACACGGGCGAGGCGACCGACGTCGCCTTCCACTACCGGGGCGACAGCAACTTCATCGTCGACTCGTACGACCTGACGAAGCACAAGGACCCGATCAAGCTCCCGCGCTCCCGCTTCCCGTACATCAACGAGATCGGCCGGCGCCGCGAGGCCCTGCCGATCCCCGGGGGCACGATCCTCGTCCACGTGAAGCGGGGGGACGGCGCCTGGCGCGCGCGGCTGAAGCAGCCGAGCGCGGCGGTGGCCTGGCTGCGCCGGGTCCGCGACTGAGGTCCGGCGTTCCGGGGCGCGCCTAAGGGAGCAGCTGCTGCGTCAGCGGACCCGCCACCGGCAGGTCCGCGACCGCTCCGCCCTTCGTGAGGTGGTCGGTGACGAGGCCCGTGCCGACCGGCTTGAAGTCGGCGACCTGGGTGCCGAGGCCGTTGTCGAGCGGGTCGACGCCCGTGTTGGCCAGCGGGTCCAGCTGGAGGCGGGTCAGCGGGCCCACGCCGTGGGTGACGCCGGCGAGCGCGCCCGCCCCGGCCGCCGACGCGTCCGTCCGGGTCAGCGAGTCGACCGGCAGCGGCACCGGGGCCAGGGCCTGGGCCGCCGCGCCCCCGCCGACCAGCGCGGCGCCCGCCGCCGTGACGGTGAGACCGGCCTTCAGCAGGGCACTGCGACGGGGGGTCCGGTCTTCTGCGTGACGCGCCATGATGGTCCTTCCAGGGGGTGAGGGAACGGGCACCGAGCGTAGTGGGGGTGTGATGCTCGATACCAACGGCCTTCTCCGGTACTCCCCTGGACGGGGGAATGGTTCACACTGGTGTTCCGTGAGCGCCCTCCCGATTCCCACCCGCGTCGTCCTGCTCTCCGGCCCGTCCGGCTCCGGCAAGTCGTCCCTCGCCGCCGTGGCAGGCCTTCCGGTCCTGCGCCTCGACGATTTCTACAAGGAGTGCGACGACCCGTCGCTCCCGATCGTCGACGGCACCTCGGACGTCGACTGGGACTCCCCACGCTCCTGGGACGCGGACGCCGCCGTCGCCGCGATCATCGAGCTCTGCCGTACGGGGCGGACCGAGGTCCCCGTGTACGACATCGCGACCAGCTCCCGGGTCGGCCGGGACCGCCTCGACATCGAGCGGACCCCGCTCTTCGTCGCGGAGGGCATCTTCGCCGCCGAGATCGTGAGCCGCTGCCGCGAGCTCGACGTCCTCGCCGACGCGCTCTGCCTGCGCGGCCGCCCCTCGACGACCTTCCGCCGCCGGCTCGCCCGCGACCTGCGCGAGGGCCGGAAGTCGGTGCCGTTCCTGCTCCGCCGGGGCTGGCGGCTGATGCGCTCGGAGCGGGCGATCGTGGCCCGTCAGACGGCGCTCGGCGCGCACCCGTGCGCGAAGGACGAGGCGCTCGGCCGCCTGGCCGCCGCGGCGGCGGGCCGCCACCGGACGCCGGCCGCGAGCTGACCCCCGCCGAGCCACGCCCCGCGCGAGACCCGCGCCGACACGCGAGAAGCGGGTCGCACAGGCCGGGGGGCCTTGT
>NZ_JBFADU010000049.1:0-6120 GCF_040641575.1 Streptomyces sp. NPDC020807
CGTTCGCGTCTGGTCGCGATCGACGACACGTTCGTCGAGATGCAGCTCGCCGCCGCCCCGGCCCAGAGCCCGGAGCGTGAGGTCGATCCGCAGTCTCTGGCGTACGTGATCTACACCTCGGGTTCGACCGGCCAGCCCAAGGGCGTGGCGGTCACCCACGGCGGCCTCGCGAACTACACCGCCGCCGTCCCCGACCGTCTCGGCTTCGGCGACGAAGGCGCCCGCTACGCGCTGCTCCAGGCCCAGGCCACCGACCTCGGCAACACGGTCGTCTTCGCGAGCCTCACCACCGGCGGCGAACTCCACATCCTCGACGAGGCAGCGGTCACCGACCCCGGACTGGTCGCCTCCTACCTCGCCGACCACGGCATCGACCACTTCAAGGCCGTCCCCTCACACCTGGCGGCGCTCACCGCCTCCGGCATCGAGGCAGTCCTGCCCGCGCAGTCCGTGGTCCTCGGCGGCGAGGCCGCGTCCACCCCGTGGCTGCGCGAGCTGCTCGCCGCAGCCGGCGAGCGCGCGGTCCACAACCACTACGGACCGACCGAGACGACGATCGGCATCGCGACCACGCGGCTGACCGCCGAGGGGATCGCGGGCGGGAGCGTTCCGGTCGGCACACCGATCGACAACACCCGCTTCTACCTGCTCGATTCCCGCCTCCAGCCGGTCCCGGTCGGTGTGGTCGCGGACCTGTACGTCTCCGGCGCCGGCCTCGCCCGCGGCTACGTGGGCCGCGAAGCCCTCACCGCCGAACGCTTCGTCGCCAACCCGTACGAGCGGGGCGAGCGCATGTACCGCACGGGCGACCGCGCGAAGTGGACGCCGGACGGCCAGGTCGTCTTCCTCGGCCGTGCCGACGACCAGGTCAAGATCCGCGGCTACCGCATCGAACCCGGCGAGGTCCAGGGCGTCCTGACGGGCCATCCGCTGGTCGACCAGGCCGCCGTCATAGCCCGCGAGGACAACGCCGGTGACCGCAGGCTCGTCGCCTACGTCGTCCCGACCGACATCGAGGACCCGAACGAGGAACTCCCCGACTCTCTCAAGAAGTTCGCGGCGCAGCGGCTCCCGGAGCACATGGTCCCGTCCGCGGTCGTCGTCCTGGACGCGCTGCCGCTGACCGGCAACGGCAAGCTCGACCGCAAGGCCCTGCCCGCACCCGACTACTCCTCGTCGCTCGCCTCGGGCGGCAGGAGGGCGGCGACGCTGCAGGAGGAGATCCTCTGCATGGCCTTCGCCGAGGTCCTCGGCCTGCCCGAGGTCGGCGTGGACGACGACTTCTTCGAGCTCGGCGGCCACTCCCTCCTCGCCGTCCGCCTCGTCAGCCGCATCCGTTCCGTCCTCGGCGTCGAGGTCGGCATCCGCGAACTCTTCGAGGCCCCGACGGTGGCCGGACTCGCCGCCGGCCTGACCGGTGCCGCACAGGCCCGGCTGGCCCTGAAGGCAGGGGAGCGCCCGGAGCGCGTACCGCTCTCCTTCGCCCAGCGCCGCCTGTGGTTCATCGGCCAGCTGGAGGGCCCGAACGCCGCCTACAACGTCCCGGTGGCCCTGCGCCTCGACGGCGACGTCGACCACGAGGCCCTGGAGGCCGCCCTGCGGGACGTGATCGAGCGCCACGAGGTGCTGCGCACCGTCTTCGAGGTCGCCGACGGCGAGCCGTACCAGCGGATCGTCCCCGCCGACGAGCTGGAGTGGACCCTGCCCCTGGTGGAGGTCGCCCCGGAGGAGCTCGCCGACGCGGTCGCCGCGGCGGCCGGTCACGCCTTCGACCTCGCGGTCGAAATCCCCTTCCGTGCCTCACTGTTCACCACCCCGGACAACGACCGCGTGCTCGTCGTCGCGATGCACCACATCGCCAGCGACGGCTGGTCCAAGCGCCCGCTGGCGGGCGACCTGTCGGCCGCCTACGCGGCGCGCCGCGACGGCCGCACCCCTGTGTGGGAGCCGCTGCCGGTCCAGTACGCCGACTACGCGCTCTGGCAGCGCGAGCTGCTCGGCGACGAGAACGACGAGGACAGCCTCATCTCCCGCCAGGTCGCCTACTGGCGGCGGACGCTGGCCGACGCACCCGAGGAGCTTCAGCTCCCGGTCGACCACCTGCGGCCGGCGGAGCCTTCGCACCGCGGTCACGCCGCCGCCCTGACCGTGCCCGCCGACGCGCACGCCCGCCTCGTGGAGGTGGCGCGGGCCGAGGGCGTGACCACGTTCATGGTCCTGCAGGCCGCTCTGGCGATGCTCCTGTCGAAGCTGGGCGCGGGTACGGACATCCCGATCGGCTCGGCGAACGCCGGCCGTACGGACGAGGCCCTCGACGACCTCGTCGGCTTCTTCGTCAACACCCTCGTCCTGCGTACGGACCTGTCCGGCGACCCGACCTTCCGCGAGGTCCTCGGCCGCGTCCGCGAGACGAGCCTGTCCGCCTTCGCCCACCAGGACGTCCCCTTCGAGCGGCTCGTCGAGGAACTGGCCCCGAGCCGGTCGATGGCCCGGCACCCGCTGTTCCAGGTGATGCTCCAGGTGCAGAACAACGCCGAGGCCGTCCTCGACCTCGACGGTGTACGGACCGGGAGCATCGCGACCGGTACCGGCGCTGGTACCGGCACCGGAGCTGCCACCGGCACCTCGGTGGCGAAGTTCGACCTGGACGCCTCGGTGGTCGAGACCGTCGACGAGCACGGAGCCCCGGCAGGCCTGCACGGCTCCGTGGTCGCCGCCGCCGACCTCTTCGACGCGGAGACGACCCACCGGCTCGTGGCGCGCTGGGCGCGTGCCATCGAGCAGCTCGCCGCGGACCCGCAGCTCCGCCTGAGCGCCCTGGACGTCCTGGACGAGACCGAGCGCACGCAGCTCCTCGACGGCTGGAACGACACGGCGGCCGAGACGCCGACCGGTTCGCTGCCTGAGCTGTTCGAGGCGCAGGCGGTGCGGACGCCGGGGTCGGTGGCCGTCGTCTCGGGCGGTGCGGAGGTCTCGTACGCGGATCTGGACGCCCGCGCCAACCAGCTGGCCCGCCAGCTCGTGACCCTGGGTGTGGGTCCGGAGTCGTTCGTCGGTGTCTGCCTGGAGCGCGGTATCGACACGGTCGTGGCGCTGCTCGCGGTGCTGAAGTCCGGTGGTGCGTACCTGCCGATCGACCCGTCCTATCCGGCGGACCGGATCGCGTACATGCTCGGTGACGCGAAGCCGACCGTGGTCCTGGCCTCGGCGAGCACGGCCTCCGTGATCCCGCAGTCGGACGCGACGACCGTCCTGGTCCTGGACGAGCTCGACCTCGCCGGACTTGAGGCCGCCCCCCTGGGCGTGGAGATCCGTCCGGAGCACCCGGCGTACGTCATCTACACCTCGGGTTCGACGGGCCGACCCAAGGGCGTCGTCGTGGAACACCGTTCTGTGGCCGGCCTGATGGGCTGGGCGGCGGGGGAGTTCGGCGGGGAGGACTTCCGCCGGGTCCTGGTGTCCACGTCCTTCAACTTCGACGTCTCGGTCTTCGAGCTCTTCGGGCCGCTGGTGTCGGGAGGCAGTGTCGAGATCGTCGGTGACCTGCTGGCCCTGGCCGACGCGGAGGCTTCGGTCGGCGACGTCAGCCTGGTCAGCGGTGTTCCCTCGGCCTTCGCGCAGATGGTGGCCGCGGGCGAGATCCACGCCCGCCCCAGGACCGTCGTCCTGGCCGGCGAGGCCCTGACCGCGGACGCCGTCGCCGGTATCCGCACCGCCATCCCCGGCGCCCGGGTCGCGAACATCTACGGCCCGACCGAGGCCACGGTCTACTCCACGGCCTGGTATGCGGACGACGAGGTGGACGGGATCGTGCCGATCGGCCGCCCGATCTCCAACGCCCGCGTGTACGTCCTGGACGGTGCCCTGTCGCCGGTCCCTGCCGGTGTCGCAGGTGACCTGTACATCGCGGGTGCTGGTCTGGCCCGCGGATACCTGGGCCGTCCCGAGCTGACCGGTGAGCGTTTCGTCGCGGACCCGTTCTCGTCCGACGGCGGCCGTCTCTACCGCACGGGTGACGTGGTCCGGTGGAACGCGGACGGTCAGATCGAGTACCTCGGTCGCGCGGACGAGCAGGTCAAGATCCGTGGCTTCCGCATCGAACTCGGCGAGGTCCAGGCCGTCCTGGCCGGCCACCCGCTGGTCGCCCAGGCCGTGGTCGTGGCCCGCGAGGACGTGCCGGGGGACAAGCGCCTGGTCGCCTACGTCGTCCCGAACGACAGCACTCAGGAGACCGAACTGATCCACCAGGTCACCGAGTTCGCCAGCGACCGCCTGCCGTCGTACATGGTCCCGTCGGCGGTCGTGGTCCTCGACGCGCTCCCGCTGAACGTCAACGGCAAGCTCGACCGCAAGGCCCTCCCGGCCCCGGACTACTCGGCGGGCAAGGAGGGATCCGGCCGCAGCGCGTCGAACCTGCGCGAGGAGCTCCTGTGCGGAGTCTTCGCCCAGGTCCTCGGCCTGCCCGAGGTCGGTGTGGACGACGACTTCTTCGCCCTCGGCGGCCACTCCCTCCTCGCTGTCCGCCTGATCAGCAGGGTCCGTACGGTTCTCGGTGTCGAGGTTCCGCTTCGGGCGTTGTTCGACACGCCGACGGTTGCGGGTCTGGCGGCCGGTCTCGACGGTGCGGGTCGGGCCAGGCTCGCTCTGGCGGCGGGGGAGCGGCCGGAGCGGGTGCCGCTGTCCTTCGCGCAGCAGCGCCTGTGGTTCATCGGTCAGCTGGAGGGCCCGAGCGCGACCTACAACATCCCGTTCGTACTGCGGATGGCCAAGGAGGTCGACCGGGACGCGCTCGCCCTCGCCTTCCGTGACGTGGTCGGCCGGCACGAGGTCCTGCGGACCGTCTTCCCGACGGCCGAGAACGGCGAGCCCTACCAGAACGTCATCGAGCCCGCCGACCTCGACTGGCAGCTGAACGTCGTCGACGTGGAGCCCGCGGCGCTCGACGCCGCGATCGCGGACGCGGAGGCGTACGCCCTCGACCTCTCCACCGAACTGCCCATCCGGGCGACCCTCTTCGAGGCGGGTGCCGAGGAGCGGGTGCTGGTCGTGGTGTTGCACCACATCGCGGGTGACGGATGGTCGACGGCTCCGCTGGCCCGGGACCTGTCCACGGCCTACGCGGCGCGTGCCGAGGGCCAGGCCCCCGGGTGGGAGCCGCTGCCGGTCCAGTACGCGGATTATGCGCTGTGGCAGCGCGAGCTGCTCGGTGACGAGAGCGACACCGGCAGTGTGATGGCGCGTCAGATGGCGTACTGGCGTGAGGCTTTGTCTGGTTCTCCGGAGGAGTTGGCGCTTCCGTTCGATCGTTCGCGTGCGGCGGTCGCGTCGCATCGTGGGCACCGCGTGCCGGTGGAGATCCCGGCCGAGGTCCACGCTCGTCTGGTGGAGGTGGCGCGGGCCGAGGGGGTGACTCCCTTCATGGTCCTGCAGTCCGCGCTGGCGATGCTGTTGTCGAAGTTGGGTGCGGGTACGGACATTCCGATCGGCTCGGCGAACGCCGGTCGTACGGATGAGGCTCTGGACGATCTGGTCGGCTTCTTCATCAACACGTTGGTGATCCGTACGGACCTGTCGGGTGATCCGACGTTCCGTGAGGTCCTGGGCCGGGTGCGGGAGGTGAGCCTTTCGGCTCTGGCGCATCAGGAGGTGCCGTTCGAGCGGTTGGTGGAGGAGCTGGCGCCGAGTCGGTCGATGGCCCGGCATCCGTTGTTCCAGGTCCAGCTGGACCTGCAGAACAACGCCGACGCCGTCCTCGACCTCCCCGGAACCGAAGGAGGCGGCACGTCCTCGGACACCGCCGTGGCCAAGTTCGACGTCGAGATCCGACTCACGGAAACCCACGACGAGCTGGGCGCCCCGGCCGGCGTACGCGGCCAGGTCGTGGCCGCGGCCGACCTCTTCGACCCGGACACGGTCCGCACCCTGCGTGAACGGTTCGTCCGCGTCCTGGACCTGCTGACCGTCGCCCCGCAGACCCACCTGAGCAGCCTCGACGTTCTCGGTGACGACGAGCGTCGTCGGGTGTTGGTGGAGTGGAACGACACGGCGACGGACCTGGGTTCGGTGTTGGTGCCGGAGCTGTTCGCGGCTCAGGTGGCGCGTACTCCTGATGCGGTGGCT
>NZ_JBFADU010000050.1:0-5974 GCF_040641575.1 Streptomyces sp. NPDC020807
GACCTGACGGTGACCAGTGTCCTGGTGCCTCTGGTCGCGGGTTCGGCGGTCGTGGCTGACGAGCAGGGCGGCGCGGAGGGTCTCGCGGGCCTGGTCAGGGCGTCGGAGACGTTCGGTCTGGTCAAGGCGGTCCCGGCTCACCTCCCGCTCCTGGCGGAGATGCTCACTCCCGAGCAGGCGGCTGCTTCCGCCCGTACGTGGGTCGTGGGTGGCGAGGCCTTGTCGGGGACGGTCGTCCGTGACTGGCTGGCCCGAGCCCCGCACTCCGTGATCGTGAACGAGTACGGCCCGACGGAAACGGTCGTCGGCTGCTGCGTGCATGAGATCTCGGCCGGTCAGAGTGTCGGGGACACGGTGCCGATCGGTCGTCCGATCGCGAACACCCGCCTGTACGTCCTCGACGCGCGGATGCGTCCGGTCGCTCCGGGTGTCGCCGGCGAGCTCTACATCGCGGGCACGCAGCTGGCCCGTGGCTATGTGAAGCGCCCGGCGTTGACGGCTGAGCGTTTCGTGGCCAATCCCTTCGAGCCCGCCGGCCGTCTCTACCGCACGGGTGACATGGCCCGCTGGACGAAGGACGGCCTGCTGGAGTACCTCGGCCGTGCCGACGAGCAGGTCAAGGTCCGTGGTTTCCGTATCGAGCCGGGCGAGGTCGAAGCCGTCGTCACGGCGCACCGTGAGGTCGCCCAGGCGGCGGTCGTTGCCCGCGAGGACACCCCGGGGGACACCCGCCTCGTCGCCTACGTCGTCCCCACCGACCCCGAAGCGTCCGAACAACTCCATGAATCCATAAGGAATTTCGTCGGCACCCGGCTTCCCGACTACATGGTTCCGTCCGCGGTCGTCGTCCTCGACGCGCTCCCGCTGACCGCCAACGGCAAGCTCGACCGCAAGAACCTCCCCGCCCCCGAGCACTCCGCCTCGGCGGGACGCGGGCCGGCCAACCGCCAGGAGGAGATCCTCTGCGCGGCCTTCGCCGAACTCCTGGGGCTCCCCGAAGTCGGCGTCGACGACGACTTCTTCGCCCTCGGCGGCCACTCCCTGCTCGCCGTCCGCCTGACCAGCAGGATCCGCGCCGAACTCGGCGTCGAGGTCCCGCTCCGCGTGCTCCTCGAAGCATCGACCGTGGCAGCACTCGCACAACAACTAGCCCACCAGAAGACAGCACGGCCGGCGTTGCGGCCCATGCGTAACCAGGAGGAGTCCTGATGATCCCGTTGTCCTTCGCGCAGCGGCGGTTGTGGTTCCTCAGCCAGTCCGAGGGCCCGAGTTCCACGTACAACATCCCGGTCGTGCTGCGCCTGTCCGCCGAGACCGACGGGACGGTGCTCGGCGCCGCCCTGCGGGACGTGATCGGCCGCCACGAGGTCCTGCGCACCGTCTACCGGGTCGCGGACGGCGAGCCGTACCAGCACATCCTGAAGCCGGCCGACCTCGACTGGTCGCTGACCGTGGCCGAGGTCGCCCCCGCCGAGCTCGACGACGCGATTGCCGCCGTCCTCGGGCACACCTTCGACCTGTCCGCCGAGATACCGATCCGCGCCTCGCTGTTCTCCACCGGCGGCGCCGAGCAGGTACTCGTCCTGGTGACGCACCACATCGCCAGCGACGGCTGGTCCAAGCGTCCGCTGGCCCGCGACCTCTCCGTCGCCTACGCCGCCCGCGCCGCCGGCCAGACCCCCGACTGGGAGCCGCTGCCGGTCCAGTACGCCGACTACACGCTTTGGCAGCGCGAGATGCTCGGCGACGAGAACGACCCGGACAGCGTGCTGTCCACGCAGATGGCCTACTGGCGCGGTGTGCTGGCCGGCACCCCGGAGGAGCTGGAGCTACCCACCGACCGCTCCCGCCCGGCGCTTCCCTCGCACCGCGGCCACAAGGTCCCGCTGACCGTGCCCGCCGCCGTCCACGCCCGCCTCGCCGAGCTCGCCAAGGCCGAGGGCGTGACTCCCTTCATGGTGCTCCAGGCCGCCCTCGCGGCCGTCCTCGCCCGCGTCGGCGCGGGCACCGACATCCCGATCGGCACCACGGTCGCCGGGCGTACGGACGTCGCCCTCGACGACCTCGTCGGCTTCTTCATCAACTCCCTCGTCCTGCGCACGGACGTGTCGGGCGACCCGACCTTCACCGAACTCCTCGCACGGGTAAGGAAGGCCGACTGGGCGGCCTTCGAGCACCAGGAGGTGCCGTTCGAGAAGCTCGTCGAGGAACTCGCCCCTGCCCGCTCCCTCGCCCGGCACCCCCTCTTCCAGGTGATGCTGAAGGTCCAGAACACCGGAGAGGCCGTCCTCGACCTGCCCGGCACCGGCACGGGCGCCGGCAACACACCGGCCCAGGCCCCCGACGCACAGGCTCCGACCGAGACCGTCACCCACACCGGCCCGGCCACCAGCGAGTCCGCCGCCAAGTTCGACCTCGATGCCTCCGTCACGGAGGTCTTCGACGAGTCGGGTGCTCCCGCGGGTCTGCGTGGTTCGGTGGTGGCGTCGGCGGATCTGTTCGACGTGGAGACGGCCGAGCGGCTCGTGGCGCGGTGGGCGAGGGCCATTGAGCTGTTGGTGGTGGCTCCGGGGTCGCGGCTGAGCGAGGTCGAGGTCCTGGACGTCTCGGACCGCCGGAAGCTGGTGGAGTGGAACGACACCGCTGTGGAGGTGGTGGCGGGTTCGCTTCCGGAGCTGTTCGCGGCGCAGGTCGCGCGGACGCCGGACGCTGTTGCCGTGGTCGCGGCGGGGGAGTCCCTGTCGTACGGGGAGCTGGACCGTCGTGCTGACCGTCTGGCCCGTTACCTTGCCGATCACGGTGTGGGTGCGGAGTCGCTGGTGGGTGTGTGTCTGGAGCGGGGTGCGGATCTGATCGTCGCGCTCGTGGCCGTGCTGAAGGCCGGTGGCGCCTATCTGCCTCTGGATCCGGCGTATCCGGCGGACCGGATCGCGTACATGGTCCAGGACGCGTCCCCGGTCGTCGTCCTGGCGTCGTCGGCGACGGCAGGCGTGCTGCCGGACTCGGACGCGTCGATCGTCCTCGTGGACGACGCGCAGACCGTGGCAGCTCTCGAAAGCCTCGCGACCGGCCCGCTGGACACGCGTATCCGCCCGGAGCACCCGGCGTACGTCATCTACACGTCGGGTTCGACGGGCCGCCCGAAGGGCGTGGTCGTCACCCATGGTGGGGTCGTGGGTCTGTGCGAGAGCCACGGCAGGTCGGTGTTCGCGACGACGGACGGTGTCCCGTTGAAGGTCGCGCTGACGACGTCGGTCTCCTTCGACGCATCGTGGAACCAGCTCTCCGCCCTGTTCTCGGGCCATGAGCTGCATGTCGTCGACGCCGACACGTGGCTGGACGCGGGTCGGCTGGTCGCCTGGATGACCGCCTCCCGTATCGACTTCGCCGAGATAACCCCCTCCTATCTCCAAGTCCTGATGGACGAGGGCCTGTTCGACGCCGAGCAGCACCCTTCCCGTATCGGTGTCGGTGGCGAGGCCACCCCGGTCGGTCTGTGGGAGCGGCTGCGTGGACTGGAGGGTGTGGAGGGTTTCAACTTCTACGGCCCGACGGAGGCGACGGTCGACACCTCGATCGCCCGCCTCTCCGCCTCCGCGGATGTCGTGGTCGGCAGCCCGGTCCCGAACGCCCGCGTGTTCGTCCTCGACGAGTCCCTGCGTCAGGTTCCGGTCGGTGTGGCCGGCGAGCTGTACGTGTCGGGTGCGGGGCTGGCGCGGGGTTACGTGAACCGCCCGGTCCAGACGGCGGAGCGTTTCGTGGCGTCGCCGTTCTCGGCTTCGGGCGAGCGGATGTACCGGTCGGGCGACCGCGTGAAGTGGACGAAGGACGGCCAGTTGGTCTTCCTGGGCCGTACCGACGACCAGGTCAAGGTCCGCGGCTTCCGCATCGAGCTCGGCGAGGTCCAGGCAGCCGTCGCCGCGCACCCGCAGGTCACCCAGGCGGCCGTGGTCGTACGGGAGGACGTCCCCGGCGACCGGCGCCTGGTCGCGTATGTCGTCGTCTCCGACGAACCGGCCTCCCCCATCGCCGAGTTCGTCTCGCGCAGCCTGCCCGATTACATGGTTCCGTCGGCGGTCGTGGTCCTGGACGCGCTGCCGCTGACCGCGAACGGCAAGCTCGACCGCAAGGCGCTGCCCGCGCCCGAGCACGACAGCACCACCGCGGGCCGGGGCCCGTCGAACGCCCGCGAGGAGATCCTCTGCGCCGCGTTCGCCGAGGTCCTCGGACTCGAAAGCGTCGGCGTCGACGAGGACTTCTTCGCCCTCGGAGGCCAGTCCCTGCTGGCCATCCGGCTCGTCGCCCTCCTGCAGAAGCGCGGTGTCTCCGTCTCGGTCCGCTCGTTCTTCCAGGACCCGACCCCGGCCGGCCTCGCCGCCTCGGCGGGCGCGGTCCAGGTGACCGTCCCGGCCAACCTGATCCCGGCCGACGCGACCGCGATCACCGAGATCACCCCCGACATGCTGCCGCTCGTCGACCTCACCACCGACGAACTGGCCGCCATCGTCGCCACCGTCGACGGCGGGGCGCCCAACATCGCGGACATCTACCCGCTGGCCCCGCTCCAGGAGGGCCTGCTCTTCCACCACCTGCTCGCCGACGGTGGCGACGACGCCTACGTCATGCCGACCGTCCTGGAGTTCGACTCGCGCGACCGCCTCGACGCCTTCACGGACGCCCTGCAGCAGGTCGTCGACAGACACGACATCTACCGCACCTCGATCGTGTGGGAGGGCCTGCGCGAGCCGGTCCAGGTCGTGTGGCGCCGCGCCACCCTGCCCGTCACCGACGTCGTCCTCGACCCCGAGGGCGGCGACCCCACGGAGCAGCTCATCGCGGCCGGTGGTCTGCGCATGGACCTGACCGAGGCCCCGCTGCTGCGGATGCACGCGGCCCAGGTCCCCGGCACCGGCCGGTGGCTCGGTCTGCTGCGGGCGCACCACGTCGTCCGTGACCACACCGCCCTGGAGATCGTGTTCCACGAGGTCCAGGCGATCCTGGCGGGCCGGGGCCGTGAACTGGCCGCGCCGATGCCGTTCCGGAACTTCGTCGCCCAGACCCGGGGCGCCGTCGCGCGCGCCGAGCACGAACGCTACTTCGCCGAGCTCCTCGGCGACGTCACCGAGCCCACCGCCCCCTTCGGCATCGCCGACGTCCGTGGCGACGGCGCCGGCGCGATACGCGAAGTGGTGCCGTTCGATCCGGAGCTGACGGTACGGCTCCGCGAGGTCTCCCGCCGGCTCGGCGCGAGCCCCGCGACCGTCATGCACGTCGCGTGGTCCCGCGTCCTCGCCGCGGTCAGCGGCCGCGAGGACGTCGTCTTCGGCACCGTCCTCTTCGGCCGCATGAACGCCGGAGAGGGCGCCGACCAGGTCCCCGGCCCGTACATGAACACCCTGCCCGTACGCGTCCGCACCGACGCCACCGGCGTCCGGGCGGCCGTCTCCGCGATGCGCGGCCAGCTCGCCGAGCTCCTGGAGCACGAGCACGCACCGCTCGTCGTGGCCCAGCGCGCCAGCGGCGTCACCGGCGACACCCCGCTGTTCACCGCCCTGTTCAACTTCCGCCACAACCCCGGCCGCAGCGCCGAGCAGCGCGCGGACAAGCGCCGCCACGAGGGCATGGAGGGCATGCGCGCGGTCTTCACCCGCGAGCGCACCAACTTCCCCCTGATGGTCTCGGTCAACGACAACGGCGACCTGTTCACGCTGGCCGTCGACGCGGTCGCCCCGATCGACCCCCGCGTGGTCGGCGAGTTCGTCCGTACGGCCGCGGAGAACCTGGTCGCGGCCCTCGAATCGACCCTCGACCACGACGAGGACGTGCCGCTCGGCTCCGTCCAGGTCCTGGACGAGGCAGGCCTGCGCCAGGTCCTCACAGAGTGGAACGACACGGCGGCCGAGACGCCGACCGGTTCGCTGCCTGAGCTGTTCGAGGCGCAGGTCGCGCGGACGCCGGGGTCGGTGGCCGTCGT
>NZ_JBFADU010000051.1:0-5790 GCF_040641575.1 Streptomyces sp. NPDC020807
TCAAACCCGAACGAAGCAAACTGCAACACCCGAACCCCACGCCCCACACCCATCAACGGAGCGAACACCGACACCAAATTCGCCAACGCCCCATGCCCCACCCCCACACCCTTCGGACGACCCGTCGAACCCGACGTGTAGATCACGTAGGCGAGGCCGGTGTCCGTGTAGGCGGCCTCGGGGGCCGTGTCCGGTGCGGAGTCGAGTGCGGCGCGCAGCTCGGGGCCGTCCACGACGGCGACCGGCGCGCGGTCCGCGGGGAGGCCGGGCAGGGCCTCCTCGGTGGTGAGGACGAGGGCGGCACCGCTGTCGGCGATCAGGTACGCCTTGCGGTCGGCGGGGTGCTCGGGGTCGATGGGCAGGTAGGCGGCTTGGGCCTTCCAGACGGCCAGGACGGCGACGATCATCTGCTCGTCGCGGCCGAAGCTGAGGCCGACGACGGATTCGGCGCCGATGCCCCGCTGGACCAGGACGTGCGCGAGGCGGTTGGCGCGGGCGTCGAGCTCCGCGTACGTGAGCTCGGTGCCGCCCGCGATCACCGCGACCTCGTCCGGGGTGCTCGCGGCGTGGGCCGCGAAGAGTTCCGGCACGGTGGTGGGCGCGACGGTCGTGGTGGTGTCGTTCCAGTCGTTCAGGAGGAGGTCGCGCTCGGGTGCGTCGAGTACGTCGACCGCGCTGAGGCGGGTCGCGGGCTCGGCGACCAGGGCGGCGAGGACGCGCGTCCAGCGTTCGGCGATGCGCCCGGCCGAGTCCTGCTCGAACAGGTCGGCGGCGGCCACCACGCTGCCGTGCAGTCCGGCGGGGGTTCCGTCGGTGTCGGCGGTCTCGGAGATCTGGAAGGCCAGGTCGAACTTGGCCGCGGCGTCGACGGGGCCGGCCGGTCGTGCGGCGGTCGGCGGGGTGCGCAGGCCGGGCAGGTCGAGGACCGCCTCGGCGTTGTTCTCCAGGGAGAGCATGACCTGGAAGAGGGGGTGGCGGGCGAGGGAGCGGGCCGGGGCGAGCTCTTCGACGAGCTTCTCGAACGGCACGTCCTGGTTCGCCATCGCCGCGAGACTCGTCTCGCGTACCCGGTTCAGGACCTCGCGGAAGGTCGGGTCGCCGGACAGGTCCGTCCGCAGGACCAGCGTGTTGACGAAGAAGCCGACCAGGTCGTCGAGGGCTTCGTCGTTGCGGCCGGCGTGGGCCGAACCGATCGGGATGTCGGTGCCCGCGCCGAGCTTCGCGAGGAGTACGGCGCTGGCGGCCTGGAGCACCATGAAGGTGGTGACGCCCTCGGCCTGCGCCAGGTCCCGCAGCTGTGCGTGGACGTCGGCCGGAACGGTCACCGGGATGCGGTGGCCCCGGTTGGTGGAGACGGCGGGGCGGCGGTGGTCGGCGGGGAGCGTCAGCTCCTCGGGGGCGTCGGCGAGTGCCTCGCGCCAGAAGGCGACCTGGCGGGAGCCGACGCTGTCGGGGTCCGCAGAGTCGCCGAGAAGCTCGCGCTGCCACAGCGCGTAGTCCGCGTACTGCACGGGCAGCGGCTCCCACGCGGGGGCTTCTCCCGCGCACCGCGCCGCGTAGGCGGTGGAGAGGTCCTGCGCGAGCGGACGCTTGGACCAGCCGTCGCTCGCGATGTGGTGCATCACGACGACGAGGACCTGCTCGTCGGGTCCGGCAGAGAACAGCCAGGCGCGGAAGGGTATTTCGGCGGAGAGGTCGAAGGCGTACTCGCCCGCGGTGGCGACCGCGTCCGGCAGGTCGGCGGCGGCGACCTCGACGAGCGGCAGCTGCCAGGTCAGCTCCTCCATGGGGATGACCCGCTGGTACGGCTCGCCGTCGGTGACGGGGAACACGGTACGCAGGACCTCGTGCCGCTCCAGGACGTCCCGCAGGGCCGCGGCCAGCGCCGTGTGGTCCACGTCCCCGGCCAGGCGGAGCGCGACGGGGACGTTGTAGCCGGTGTTCGTACCTTCCAACTGGCCTATGAACCAGAGGCGTTGCTGGGCGTACGACAGCGGGGTGCGCTCGGGGCGCGGCATGGGGGCGAGTCCGGCACGCGCGGCGCCGGCCAGGCCCAGTCGGGCCGCGAGGCCGGCGACGGTCGGCACCTCGAAGAGCGTCGCCAGGTCCAGTTCGACGCCGAGCGCGGCGCGGACACGGCTGACGAGGCGGACGGCGAGGAGGGAGTGGCCGCCGAGGGCGAAGAAGCTCTCGTCGACGCCGACGTGGTCGAGGCCGAGGACCTGGGCGAAGGCCTCGCAGAGGACCTCTTCCTCGCGGCTCTCCGGGCCGCGGCCGGAGCCGCCGGCGTGGGCGTTGTCCGGTGCGGGGAGGTTCTTGCGGTCGAGCTTGCCGTTGGCGGTCAGCGGGAGCGCGTCGAGGACGACGACCGCGGACGGAACCATGTACTCGGGCAGGCGCCCTCGGACGAACTCGGCGACGGAAGCAGCGAGTTCGTCGTCGGTCTCGTCGGGGTCGGTGGGGACGACGTAGGCGACGAGGCGGGTGTCCCCCGGGGTGTCCTCGCGGGCGACGACCGCCGCCTGGGCGACCTCACGGTGCGCGGTGACGACTGCTTCGACCTCGCCCGGCTCGATACGGAAACCACGGACCTTGACCTGCTCGTCGGCCCGGCCGAGGTACTCCAGCAGGCCGTCCTTGGTCCAGCGGGCCATGTCACCCGTCCGGTAGAGACGGCCGGCGGGCTCGAAGGGGTTGGCCACGAAACGCTCAGCCGTCAGACCCGGACGCTTCACATAGCCACGGGCCAGCTGGGTGCCCGCGATGTAGAGCTCGCCGGCGACACCCGGAGCGACCGGGCGCATGCGCTGGTCGAGGACGTACAGGCGGGTGTTGGCGATCGGACGACCGATCGGCACCGTGTCCCCGACACTCTGGCCCGCAGAGATCTCATGCACGCAGCAGCCGACGACCGCTTCCGTCGGGCCGTACTCGTTCACGATCACGGACTCGGGAGCCAGCTCCAGCCAGTCACGGACGACCGTCCCCGACAAGGCCTCGCCACCCACGACCCACGTACGGGCGGAAGCAGCCGCCTGCTCGGGGGTGAGCATCTCCGCCAGGAGCGGGAGGTGGGCGGGGACAGCCTTGACCAGACCGAACGTCTCCGACGCCTTCACCAGGCCCGCGAGACCCTCCGCGCCGCCCTGCTCGTCAGCCACGACCGCCGAACCCGCGACCAGAGGCACCAGGACACTGGTCACCGTCAGGTCGAACGCGAGCGAGGAGTGCAGCGGCGCACCGCCAGCACCCTCACGCATCTTGTACGCGTCGACGGCCCAGGTCACGTAGTTCGCCAGGCCCTCATGGGTGACGGCCACGCCCTTCGGGCGGCCCGTCGAACCCGACGTGTAGATCACGTACGCAAGGGAGTTCGGGGCGATGTCTGCCTTCGGTGCGTCCGTCGGCGCCGAGGTCAGCTGCATCCGCATCAGCGCGCTGTCCAGGGCCACGAAGCGGTTCCGGCCCGCCGGGAGATCATCGAGGATCTCCTCCGTCGTCAGCGTCAGAACCGCACCGCTGTCCGCCAGCATGAAACCGATCCGCTCCGCCGGATACTCCGGATCGATCGGCAGATACGCCGCACCCGCACGCCACGACGCCAGGAACGCGACCACCGCATCGACCCCGCGCGGCAGGCACACACCCACCACCGACTCCGGGCCAATGCCCTGACCGGCCAGGTACTGGGCCAGACGGTTCACCCGGACATCCAGCTCCGCGAACGACACCTCCGCGCCACCGGCGACGACAGCCACCGCATCAGGAGTACGCGCCACCTGAGCCGCGAACAGCTCCGGCACCAACACCGAACCCAGGTCCGTCGCCGTGTCGTTCCACTCCACCAGCACCCGACGACGCTCGTCGTCACCGAGAACGTCGAGGGTGGCGAGGGGCAGGTCGGTGCCGTCGGACAGTGCGGTCTCCACTGCGGAGACCAGGTGCTCGGCGGCCCTGTGGACGAGCTCCGTCACGGAGTGCGGGGCGATGGGGGCGATGGCGTCGACGACGAGGGTGAGGGTCTCGCCGTTGTCGTTGACGGCCACGGAGAGCGGGTAGTTGGTGCGGTCCTGTGTCCAGACGGTGCGGATGCCGGTGATCGCGGCGGTGTGCTCGCCGTCGGCCTTGCGGCCCGTGTCGTGGCGGTAGTTGAAGAAGGAGGTGAAGACCGGGGTGTCGGCCGGCAGGCCGCCGGCCCGCTGGGCCACGGCCAGGGGGGCGTGCTCGTGCTCCATGAGGCGGGCGAGCTGGCCGCGCATGGCCTTGATGGACTCGAGCGCGCCGAGTTCCCCGGTGCGTACCCGGACGGGGAGGGTGTTCATGAAGGGGCCGGGGACGCGGTCGGAGCCGGTGCCCGCGTTCATGCGGCCGGAGAGGACCGTGCCGAAGACGACGTCCTCGCGGCCGCTGAGCGCGGCGAGGACTCGTGCCCATGCCACGTGCAGTACGGGGGCGGGGCTGACGCCGAGGCGTCGTGCGACGTCGCGGAGTCGGGTGGTGAGGGCGGGCTGGAACTCCCGTTCTCCTCGCGTGATGCCGGTGCCGTCGCCGCGGACGTCGACCAGGCCGTAGGCGGCGGTGGGCTCGGTGACGTCGCCGAGCAGCTCGGCGAAGTACTGCTCGTGTGCGGCCTCTTCGACGCCGGTACGGGCCTGGGCGACGAAGTTGCGGAAGGGCAGCGGGGCCGGGAGGTCCTGGCCGCGGCCAGTGAGGAAGGCCTGGACCTCGTCGAGGAGGACTTCCTTCGCGGTGTGGTCCTGCACCATGTGGTGCATGCGCAGCAGGGCGAGGCGCTTGCCGTCCGCCGTCGGTGCGACGTGCAGGGTGATCAGGGGGGCGCGGCTCAGGTCCATCGTGGTGCCGCCGGCCGTGACGAGTGCGGCGACGAGGTCGTCGGTGTCCGCGTCGAGGGTCACGTGGGTGACGGGCAGGGCGGCGTGGCGCCGGACGACCTGGACGGGTTCGCGCAGGCCTTCCCACATGATCGCCGTGCGCAGGATGTCGTGGCGGTCGACGACGGCCTGGAGCGCGGACAGGAAGCTGTCGAAGCGCTCGGCGGAGTCGAACTCGATGACGGTCGGGAGCGCGTAGGCGTCGTCGCCGCCCTCGTTGAGGAGGTGGTGGAAGAGCAGGCCCTCCTGGAGGGGGGCGAGCGGGTAGACGTCCGCGACGTTGGCGGCGCCGCCGTCGACGGAGTCGACGATCCGGGCCAGTTCGTCGGTCGTCAGGTCGACGAGCGGGAGCATCTCCGGGGTGATCTCGGTGGCGTCGGCCGGGATGAGGTTCTCGGGGACGGTGGTGTGGGCCGTGCTCGTCGCGACGGCGAGGCCGGCCGGGGTCGGGGTCTCGAAGAGTGCGCGTACGGAGACGGACAGGCCGCGTTCGCGGAGCCGTTCGACGAGGCGGACGGCGAGGAGGGAGTGGCCGCCGAGGGCGAAGAAGTCGTCATCGACACCGACTTCGGGCAGTCCGAGGACCTGCGCGAACACACCGCACAGCAGTTCCTCGCGGTCCGTCGCGGGACGACGGCCCCCACTCACGTACTCCGGCGCCGGCAACGCCCTCACATCGAGCTTGCCGTTGACCGTCAGCGGCAGAACACCCAGGACCACGACCGCCGACGGAACCATGTACGACGGCAGACGCTCCGCGACGAACGCCGTCACCCGCGCCCTCAGCCCAACAACGTCCACGCCGCTGTCGCTGCTGTCGTCGGGGACCACATAAGCCACCAGCCGGCGGTCACCCGCCGTGTCCTCACGCACCACGACCGCGGCCTGCGCGACACCC
>NZ_JBFADU010000052.1:0-5519 GCF_040641575.1 Streptomyces sp. NPDC020807
CAACGCCTTCCTGGACGGCCTCATGGCCTCCCGGCGGGCGGCCGGCCTGCCCGGCCTCTCGATCAACTGGGGCCCGTGGGCCGAGGTCGGCATGGGAGCGCGCGACTCGGTCTCGTACGAGAAGATCGGCCTGCGCATGATCCCGGCGGCGCAGGGAGCCCGCCTCACGGTCTCGCTGGCCTGCGGGACGCCCCCGCGGGGCTCCGCCGGCGCGGTCGCCGCGAACTGGGCGACCTTCCGCGACGCGCTCGGCGAGGGTCTGCCGGACGGGTACCTCACGGCGTTCACCGGAGACACCACGCCGGCCGAAGCCGCGCCCGCCGGACCCCGTTCGCTGCGCGAGGACCTGGCGGCGGCGGCCGACCAGCGTGCCTTCCTGGCCGCCCAGGTCGAGCTGAAGCTGCGGGAGGTGCTCGGATCGCGTACGAGGCCGGGCCCCCACCAGGGCTTCTTCAGCCTCGGCATGGACTCGCTGATGGCGGTGGAGCTCCGGGCAAGACTCTCGGCCGCGCTGGAGCTGCGGCTGCCCACCACCGTGGCGTTCACGTATCCGACGCTCGACGAGCTGGTGACGTTCCTGGCCGAGGAGCTCGGGATCACCACGGCGGCCCCTGGCGCCACCGGGAGCACGGGCGCCGCGGGCGCCACGAGATCCGCGGGGGCCACCGGCTCCGCAGGGGCCACCGGCTCCGCAGGGGCCACCGGCTCCGGGGAGGCCGCGGACGGCCCGGCCGCGGTGTCGGCCAGCGACCTGTTGGCCCGGATCTCGGAGAAGTACCGCACGCACCGCGACGCCTGAGCCCGTCGCCCGCCCCCGCTCCACCGGGCCCGCGCGGCCCACCCGGTCCGCGCGGCCCACCGGCCCGTGCGGCACGACCGCACGACCGCACGACAGCACGACAGCACAGAGCACCGAACGAGGAAGGTAGACCCCACCTTGTCTTCCCCCATCACGGCCAAGGTCCGCTATCTCGCACCCCAGTGGTGCGGCAGCGCGACAGCCCCGAGCATCGGCGACTGGGAGGCCATGGCGGCGGCAACCGTCGAGCACAGCGTCTCCGTCGAGAACGGAAGGGGCACGGAGTACGGACTCGACACCACCGGCTTCACCCTGTTCGACCACGAGACCACGGTCGACTTCCGCGACGAGTCCGCCATCGCCTCGCAGTACTTCAAGGAACTCGCCCCGCTCGTCCAGGCGCAGACCGGCGCCGACGAGGTCTTCGTCACCCACCACTTCGTGCGCTGGGGCGACCCCGAGGACTTCGAGGCCGGCTACGCGGGCTTCCTCCACGGAGACAAGGGCCTGGCGGATCCGTTCGGCTACACCCACTCCCGGATCGAGGAACTGGACATCAGGCTCGACGCGGGCCGGGAGTACGACTTCGCCTGGTACAACACCTGGCAGCCGGTGGAGCGCGAGGTGCGTCAGCACCCGCTGGTGCTGATGGACGCCACGTCCGTGCCGCGCGAGCACATCCACGAGTACTTCTACACGAGCATCGGCAACCACCCGCCGGAGTCCGCACCGGAGTTCGCCGAAGGCCACCGCTTCGTCCACTTTCCTCGTATGCAGACGAACGAGGTGCTGATGTTCAAGCAGCTCGACACCCGTCCGGACCGTGCGCCGACCTGCCTGCACTCCGCCTTCGAGGACCCGACGGCACCGGCTGACGCGCCGCTGCGACGGAGCATCGAAGTGCGCTGGATGTGCGCCTTCTCGCGCTGAACCGACTGACCAGTTGGAAGGGAACCCCATCATGTCCGGACCGCAGCCGAACGACGAGCTGCTGGACGCGCTCCAGCAGTCCGTCTTCGTCATCGACAAGCTGGAGAGCGAACTCGCGCGCGCTCGCGAAGACGTCGCGATCATCGGCATGTCCTGCCGGTTCCCTTCCGCTGACAGCCCGTCGGCGTTCTGGAATCTGCTCCGTGACGGGGTGGACGCCATCACCGAGATCCCCGCCGCCCGCTGGGACGTCGAGGCCCTCTTCGACCCGGACCCGGCGGCCGAGGGGAAGCTGTACAGCAAGTACGGCGGCTTCGTGGACGGCGTGGACCGGTTCGACCCGCTGTTCTTCGGGATCTCCCCGAAGGAGGCGGCCCGGCTCGACCCGCAGCACCGGATGCTGCTCGAGGTCGCCTGGGAGGCCCTGGAGGACGCGGGGCACGCCCCGAGGACGCTGCGCAACAGCCGTACCGGCGTGTTCGTCGGCATCGCCGAGAACGACTACGCCCGGCTGATCGAGGAAGCGCACGGCACCCGCTTCGACCACTACGACGCGACCGGAACCGGCTTCTGCTTCGCCTCCGGCCGCATCTCGCACGTGCTGGGCCTGCAGGGCCCCAACGTGGCCATGGACACCGGCTGTTCGAGCTCCCTGGTCGCCATCCACCAGGCCGTGTCGGCGATCCGCCTCGGCGAGTGCGACATGGCCCTGGCCGGCGGGGTCCACCTGCGGCTCTCCCCGACCACCTCGCTCTCCCTGGCCAGGACCGGGGCGCTGGCTCCCGACGGCCGGTGCAAGACGTTCGACGCGAGCGCCGACGGCTTCGGCCGCAGCGAGGGCTGCGGGATCATCGTGCTCAAGCGGCTGTCCGACGCCCAGCGGGACGGGGACAACGTCCTCGCCGTGGTCCGCGGATCGGCCGTCAACCACGACGGTCCGGCCAGCGGCTTCACCGTGCCCAACCAGCGGGCCCAGGTCTCCCTGATCCGCAGCGCCCTGGACAACGCGGGCGTCGAGCCCGACCAGGTGGGCTTCGTCGAGACCCACGGCACCGGTACGTCGCTGGGCGACCCGATCGAGGTCGGCGCGCTCGCGACGGTCTTCGGCCGCAGTCCGCACCCGGTCCTGCTGGGCGCCGTGAAGAGCAACATCGGCCACACCGAGGGCGCCGCGGGCATCGCGGGCGTGATCAAGACCGTCCTCGCCCTGCGCAACGGCGAGATCCCGGGCAACATCCACTTCAGCGAGCCGAACCCGCACATCGACTGGGAGAACGTCCCGTTCACCGTGCCCACGTCCCCGGCCGCCTGGCCCGAGGTACAGGGCGGCGTACGGGTCGCGGGCGTGAGCTCCTTCGGCATGAGCGGCACCAACGCCCACGTGGTGCTCGGCGCCGCGCCCGCCGTGGCGCCGAGCACCGAACCGACGCAGCCCGCGCAGCCCGCGCGGCTGCTCACCGTCTCCGGGCGCACCGAGGAGGCCCTGGCGGACGCGACCGAGCGGCTCGCCACGTTCCTGGCCGCCGGTGCGGGGGGCGCCTCGCTCGCCGACGTCTGCTTCACGGCCAACGCCGGGCGTGACCACTTCGAGCACCGGCGTGCCGTCGTGGCCTCCTCACCGGCCGAGCTGGCCGAGCAGCTGACCTCGGGCGGCGGCCGCACCGGCTTCGTCCCGGCCCACCGTCCCGCCCCGGGCGTCGCCTTCCTCTTCACCGGCCAGGGCTCCCAGTACGCGGGCATGGCCCAGGAGCTGTACGCGAGCGAGCCGGTGTTCCGGCAGGCCGTCGACCGCTGCGCCGAGGTCCTGGACCGCCACCTGGAACGGCCCCTGCTCTCGGTGCTCCACCCCGCCGACGCGTCCGACGACGGCGTGCTGGACCGGACGGCGTACACGCAGCCCGCGCTGTTCGCGGTCGAGTACGCCCTGACGGAGCTGTGGCGCTCCTGGGGCGTGACCCCGGACGTGGTGCTCGGGCACAGCGTCGGCGGGCTCGTGGCCGCGTGCGTGGCCGGCGTGTTCTCGCTGGACGACGCCCTGCTGCTGATCGCCGAGCGCGGCAGGCTGATGCAGGGCCTCGACGGCGGCGGCGTGATGGTCTCGCTCCGCGCCGACGAGGACGTCGTGGCGGCCGCCGTCGCCGGCCACCCCCTGGTGTCCGTCGCCGCGGTGAACGCCCCGGGCGAGATCGTCGTGTCCGGTGCCGCCGAGCAGGTCGACGCCGTCCTGGAGACCCTCGCCGCACAGGGTGTGGAGGGGCGCCGGCTGCCGGTGTCGCACGCCTTCCACTCGCCGCTGATGGCGCCGTTCGCCGCGCCGTTCCGCGAGGTGGCCCGGCGGGTCCGGTACTCGCCCCCGCGCATCGCCGTCGTCTCCGACCTGACCGGAGCCCTGGCCACGGCGGACGAGCTGTGCGACCCCGAGTACTGGGTGCGGCACGCGCTGCAGCCCGTACGGTTCGCCGACGGCGTCCGCGCCGCCCACGCGGCGGACGCCCGGGTGTTCGTCGAGATCGGACCGAAGCCCGTCCTGCTGGGCCTGGCCCACGCGTGCCTGCCGCAGGACGAGGCCGACACGATCGCCTGGGTGCCGAGCCTCCGTCCGGGCCGCGACCGTACGGAGATCCTCTCCGGCGCCGCCGCCCTGCACGTGCACGGCGTCCCGGTCGACCTGGCCGCCCTGGACGGCCGCACCGACCCGCGCCGCGTGGCCCTGCCCACGTACCCCTTCCAGCGCGAGCGCCACTGGTTCACCGCGCCCGCGGCCGTCCGCGCGCCGATCTCCCGGGTGCGGCCGCTGCTCGACACCGAGGTACGGCTGCCGGCCTACGGGACGACCGTGTTCCAGAGCGAGCTGGGTGCCGCCACCGTGCCGTTCCTCGACGAGCACCGGGTGGGTGGCGCCCTGGTCTCGCCGGCCGCCTGCCACCTCGCGATGGCGACGAGCGCGGTCGAGGTGGTGTCGGCGTCCTCGGCACCGGTGTCCTCGTCGGGCTCGCCCTCCGGGGGGACGATCGTCCTGCGGGACGTGGTGTTCCCCGAGCCCCTGGTACTGCCCGCCGACGGCACCCGTACCGTCCAGCTCGCCCTCACCCCCCGCGCCGGCGGGGCCCCGGGGCTGGACTTCCAGCTGGCGGGAGTCGCGGACGGCGCCGGTCAGGACGGCCCCGTGCACGCCACGGGTCAGGTCGACACCGACGCGGACGGGATCACGGCCAGGACCGTGGACGTGGACGGCCTGCGGGCCGGGCTCGGCCGGGAGGTCGAACGGGACGGGCTGTACGCGCGCCTGGCGCGGCACGGAATCGAGCTCGGTCCGGTGTTCCGCCGCCTGGACCGGATCTGGGCCGGCCAGGACGAGGTGCTGGCGACGGTGACGGCTGCCGGGGCGAACGAGGAGTCCGTCGCACCGGTCCACCCCGGTCTCCTCGACGCGCTCTTCCAGGCCACCGAGGCCGTGGCGCTCGCCGCCGGCACCGAGGGCGACGCCCGGCTGCCGTTCGCGGTGGCACGGCTGCGGCTGACCCCCGGAGCCGGCGAGCGGGCGCACTGGATCCACGCGCGCAGGACCGCGGGCGGTCCCTGGGACATCGACCTCCTGGACGCGTCGGGCACCGTCGTCGCCGAGGTCGAGGGCTTCGAGGACCGCCCCGCGCCCCGCGACGGATTCGCCGCGGCTCCCGCCTGGGCCGACTGGCTGGTGGGTGTGGAGTGGCGGGAGGCCGCGGCGGAACCCGCCGACGCGCCGAGCGGCCGCTGGTTCGTCACCGGCACCGACGAACACCCCGGCCCC
>NZ_JBFADU010000053.1:0-2655 GCF_040641575.1 Streptomyces sp. NPDC020807
AAGGAAGCGTCCGCACCTTGAGAACTCAACAGCGTGCCAAAAATCAACGCCAGATTAGTTGATACCCCGTCCATCTTCGGATGGTCGAGGTTCCTTTGAAAAAGTCCATTCCTTCGGGGATGGCAACAACACAGCGAGGACGCTGTGGACAGTCGGCCATATTCCGGCATGACTGTCCCGCTCAACGCGAGTGTGACCCGATTACGGGTAAACATTCACGGAGAGTTTGATCCTGGCTCAGGACGAACGCTGGCGGCGTGCTTAACACATGCAAGTCGAACGATGAAGCCCTTCGGGGTGGATTAGTGGCGAACGGGTGAGTAACACGTGGGCAATCTGCCCTTCACTCTGGGACAAGCCCTGGAAACGGGGTCTAATACCGGATAACACCGGCCTCTGCATGGGGGCTGGTTAAAAGCTCCGGCGGTGAAGGATGAGCCCGCGGCCTATCAGCTTGTTGGTGGGGTAATGGCCTACCAAGGCGACGACGGGTAGCCGGCCTGAGAGGGCGACCGGCCACACTGGGACTGAGACACGGCCCAGACTCCTACGGGAGGCAGCAGTGGGGAATATTGCACAATGGGCGAAAGCCTGATGCAGCGACGCCGCGTGAGGGATGACGGCCTTCGGGTTGTAAACCTCTTTCAGCAGGGAAGAAGCGAAAGTGACGGTACCTGCAGAAGAAGCGCCGGCTAACTACGTGCCAGCAGCCGCGGTAATACGTAGGGCGCAAGCGTTGTCCGGAATTATTGGGCGTAAAGAGCTCGTAGGCGGCTTGTCACGTCGGGTGTGAAAGCCCGGGGCTTAACCCCGGGTCTGCATCCGATACGGGCAGGCTAGAGTGTGGTAGGGGAGATCGGAATTCCTGGTGTAGCGGTGAAATGCGCAGATATCAGGAGGAACACCGGTGGCGAAGGCGGATCTCTGGGCCATTACTGACGCTGAGGAGCGAAAGCGTGGGGAGCGAACAGGATTAGATACCCTGGTAGTCCACGCCGTAAACGTTGGGAACTAGGTGTTGGCGACATTCCACGTCGTCGGTGCCGCAGCTAACGCATTAAGTTCCCCGCCTGGGGAGTACGGCCGCAAGGCTAAAACTCAAAGGAATTGACGGGGGCCCGCACAAGCAGCGGAGCATGTGGCTTAATTCGACGCAACGCGAAGAACCTTACCAAGGCTTGACATATACCGGAAAGCATTAGAGATAGTGCCCCCCTTGTGGTCGGTATACAGGTGGTGCATGGCTGTCGTCAGCTCGTGTCGTGAGATGTTGGGTTAAGTCCCGCAACGAGCGCAACCCTTGTCCTGTGTTGCCAGCATGCCCTTCGGGGTGATGGGGACTCACAGGAGACCGCCGGGGTCAACTCGGAGGAAGGTGGGGACGACGTCAAGTCATCATGCCCCTTATGTCTTGGGCTGCACACGTGCTACAATGGCCGGTACAAAGAGCTGCGATGCCGCGAGGCGGAGCGAATCTCAAAAAGCCGGTCTCAGTTCGGATTGGGGTCTGCAACTCGACCCCATGAAGTCGGAGTTGCTAGTAATCGCAGATCAGCATTGCTGCGGTGAATACGTTCCCGGGCCTTGTACACACCGCCCGTCACGTCACGAAAGTCGGTAACACCCGAAGCCGGTGGCCCAACCCCTTGTGGGAGGGAGCTGTCGAAGGTGGGACTGGCGATTGGGACGAAGTCGTAACAAGGTAGCCGTACCGGAAGGTGCGGCTGGATCACCTCCTTTCTAAGGAGCACAGTACCGATTGCAGGCAAACGTTCTGCACGGTCAGCTCATGGGTGGAACGTTGATTAGTTGGCACGATCACGAGATGGACCGTAAGTACTGCTTCGGCGTGGAACACGGAATACATCAACTGATCGTGCTTGGCACGTTGTTGGGTGTCTGAGGGTACGGCCGGTTGGTCGTCCTTCAAGACTCCGGCCCCAGTGAACTCACTAGCTTGTCTGGTGGGGTGATGGGTGGCTGGTCGTTGTTTGAGAACTACACAGTGGACGCGAGCATCTGTGGCCAAGTTTTTAAGGGCGCACGGTGGATGCCTTGGCACCAGGAACCGATGAAGGACGTGGGAGGCCACGATAGTCCCCGGGGAGCCGTCAACCAGGCTTTGATCCGGGGGTTTCCGAATGGGGAAACCCGGCAGTCGTCATGGGCTGTCACCCATGCCTGAACACATAGGGCATGTGGAGGGAACGAGGGGAAGTGAAACATCTCAGTACCCTCAGGAAGAGAAAACAACCGTGATTCCGGGAGTAGTGGCGAGCGAAACCGGATGAGGCCAAACCGTATGCGTGTGATACCCGGCAGGGGTTGCGCATGCGGGGTTGTGGGATCTCTCTTCTGTCGTCTGCCGGCGACAGGACGAGTCAGAAACCGTATGGATAGGCGAAGGACATGCGAAAGGTCCGGCGTAGAGGGTAAGACCCCCGTAGCTGAAATCTGTACGGCTCGTTTGAGAGACACCCAAGTAGCACGGGGCCCGAGAAATCCCGTGTGAATCTGGCGGGACCACCCGCTAAGCCTAAATATTCCCTGGTGACCGATAGCGGATAGTACCGTGAGGGAATGGTGAAAAGTACCGCGGGAGCGGAGTGAAATAGTACCTGAAACCGTGTGCCTACAAGCCGTGGGAGCGTC
Organism: Streptomyces sp. NPDC020807; assembly: GCF_040641575.1. Lineage (NCBI taxonomy): Bacteria > Bacillati > Actinomycetota > Actinomycetes > Kitasatosporales > Streptomycetaceae > Streptomyces > Streptomyces sp. NPDC020807. The sequence goes on from NZ_JBFADU010000053.1 coordinate 2,653, forward strand.
GGG
>NZ_JBFADU010000053.1:2752-4045 GCF_040641575.1 Streptomyces sp. NPDC020807
ACCTCGTGACTGCGTGCCTTTTGAAGAATGAGCCTGCGAGTTTGCGGTGTGTTGCGAGGTTAACCCGTGTGGGGAAGCCGTAGCGAAAGCGAGTCCGAATAGGGCGATTTAGTAGCGCGCTCAAGACCCGAAGCGGAGTGATCTAGCCATGGGCAGGTTGAAGCGGAGGTAAGACTTCGTGGAGGACCGAACCCACCAGGGTTGAAAACCTGGGGGATGACCTGTGGTTAGGGGTGAAAGGCCAATCAAACTCCGTGATAGCTGGTTCTCCCCGAAATGCATTTAGGTGCAGCGTCGTGTGTTTCTTGCCGGAGGTAGAGCACTGGATAGGCGATGGGCCCTACCGGGTTACTGACCTTAGCCAAACTCCGAATGCCGGTAAGTGAGAGCACGGCAGTGAGACTGTGGGGGATAAGCTCCATGGTCGAGAGGGAAACAGCCCAGAGCATCGACTAAGGCCCCTAAGCGTACGCTAAGTGGGAAAGGATGTGGAGTCGCAGAGACAACCAGGAGGTTGGCTTAGAAGCAGCCACCCTTGAAAGAGTGCGTAATAGCTCACTGGTCAAGTGATTCCGCGCCGACAATGTAGCGGGGCTCAAGCGTACCGCCGAAGTCGTGTCATTGCAGCACATACTCCCAACGGAGGCTGTGATGGGTAGGGGAGCGTCGTGTGCCGGGTGAAGCAGCCGCGGAAGCGAGTTGTGGACGGTTCACGAGTGAGAATGCAGGCATGAGTAGCGATACACACGTGAGAAACGTGTGCGCCGATTGACTAAGGGTTCCTGGGTCAAGCTGATCTGCCCAGGGTAAGTCGGGACCTAAGGCGAGGCCGACAGGCGTAGTCGATGGACAACCGGTTGATATTCCGGTACCCGCTTTGAAACGCCCAATATCGAGCCCATTAATGCTAAGGCCGTGAAGCCGTTCCGGACCCTTCGGGGAAAGGAAAGTGGTGGAGCCGTCGACCCAAGGTGGTAGTAGGTAAGCGATGGGGTGACGCAGGAAGGTAGTCCAGCCCGGGCGGTGGTAGTCCCGGGGTAAGGGTGTAGGGCGTGTGATAGGCAAATCCGTCACACATATAGCCTGAGACCTGATGCCGAGCCGATTGTGGTGAAGTGGATGATCCTATGCTGTCGAGAAAAGCCTCTAGCGAGTTTCATGGCGGCCCGTACCCTAAACCGACTCAGGTGGTCAGGTAGAGAATACCGAGGCGTTCGGGTGAACTATGGTTAAGGAACTCGGCAAAATGCCCCCGTAACTTCGGGAGAAGGGGGGCCATCACTGGTGATCGGA
>NZ_JBFADU010000053.1:4139-5349 GCF_040641575.1 Streptomyces sp. NPDC020807
TCTGAGCTGGGGGTGGCCGCAGAGACCAGCGAGAAGCGACTGTTTACTAAAAACACAGGTCCGTGCGAAGCCGTAAGGCGATGTATACGGACTGACGCCTGCCCGGTGCTGGAACGTTAAGGGGACCGGTTAGCTCTGTTTCGACAGGGCGAAGCTGAGAACTTAAGCGCCAGTAAACGGCGGTGGTAACTATAACCATCCTAAGGTAGCGAAATTCCTTGTCGGGTAAGTTCCGACCTGCACGAATGGCGTAACGACTTCTCGACTGTCTCAACCATAGGCCCGGTGAAATTGCACTACGAGTAAAGATGCTCGTTTCGCGCAGCAGGACGGAAAGACCCCGGGACCTTTACTACAGTTTGATATTGGTGTTCGGTTCGGCTTGTGTAGGATAGGTGGGAGACTTTGAAGCCGTGACGCCAGTCATGGTGGAGTCGCCGTTGAAATACCACTCTGGTCGTGCTGGATGTCTAACCTCGGTCCGTGATCCGGATCAGGGACAGTGTCTGATGGGTAGTTTAACTGGGGCGGTTGCCTCCCAAAGGGTAACGGAGGCGCCCAAAGGTTCCCTCAGCCTGGTTGGCAATCAGGTGTTGAGTGTAAGTGCACAAGGGAGCTTGACTGTGAGACCGACGGGTCGAGCAGGGACGAAAGTCGGGACTAGTGATCCGGCGGTGGCTTGTGGAAGCGCCGTCGCTCAACGGATAAAAGGTACCCCGGGGATAACAGGCTGATCTTCCCCAAGAGTCCATATCGACGGGATGGTTTGGCACCTCGATGTCGGCTCGTCGCATCCTGGGGCTGGAGTCGGTCCCAAGGGTTGGGCTGTTCGCCCATTAAAGCGGTACGCGAGCTGGGTTTAGAACGTCGTGAGACAGTTCGGTCCCTATCCGCTGCGCGCGTAGGAATATTGAGAAGGGCTGTCCCTAGTACGAGAGGACCGGGACGGACGAACCTCTGGTGTGCCAGTTGTCCTGCCAAGGGCATGGCTGGTTGGCTACGTTCGGGAGGGATAACCGCTGAAAGCATCTAAGCGGGAAGCCTGCTTCAAGATGAGTATTCCCACCTCCTTGAGAGGGTAAGGCTCCCAGTAGACGACTGGGTTGATAGGCCGGATGTGGAAGCCCAGTAATGGGTGGAGCTGACCGGTACTAATAGGCCGAGGGCTTGTCCTCAGTTGCTCGCGTCCACTGTGTTAGTTCTGAAGCAA
>NZ_JBFADU010000054.1:0-5143 GCF_040641575.1 Streptomyces sp. NPDC020807
AGGTCGTCCCACATGAACCAGAAGCGGTCCTGACCGGGGGTACCGAAGAGGTACAGGATCAGGTCCTGGTCCAGCGTGATGCGGCCGAAGTCCATGGCGACGGTCGTCGTCGTCTTGTCGCCGGTGTGCGTGAGGTCGTCGATGCCCGCGGAAGCGGACGTCATCACGGCCTCGGTACGCAGCGGGTTGATCTCCGAGACGGCGCCGACGAACGTGGTCTTGCCCACGCCGAAGCCACCCGCCACCACGATCTTCGCGCTGGTGGTTGAACGGGCCGCGCCGCCGCTAGAGCTTGCGAAGTCCACTGAGCACCCTTTCGAGCAAGGTCACGTCTGGCTGACCACCGGCGGACTCGTCGCCGCCCGGCTGGTGGATGGCGACAAGTCCCGCCTCGGCCAGGTCGGCGACGAGGATTCGGGCGACGCCGAGGGGAATGGAGAGAAGGGCCGAGATCTCCGCGACCGACTTGATCTCGAAGCACAGCCGGCAGATCCGCTGGTGCTCGGGCAACTGCCCCTGCAGCCGGGCGGGATCGGCCGTCGTGCTGACCAGCGCCTCGATGGCGAGCTGGTAGCGCGGCCGGGTCCGGCCGCCGGTCATCGCGTACGGACGGACGAGCGGGTTGTGCCCGCCCGAACCGCCCGACGGGGACGGGACGCGCGGCGCGCTCGGCGAGCCCGCGGGTACGTGCGCTGCGCCATAGGGAGCCTGCGGGGCCTGCGGCTGCTGCTGGTGCGGCTGCTGGTAGGGCTGCGTCATGCCCTGTCTGCTCGGGGTGGAGGGAAAGTTGAACCGGTTCTGCGCGGCGTCGCCGAGCGGCGCCTGGTGCGCGTCATATCCGTTGTACTGGCTCGCGCCAGGGGGTGTTCCCACGTCTCCTCCTCCGACTGCCTCGCGATCCATGTCCCTTGAACCGCGCCACCGCACCTTACGGTGCGGTGACGAGAAACGCACGGTCTGTCTGTTAGTTGAGCAGACTTCCCTGAAGCTCCGCCCGCAGATCGGGAGTCAGGACGGTGCCCGCCCGGTCCACGAGGAGGGCCATCTCGTACCCGACGAGGCCGATGTCGGCCTCCGGGTGGGCGAGGACGGCCAGCGAGGAACCGTCCGAGATCGACATGATGAAGAGGAAGCCGCGCTCCATCTCCACGACGGTCTGGTTGACCGCGCCGCCCTCGAAGATCCGGGACGCGCCCGCGGTCAGCGAGGTCAGTCCCGAGGCGACGGCCGCCAGCTGGTCGGCGCGGTCGCGGGGGAACCCCTCGGACATCGCCAGCAGGAGTCCGTCGGCGGAGACCACCACCGTGTGCGACACCCCGGGGGTGTTGTCCACGAAGTTGGTGATCAACCAGTTCAGATTCTGCGCCGCCTGGCTCATGCTCACACTAACGCTCCTGGTTGTAGGTACTGCCCGGGCCGAAACCCGATCCGTTCGTGTCCGTACCCGCGCTGCGTCCCTGCTGGACACCGCGGCGCAGGTTGCTCAACCTGCCCCGGACGTCCTCGGGTGCGCGGGAGACCTGGGGGCCGCCCTGCGGGGTCTGCTCCGCCGTGCCCTCGACCAGGTTGGCCTTGGGCACCCGCCGGGGGAGACCCGAGGAGGTGACCCCGCCGGCCTTCGGGTCCTTGAGCTTCCCGGCCCGCTGCCAGCGCTCGTCGTTCGTCGAGCGCCAGGCGTCGGAGCCGTCGGCTTCGTCTCGCTGCTGCTCCGCCGACCCCGCCGGCTGCGGGACCTGCGCCGGCTGCTGCGCCTGAGCGGGCTGCTGTGCCTGCGCGGGCGGTGCCTGGCGCGGCACCTGCTGCGTCTGCTGGCCGACGCTGCCGCGGCGCGGCAGACCTGCGTCGGTCAACGTGTGGCCGGCGTCCGGGGCGGGGCTCTGAGCGGTACCCGGACGGTCGAAGCCTACGCCGTCACGGGCCTGTTCGGGAGCGGTCGGAGCAGATTCCGCTTCCGCTCCGTACGGCTGCTCGTAGCCGCCCTGATAGGCGTTCTGGTCCTGCCACTCGTCCTGCTGGGCCTGCGTGTCGAACGTATTGCCGTACGTCTGGTGTTCGACGGTCGCGGTCTCGTACGGAGCTTCCGCATAGCCGCCCTGCGGGTAGGCCTCGTAGCCCTGCCGCTCGTACTCGCCGGTGTACTCCGGGGAGTAGCCCTGCTCCTGCGCCGGGGCGTACTCGCCCTGGTACTCGGCGGCGTACTCCTGGCCGTAACCCTGCTGCTGCGCGTACTCCTGCGGGGCGTACTCCTGGGCCTGGCCGAAGTCCTGCGCGTACTCCTGCGGCGCGGCCTGCGCGTACTCCTGGGGAGCCGCCTGCGGGTACTCCTGCGGGGCCGCCTGCGCGTACTGCTCCTCGGCCTGCTCCGGCTCCTGCTCCTGGAGCCGGCCGCCGAGGCTCGCGCGCCGGTCCTCGCGGGCCAGCGAGCGGTTCACCGGGTCGAGGTCGAGCTCGTCCTCGCCGCGCTGCTCGTAGCGCGAGTCGTCGAAGCCGAGGTCGGCGGCGGTCAGCATCGCCTGCGGGGCCGGGGCCTCGAAGGCGTTCTGCTGCTGCTGGGGAATGATCTGCGAGACGGTGAAGTCGTCCTGGACCGGCTGCTCGCCGCCACCGCCGTGCGTGATCGCGTCCGGCAGCATGACCAGCGAGGTCGTTCCGGCCTGCTCGCCCGAGGGGCGCAGCTGGACCCGGATGCCGTGCCGGTCGGCGAGGCGGCCGACCACGAAGAGGCCCATGCGCTGGGAGACGGCGGCGTCCACGGTCGGCGGGTTGGCCAGCTTGTGGTTGATGTCCGCGAAGTCCTCGGCGGTGAGGCCGATGCCCTTGTCGTGGATCTCGACCATCACGCGGCCGTCGGGGAGGCGGGTCGCGGTGACGCGGACCTTGGTCTGCGGGGAGGAGAACGTGGTGGCGTTCTCCAGGAGCTCGGCGAGCAGGTGCACGAGGTCGGTCACGGCCTGGCCGTGGATCTCGGCCTCCGGGACGCCGGCGAGCTCGATGCGCTCGTACTGCTCCACCTCGGAGGAGGCGGCGCGCATGACGTCGACCAGCGGGACGGGCTGGTCCCAGCGGCGGCCCGGCTCCTCGCCGGCGAGGACGAGGAGGTTCTCGCCGTTGCGGCGCATACGGGTGGCCAGGTGGTCCAGCTTGAAGAGGTTCTCCAGCTGGTCCGGGTCGGCCTCGTTGTTCTCCAGGTCGGTGATGAGGGTCAGCTGGCCCTCGATCAGCGACTGGTTGCGGCGCGAGAGGTTGGTGAAGATCGCGTTGACGTTGCCCCGGAGCATGGCCTGCTCGGCGGCGAGCCGGACGGCCTCGCGGTGGACCTGGTCGAAGGCGCGGGCGACCTCGCCGATCTCGTCCTGCGAGTCGATCGGGATGGGCTGCACGCGGGTGTCGACCCGGCCGGGCTCGGTACGGGACAGCTGGTCGACGAGCATCGGCAGGCGCTGCTCGGCGATGCCGAAGGCGGCGGTGCGCAGCTGCTGCATCGAGCGGCTCATCTGGCGGGCCATCATTCCGGCGAGGATGAAGGCGGCGAGCAGGGCGACGACGACGATGCCGCCGTTGACCCAGGCGTCGGTCTTGGCCTCGTCGGAGACGCGGATGGCCTCGTTCACGGCCTTGTCCACGAGGGACTTCTCGACCTCGCTGTAGCCCTCGAACTTGGCGGTGGCGATGCCCATCCAGGTCTCGGGGGTGATGGCCTGGGCCTTGAGGGCCGCCAGGGCCGTGGGGCTCTTCGCGCTGCCGATGGCGGCGGCGGTGCCGGAGTAGACGGAGCCGTCCTTGCCCTTGGGGGGCTGGACCGGGAGGCCCTGCATCTCCTTGGCGCCGTCGGCGGCCTTGCGGGCCATGACCTTCTTGAGGAGTTCGACGTCCTCGGGCATGCCGCCGGAGACGAACTCGCCGAGGGCGATCTGCTCCAGGTAGTTGTACGAGTTGAAGGCGACCGACTGCTGGGCGAAGACGCCCGCCTGCTGGCTGGGCCGGACGAGCAGCTGGGTGCCGATGGAGCGCTGGAGCGACTCGGCGCCCTTGGCGAGCTGGATCGCGTAGACGCTGCGGCCGTAGGCGGTGACGTTGCCGGTGCCGAGGCCGAGCTCGTTGGAGAACTCGGTGAGGTAGTGCTGGACGCCGGTGTACTGGAGCTGGGTGTTCACCGGGTCGAGGCCGGCGCTGTACGCGGACTTGCGCAGCGCGTCGAGCTTCGGCTCCTCGGCCCGGAAGAGCTTGAGGCGGCGCTCCAGGCCCTGACCGGAGGGGAGGTTCCTGGCGGCCTCGTCGAACTTCAGCCGGGCGGCGTCGGTGGCGGCGTACGCCTTCTCGACGGTCTCGCCCTTGCGGTCCTCGGGGGTCTTCGCGACGAGCAGCGGAGCGGCGGTGAGGTCGCGCTCGTTGAGCAGCGCGGTGCTGTAGTCCGAGGCGGCCTTCACGATGAGGGCCGTCTTCTCGGCGTCCTGCGCCTCCTGCCAGGTGTCGATCGACCCCTTGACCTGGAAGCCGCCCATGACGAGGCCGACGAGCACGGGTATGAGGAGGATCGCGTTCAGGCGGGTGGGCACGCGCCAGTTGCGCGGCGACAGCTTGCTGGAGTTGCCGGGGGCGGCCGGGGCCGGCGGCGGGGTCACGGGCACGTCGGCGGGCGACATCGCCGTGCGCGACGGCGGGGTGAAGTTGCCCCGTGTCTCCTGCTCCTCGGAGCTTTCCTTGCTGCGCCTCACTCGACCAACAACCTCTCGGCGTCGGCACCTACGTTGTGCCGTGTTTCGTTCAGGGCCGTACTACTCGGGAGTTCATGAATTCCAGCACGTGAAGGGGTTCCGTTCCAAACACCGGAAATCGACCCCGTCCCACCCAGTGGACCTTGCGTAAAACAGACATAAAGAGCGAGCCCCGCCAAATGGCGGGGCTCAGGTGAGCGCAGTGACACCGATCGGATGCGTCGGGTGTCCGAGGCGCCCCAATTCTCTGTCGGATTGTTATGAACACGGGGACGGTCGTGGCGAAGGCCACAGACCGTCCCCAGGTGTTGGCATATGCCCGACTGTTACTTGAGGCGGGCCATGAGGGCGTGCTCGACGAGGGTGATGAGCGCGCTCTTGGCGTCCGCGCGGTGGCGGGCGTCGGTGGTGATGATGGGGGTGTCGGG
>NZ_JBFADU010000055.1:0-3469 GCF_040641575.1 Streptomyces sp. NPDC020807
TCAAACCCGAACGAAGCAAACTGCAACACCCGAACCCCACGCCCCACACCCATCAACGGAGCGAACACCGACACCAAATTCGCCAACGCCCCATGACCCACCCCCACACCCTTCGGACGACCCGTCGAACCCGACGTGTAGATCACGTAGGCGAGGTGGGCGGGGTGGGTCTGCCGGGAGGGGGCGACGGCGGGCATGCGGTCGAGGCCGGTGCGGGTGGCGGGGTCGTCGAGCCAGACGACGCGTTCGACGCCGAGCCGGGCCGCCGCGCCGTCGGCGGCGTCGCGGGTGCTGACGACGGCACGGGCTCCGCTGTCGCGGAGGATGTAGGACAGGCGGTCCTCGGGGTGCTCCGGGTCCAGCGGGACGTAGGCGCCGCCGGCCTTCCAGACGGCGAGGATGCCGACGAGCATGTCGAGGCCGCGGGGAAGGCAGAGGCCGACGACCGATTCGCTGCTGACGCCGAGGCCGAGGAGGTGGTAGGCGAGGCGGTTGGCGCGGGTGTCGAGCTCCGCGTACGTGAGTTCCGTGCCCTCGAAGAGGGCGGCGACGGCCTCGGGGGTCAGCTGTGCGTGTGCCTCGAAGAGGTCGGGGACGAGGGCGGCTTCGACGTCGGTCGTGGTGGCGTTCCACTGGTGCAGGAGCAGGTCGCGCTCGGTCTCGGTGAGCACGTCGACGGCGCTGAGGCGGGTGGCGGGGTCGGTGACCAGCGCGGTGAGGGCGCGGGCGAGCCGCTCGGCGAGGTGGGTGGCGGTGTCCTGCTCGAACAGGTCGGCGGCGACGATGACGGATCCGTGCAGGCCGGCGGGAGCGCCTTCGGCGTCGACGTGTTCGTCGACGGCGATCTCGAGGTCGAACTTGGCGATCTTCTTGAGGTTGGCGGTGACGTCGTCGGTGGCGACGTCGGCGAGCGAGCCGGCGCGTACCGCTCCGAGGTCGATCTGTGCCTGGGTGGCGTGGTCGACGGAGAGCATGACCTGGAAGAGGGGGTGGCGGGCGAGGGAGCGGGCCGGGGCGAGCTCTTCGACGAGCTTCTCGAACGGCACGTCCTGGTTCGCCATCGCCGCGAGACTCGTCTCGCGTACCCGGTTCAGGACCTCGCGGAAGGTCGGGTCGCCGGACAGGTCCGTCCGCAGGACCAGCGTGTTGACGAAGAAGCCGACCAGGTCTCTGAGGGCCACGTCGGTGCGGCCGGCGACCGCGGTGCCGACGGGGATGTCGGTGCCGGCGCCGAGCTTCGACAGTGTCATGGCGAGGACGGCCTGGAGGGCCATGAAGGTGGTGACGCCTTCGGCGCGCGCGAGGTCCCGCAGGCGTGCGTGGACGTCGGCGGGGACGGTGAAGGGGGCGCTGAGTCCCTGGTGGGAGGGGACGGGCGGGCGGGGGTGGTCGAACGGGAGGGCCAGTTCCTCGGGGGCGTCGGCGAGTGCCTCGCGCCAGAAGGCGACCTGGCGGGAGCCGACGCTGTCGGGGTCCGCAGAGTCGCCGAGAAGCTCGCGCTGCCACAGCGCGTAGTCCGCGTACTGCACGGGCAGCGGCTCCCACGCGGGGGCTTCTCCCGCGCACCGCGCCGCGTAGGCGGTGGAGAGGTCCTGCGCGAGCGGACGCTTGGAGTAGCCGTCGCTCGCGATGTGGTGGACGAGCAGCGCGAGGGCGTGCTCGTCGGGTCCGGCGGAGAACAGCCAGGCCCGTACGGGGAGTTCGGTGGAGAGGTCGAAGGTGTGGCCGAAGACTCCGGCGACGGCGCCGGCCAGGTCGGCGGGGGTGGCGGTGTCGGGGAGTTCCACCGTCTGGAGGGCCCAGTCCAGGTCGTCCATCTCGTGGATGTGCTGGTGGGGTTCGCCGTCCTCGACGCGGAAGGTGGTGCGCAGGACCTCGTGGCGTGCCAGGACGTCCCGCAGCGCCGCTGCCAGCGCGTCCCGGTCCACCGCGCCGGTCAGGCGGAGGGACACCGGGATGTTGTACGTCGCGCTGGGGCCCTCCAGCTGCTGGATGAACCACAACCGACGCTGCGCGAATGACAACGGAATCATCGGGAACCTTCCTGGCTTCGTCCCTGCCGCAACGCCGGCACAGGCTGACTGTCAAGCGTCTGCCGCCGCCCCTGCGTGACCCTGGGGAATTCAAGTGCGTGCAGCGGATAAATCTCGTCAATAAAGATCCGCAGAAGCTCTGGTGGGCTTCTGCGGAGACTGCTTGCGAAAGAGCTGGAATGCGTCGGGAACAACTTTTCGATGTGTCGCTCCCCCGGGATGGCGCGAACCACTATGACCCAGCGCTCATCGGCGATCAATCGTCCGCCTTCACGCCGCGATCGGGCCGGAGGGGTTGCGGAAACCCGCACCTCACAGGGGTTCCCGGTCTCGTTCAACCGCCCCTGGGCGCCAGTTGAACGTCTCGGGGACGCGCTTCGGCCGCCTCATCCGATTTCTCGTACAAGGCGGCCGATTCGCTTGTCAACGCGTATGTGGTTGTTCAGCTTGAACGCACTGGATTCCTTGCGCTTTTCGTGTTACGAGGCCTTCCTTTCGCGCATCGGCCGCAGGGCCGGCCGGTTCGACTTCCGTGTGCCGAGTTGTGTCGCGAGACCGGCGGGGGTGGGGAAGTTGAACAGGGACCTGATCTCGACGTCGACGTCGAGGGCCGCGCGGACCTGGACGATGAGTTCGGTCGCGAGCAGCGAGTGGCCGCCCAGGGTGAAGAAGTCGTCGTCGACTCCGACCTTGTCCAGGCGCAGTACCTGGGCGAAGGCCTCGCACAGTGCGCGCTCCTCGCGGGTGGCGGGCTCCCGTCCCTGGCTGGAGGGCCCGCCGGAGGTGAGGGTTCCGGGTGCGGGCAGGGCCTTGCGGTCGAGCTTGCCGTTGCCGGTCAGGGGCAGCGCGTCCAGGACGACGACCGCCGACGGGACCATGTGCTCGGGCAGTCGCTGCGCCGCGAACTCCTTGAGCGAGGTGGTGAGTCCGGCCTTCTCGTCGGACTCCAGGTCGTCGGCGACGACGTAGGCGACGAGCCTGCGGTCGCCGGGGTTGTCCTCGCGGGCTATGACGGCGGCCTGGTCGACCAGCGGATGGGCGGCGATCACGCCCTGGACCTCGCCGGGTTCGATGCGGTAGCCGCGGATCTTGACCTGGTCGTCGGCACGGCCGAGGAAGACGACCTGGCCGTCCGCCGTCCACTTCGCGCGGTCACCCGTGCGGTACATGCGCTCGCCCCGCTCGTACGGGTTGGCCACGAAGCGTTCGGCGGTCAGCGCCTCCCGGCCCACGTAGCCGCGGGCGAGGCCGGCGCCGGAGACGTACAGGTCCGCGACCACACCCACCGGAACCGGTTGCAGGCGGGAATCGAGCAGGTAGAAGCGGGTGTTGTCGATCGGCGTGCCGACCGGAACGCTCCCGCCCGCGATCCCCTCGGCGGTCAGCCGCGTGGTCGCGATGCCGATCGTCGTCTCGGTCGGTCCGTAGTGGTTGTG
>NZ_JBFADU010000056.1:0-2500 GCF_040641575.1 Streptomyces sp. NPDC020807
CGTCGGGCACACGGTCCGCCGCCTGCTCGAACCGCTCGTGAACCAGGGCCGGTCGGCCCTCGGTCGCCGTGTCGTTCCACACGGTCAGGACCCGGTGCCGGGCCACCTCGTCCAGCACCGGGACGCCGCTGAGGCGGGTCTGCGGGCTGTCGCCGAGGAGGTCGAGCACGCGCACCCAGGCGCCGGCGATCCGGTCGGCCCACTCCGGGTCGAACAGGTCGGCGGCGACGGTGACCGAGCCGCGCAGACCGGCCGGGGCGCCCTCGGCGTCGTACGTCTCGCCGACCATCACGTCCAGGTCGAACTTCGCCGCCCTGGTGCCGGTCGACATGCCGCCGGTCCAGACGACGGGCGTGGCCGAGGAGTCCAGGCCGGCGCTGACGGTGTTCTGCTTCGTCAGGACGACCTGGAAGAGCGGGTGGCGGGCCATGGAACGGGCCGGGGCCAGCTCCTCCACCAGCCGCTCGAAGGGCACGTCCTGGTGGGCGAAGCCGGAGAGGCCCGCCTCCCGCACCCGGGCCAGCAGCTCGGTGAAGGCGGGGTCGCCCGACAGGTCCGCGCGCAGCACCTGGGTGTTGACGAAGCAGCCGATCAGGTCGTCGAGGGCCTCGTCGCCGCGGCCGGCGTGGGCCGAGCCGATCGGGATGTCCGTGCCCGCGCCCAGCTTGGAGAGCAGGATCGCCAAGGCTGCCTGCAGCACCATGAACACGGTCACGCCCTCGGAGCGGGCGAGCTCCGCCAGGCGGACGTGCACCTCGGCGGGGACGTCGAGGGGGACGCTGTGGCCCAGGTGGGAGGCGAGAGCCGGGCGGGAGCGGTCGAAGGGCAGCTCGAGCTCCTCGGGGGAGCCCGTCAGCGTCTCGCGCCAGTACGCGAGCTGCCGGGCGATGACGCTGTCCGGGTCGCTCTCGTCGCCGAGCAGCTCGCGCTGCCACAGCGCGTAGTCCGCGTACTGCACCGGCAGCGGCGCCCACTGCGGCGCCTGACCGGCGCTGCGTGCCGCGTAGGCGGTGGAGAAGTCCCGGGCCAGCGGCGCCCGCGACCAGCCGTCACTGGCGATGTGGTGCACGAGGACGACGAGGACGCGCTCGCCCGCACCGGCCTCGAAGAGGGTGGCTCGGATCGGCACCTCGACGGAGAGGTCGAAGGCGTACCGCGCGGCCGCGGTGACCGCGTCCTCCAGCTCGGCCCGGCCGACCTCGACGACGTCCAGCTCCCAGTCGAGCTCGTCGAGCGCGAGGACCCGCTGGTACGGCTGCCCGTCCGCGACGCCGAAGACGGTCCGCAGGACCTCGTGGCGGCCGATCACGTCCCGCAGGGCCGCGTGCAGCACCTGGTGGTCGGCATCGCCCGACAGGCGCAGGGCGATCGGGCTGTTGTAGGTGGCGCTGGGGCCCTCCAGCTGGCTGATGAACCACAGGCGCTGCTGCGCGAAGGACAGCGGCACCCGCTCCGGGCGGTTGCCGGCGGTCAGGGCGAGCCTGGCCTGTCCGGCGTCCGCGAGGCCGGCCGCGAGGCCGGCGACGCTCGGGGTGTCGAACAGGGCGCGGAGCGGGACCTCGACGCCGAGGACCGTACGGACCCGGCTGATGAGGCGGACGGCGAGGAGGGAGTGGCCGCCGAGGGCGAAGAAGTCGTCGTCCACGCCGACCTCGGGCAGGCCGAGGACCTGGGCGAAGACTCCGCACAGGAGCTCCTCGCGGAGCGTGGCCGGGCCCCGGCCGGCGGTTCCCGTCGCGAACGCGGGGGCGGGGAGGGCCTTGCGGTCGAGCTTGCCGTTGACGTTCAGCGGCAGGGCGTCGAGGACCACGACCGCCGACGGGACCATGTACGACGGCAGGCGGTCCGTGGCCAGAGCGGTCAGGATCCGCGGCAGTTCATCGGCCACGCCGTCCTCGGCGGGCACCGCGTAGGCGACCAGGCGCTTGTCCCCCGGCACGTCCTCGCGGGCCACGACCACGGCCTGGGCGACCAGCGGGTGGCCGGCCAGGACGGCCTGGACCTCGCCGAGTTCGATGCGGAAGCCACGGATCTTGACCTGCTCGTCCGCGCGACCGAGGTACTCGATCTGACCGTCCGCGTTCCAGCGGACCACGTCACCCGTGCGGTACATCCGCTCGCCGGTCTCGAAGGGGTTGGCGACGAAGCGCTCAGCGGTCAGTCCGGTACGGCCCAGGTAGCCGCGGGCCAGGCCCGCACCCGCGATGTACAGGTCACCTGCGACACCCGACGGGACCGGCGACAGAGCGCCGTCCAGGACGTAGACCCGGGCGTTGGAGATCGGGCGGCCGATCGGGACCGCACCTTCGACGTCGTCGTCCGCGTACCAGGCGGTCGTGTAGACCGTCGCTTCGGTGGGGCCGTAGATGTTGGCGACCCGGGCGCCGGGGATGGCGGTGCGGATGCCGGCGACGGCGTCCGCGGTCAGGGCCTCGCCGGCCAGGACGACCGTGCGGGGGCGGGCGTGGATCTCGCCCGCGGCCACCATCTGCGCGAAGGC
>NZ_JBFADU010000057.1:0-2184 GCF_040641575.1 Streptomyces sp. NPDC020807
CGCCTCGAACAGGTCCACCAGCGAACCCGCAACCGGCTCCGTGGCCGTGTCGTTCCACTCCACCAGCACCCGGCCGCGCTCCCCCTCGTCGAGGACGCGGAGCGTGCGCAGGGGCACGTCGGTGCCGCCGTCGAGTGCGGTCTCCAGGGCGTCGAGGAGCTGCTCGACGGTGGTGCGGGCGAGGGTGGTCACGGCGGTGGGGTCGATGGGCTCGGCGGCGTCGACGGAGAGGCTGATGCGGTCGCCGTTGTCGTCCACGAGCAGGGCCAGCGGGTAGTTGGACATCTCGCGGGCGTAGAGCAGGCGGGTGCCGTCGAGTGTGGTGTTCCAGCTCGCTTCGGCGTCCTGGCCGGCGTTGTGGCGGTAGTTGAGGAAGGAGGTGAAGAGCGGGGTGTCTCCCGTGATCCCGCTGGCGCGCTGGGCGACGGCGAGGGGGGCGTGCTCGTGTTCGAGGAGTTCGGCGAGCTGTCCGCGGGTGGCGGACAGGGCCTGGAGCGCGCAGAGTTCGCCGGTGCGGATGCGGACCGGAAGCATGTTCATGAAGGGTCCGGGCACGCGGTCGGCGCCGGAGCCCGCGTTCATCCGGCCCAGCAGGACGGTGCCGAAGACGACGTCGTCGCGGCCGCTGAGCGTGGCGAGGACGCGGGCCCAGGCGACGTGGAGCACGGTCGCCGTGCTGACTCCGGCCCGGCGTGCGGCGGTGCGCAGGCGGGCGGTCAGGCCGTCTTCGAGGGGCAGCAGGGCGAGTCGGGAGTCGGCGCCGTCGCCGCGTACGTCGGCCATGCCGTAGGGGGCGGTGGGTTCGGTGATGTCGCCGAGGAGGTCGGTGAAGTAGCGGGTGTGGTCGGTGCGGGCGGCGGTTCCGCGTACCTGGGCGACGAACGTCCGGAAGGGCAGGGGTGTGGGCAGGGTGTCGCCGTGGCCGGCGAGGATCGCCTCGACCTCGTCGAGGACGATCTGCAGCGCCGTGTGGTCGCGGACCAGGTGGTGCATGCGCAGGAGGACGAGCACACGGCTGTCGCCCGTGGCGGCGAGGTGCAGGTCGAGCAGGGGTGCCTGTCCGAGGTCCATGGCGCCGCCTGCGGCGGCGAGGAGCTGCTCGACCGGGTCACCGGGACCGGCCCCGGTCCCGGTCCCGGTCCCGGTCCCGGTCCCGGCGTCGAGGGTGACCTCGGTGACGGGCAGGGTGGCGTGGCGCCGGACGACCTGGACGGGTTCGCGGAGGCCTTCCCAGGCGAAGGAGGTGCGGTAGATGTCGTGCCGGTCGACGACCTGCTGGAGGGCGGCGGCGAAGGCGGTGACGCGGTCGCGGGTGTCGAACTCGAAGACCGCCGGCATGACGTAGGCGTCGTCGCCGCCGTCGGCGAGGATGTGGTGGAAGAGCAGGCCCTCCTGGAGGGGGGCGAGGGGGTAGACGTCGGCGATGTTCGCGGCGCCGCCGTCGACGGTGGCGACGACGGAGGCGAGCTCGTCCTCGGTGAGGTCGACCAGCGGCAGCATCGCGGGGGTGAGCACGGTGGCGCCGGCCGGGATCAGGTTGTCGGGGACCTCGATCCGCTCGGCTCCGGCGGACCGCGCGACGGCGTGGGGGGTCGGGGCGTCGAACAGCGTCTTGAGCGAGATCGTGACGCCGTGGGTGCGGAGGGTCTCGATGAGGCGGACGGCGAGGAGGGAGTGGCCTCCGAGGCGGAAGAAGTCGTCGTCGACGCCGACGTGGTCGAGGCCGAGGACTTCGGCGAAGGCCGCGCAGAGGATCTCCTCGCGGACGGTGGCCGGGCCTCTCCCCCCGCCCGCGACGGCGGCGAAGTCGGGGGCGGGCAGGGCCTTGCGGTCCAGCTTGCCGTTGACGCTGAGCGGGAGCTCGTCCAGGACCACGACGGCCGACGGCACCATCGCCGCGGGCAGCCGCTCGGCCGCGAACTCGGCGACAGCCGGGGCTATTTCACCGGCCGACGCGTCACCGGTCGGTACGACGTAGGCGACGAGCCGGGTGTCTCCCGGGGTGTCCTCGCGGGCGACGACGGCGACCTGCGCGACCTGGTCGTGCCCGGCGAGGACCGTCCGCACCTCACCCGGCTCGACCCGTACCCCACGGATCTTGACCTGTTCGTCGGCGCGGCCGAGGTACTCGATCTGACCGTCGGTGTTCCAGCGGACGACGTCGCCGGTGCGGTACATCCGCTC
>NZ_JBFADU010000058.1:0-2117 GCF_040641575.1 Streptomyces sp. NPDC020807
GCCCGCGAGGACACCCCGGGGGACAAGCGGCTGGTCGCGTACGTCGTCCCGAACGACACCACGCCCTCAGCCGCCACCACCTCCGAACTGGCCACCCGCGTCACCGACTTCGCGGCCAACGGCCTGCCGTCGTACATGGTCCCGTCGGCGGTCGTGGTCCTGGACGCCCTGCCGCTGAACGTCAACGGCAAGCTCGACCGCAAGGCCCTCCCCGCCCCCGAGTACGCCACCGGTAGCGGACGTGGTCCCTCCAACGCCCGCGAGGAGATCCTCTGCGCGGCCTTCGCCGAGGTCCTGGGCCTCGACGCGGCGGGCTCCGGCTCCGGTGTCGGATCCGGCTCCGGCGTCGGCGTGGACGACGACTTCTTCCGCCTCGGCGGCCACTCGCTCCTCGCGATCCGCCTGGTCGCCCTGCTCCGCAAGCGCGGGGTCTCCGTCTCCGTCCGAGCCCTCTTCGACGCCCCGACCCCGGCCGGCCTCGCCGCCTCGACGGGCTCCGAGCAGGTCGCCGTACCGGCCAACCTGATCCCGGCCGACGCGACCGCGATCACCGAGATCACCCCCGACATGCTGCCGCTCGTCGACCTCACCCCCGACGAGATCGCCCGGATCGTCGCCACCGTCGACGGCGGCGCCGCGAACATCGCGGACGTCTACCCGCTCGCCCCCCTCCAGGAGGGCCTGCTCTTCCACCACCTCCTCGCCGAGGGCGGCAAGGACACGTACGTGATGCCGACGGTCGTCGAGTTCGACAGCCGTGACCGCCTCCACGCCTTCACCGACGCCCTGCAGCAGGTCGTCGACCGCCACGACATCTACCGCACCTCGATCGTCTGGGAGGGCCTGCGCGAGCCCGTCCAGGTCGTACGGCGGCAGGCCACCCTGCCCGTCGACCTCGTCACCCTGGACGCCGAGGCCGGCGACCCGGTGCCGCAGCTCCTGGCAGCGGGCGGCGACTCGATGGACCTGGACCGCGCCCCGCTGATCCGCGTCCACGCGGCCCGCGTGCCCGGCGGACAGCAGTGGCTGGCGCTGGTGCGGATCCACCACATGGTGCAGGACCACACCGCCCTGGAGGTCATGCTCGCCGAGGTCAACGCGTTCCTCACCGGACGCGAGAGCACCCTCGCCGACCCCCTGCCCTTCCGTACCTTCGTCGCCCAGGCCCGCGCGGGAGTCACCACCGGCGAGCACGAGCGGTACTTCGCCGAGCTCCTCGGCGACGTCACCGAGACCACGGCCCCCTTCGGTCTGGTCGACGTCCACGGCGACGGCACGGGCACGACCCGCGCCCGGGTCGTCTTCGGCGACGACCTCCACACCCGGCTGCTCGCCGTCTCCCGCCGCCTGGGCGCCAGCCCCGCCACCCTCCTGCACCTGGCGTGGGCGCGCGTCCTCGCCGCGGTCAGCGGCCGCGAGGACGTCGTCTTCGGCACCGTCCTGTTCGGCCGGATGAACGCCGGCGCCGGCTCCGACCGGGTCCCGGGCCCGTTCCTCAACACGCTCCCGGTCCGCGTGCGCACCGACGCGCTCGGCGTCCTGACGGCCGTCTCCGCCATGCGCGGCCAACTGGCCGAGCTCCTGGAGCACGAGCACGCGCCGCTCACGGTGGCCCAGCGCGCCAGCGGAGTGGCCGCCGACGCCCCGCTGTTCACCGCCCTGTTCAACTACCGCCACAACAGCGGCGGAACGAAGGAGCCCGGAACCGGGACGGGGACCGGCGCCAACACCGGGACCGAGGGGTCCCCGGTACGCGACGAACGCCTCGACGGCATCCGCAGGGTCTTCTTCGAGGAGCGCACCAACTACCCCCTGATGGTCTCGGTCGACGACAACGGCGACCGGATCTCGCTCGCCGTCCAGGCGGTCGCCCCGATCGACCCGGAGACCGTCGGCCTCTTCCTGCGCACGACCGCCCAGAACCTGGTCACCGTCCTCGAATCCGCCCTCGACCACGAGGAGGACGTGCCGCTCCGCTCCGTCCAGGTCCTGGACGCCACCGAACGCCACCGCGTCGTGTCCGAGTGGAACGACACGGCGGCCGAGACGCCGACCGGTTCGCTGCCTGAGCTGTTCGAGGCGCAGGTCGCGCGGACGCCGGGGTCGGTGGCCGTCGT
>NZ_JBFADU010000059.1:0-1829 GCF_040641575.1 Streptomyces sp. NPDC020807
ACGGTCAACGGCAAGCTCGATGTGAGGGCGTTGCCGGCGCCGGAGTACGTGAGTGGGGGCCGTCGTCCCGCGACGGACCGCGAGGAACTGCTGTGTGGTGTGTTCGCGCAGGTCCTCGGACTGCCCGAAGTCGGTGTGGATGACGACTTCTTCGCCCTCGGCGGCCACTCCCTCCTCGCCGTCCGCCTCATCAGCCGCATCCGTACGGTCCTCGACATCGAGGTCCCGCTCCGCACCCTCTTCGACGCGCCGACCGTCGCCGCCCTCACGAGCCGGCTCGCCGGCGCCACGAGCGCACGGCCCGCCCTGCGCCCGGGCACACGCCCCGAGCGCATCCCGCTCTCCTCCGCCCAGCAGCGCCTGTGGTTCATCAGCCAGCTGGAAGGCCCCAGCGCCACCTACAACGTGCCCGTCTCCCTGCGGCTCTCGGGCGGAGTCGACCGCGAAGCGCTCGGCGCGGCCCTCCGCGACGTGATCGGCCGCCACGAGGTCCTGCGCACGGTCTTCGAGGTCGCCGACGGCCAGCCCTACCAGCGGATCCTGGACCTGGAGGACCTGGCCTGGGAGCTGTCGGCCGCCGAGGTGACACCGGCGGACCTGCCCGCGGCGATCAGGGAGGCGGAGAAGTACGCCTTCGACCTCTCGGTCGAGGCCCCGATCCGCACCTGGCTGTTCGACGCCGGCCCGGACGAGCAGGTCCTCGTGGTCGTCGTCCACCACATCGCCGGAGACGGCTGGTCCATGGGCCCCCTCGCCCGTGACGTCTCGGTCGCCTACGCGGCGCGCCGCGAGGGCCGCGCCCCCCAGTGGCAGCCGCTGCCGGTCCAGTACGCCGACTACGCGCTCTGGCAGCGCGAACTGCTCGGCGACGAGAACGACGCGGACAGCCTCATCTCCCAGCAGGTCTCCTACTGGCGCGACGCACTCGCGGACGCCCCCGTCGAGCTTGACCTGCCCTTCGACCGGCCGCGCCCCGCGGTCGCGTCCCACCTGGGCCACAGCGTCCCGCTGAACGTGCCCGCCGCGGTGCACCAGCGGCTCGCCGCGGTGGCGCGGACCGAGGGCGTGACCACGTTCATGGTCCTCCAGGCGGCCCTGGCCACCCTGCTCTCCAAGCTCGGCGCGGGCACCGACATCCCGATCGGCTCGGCGAACGCCGGCCGTACGGACGAGGCACTCGACGACCTCGTCGGCTTCTTCATCAACACCCTGGTCGTCCGCGCGGACCTGTCCGGCGACCCGACCTTCCGCGAGGTCCTGAACCGGGTACGGGAGACGAGCCTGGCGGCCATGGCCCACCAGGACGTGCCGTTCGAGAAGCTCGTCGAGGAGCTGGCCCCGGCCCGCTCCATGGCCCGCCACCCCCTCTTCCAGACCGTCCTCACCCTCCAGAACACCATCGACGCGGTCCTCGACCTGCCCGGTGTACGGGCGGGCGCGGCGGCCGCCGACGACGAGACGACGTCGGGCCGAACGGCCGTGAAGTTCGACCTGGACGTCATGGTCGCCGAGGTCTTCGACGCCCACGGCGCCCCGGCGGGCCTGGGCGGCTCGATCACCGTCGCCGCCGACCTGTTCGACCCGCAGTGGGCGGGCCGCATCGCCGACGCCTGGACGACCCTCCTCGACACCCTCTCCCAGGACACCGGCATACGCCTGAGCAGCGTTGACATCCTGGCGGAGGAGGAGCGGCGCCGGGTCCTGACCGTGTGGAACGACACGGCGACCGAGGGTCGACCGGCCCTGGTTCACGAGCGGTTCGAGCAGGCGGCGGACCGTGTGCCCGACGCGAAGGCGATCGTTACCGAGGGCACGACGGTCTCGTACAC
>NZ_JBFADU010000060.1:0-1289 GCF_040641575.1 Streptomyces sp. NPDC020807
CACACCCCCCTCACCGAAGCCCTCCGCACCACCCACACCCACACCGCCCTCCGCGGCACCCACCACCACACCCCCGCACTCACCCCCACCAGCGATCCCACGTCCACCGTGCCGGTCCGGCTGGTGCTGGAGGAGTACGGCTCTCCGGAGTACCTGCGGGCCGTCCCGATGGAGCGGCGCGAGCCGCTGGCCGGCGAGGTCGAGATCGAGGTGGGAGCCGCCGGGCTCAACTTCCGCGACGTCCTCGTCTCGATGGGCATGATGCGGGAGCACTACGCCACGGCGTACGGCATGGACGAGGCCGGGGACATCCCGCTCGGCTTCGAGTGCGCGGGTGTCGTCACGGCCGTGGGCCCCGACGTCACGGGACTCTCCGTCGGTGACGCGGTCATGGCGATGACCGAGGGCGGCTTCGCCGACTACGTCACCGTACGGGCGGGACAGGTCGCGCCCCTGCCCGAGGGCCTCACCGTGGCCGAAGGCGCCACGGTCCCCCTGGCGTTCCTCACCGCGCACTACGCGCTGAACAGGCTGGCCGGCCTCCGTCGCGGCGAGCGGGTGCTGATCCACGCGGCCTCCGGTGGCGTGGGCAGTGCCGCCGTCCAGATCGCGCGTGCCGCGGGGGCCGAGGTCATCGCCACCGCGAGCGCGGCGAAGCGGGACGCGGTGCGCGCCATGGGCGTCACCCACGTGTTCGACTCGCGCAGCACGTCGTTCGCCGACGACATCGCGGCAGCCACCGCGGGCCAGGGCGTCGACGTCGTACTGAACAGCCTGAACGGGGACTTCATCCCCGCGAGCCTGTCCGTCCTGGCCAAGGGCGGGCGGTTCGTCGAGATGGGCAAGCTGGGCATCTGGCCGGTGGAACGGATGCGGCGGGAACGGCCCGACGCCGCGTACTTCCCGTTCGACCTCGGGGACGACGCGGAGCTGGACGCCACCCTGATCCCGGGGCTCTTCGAGGAGCTGCGCACGCTCTTCGCCGCGGGCTCGCTGCGGCCGCTGCCCCTGACCGTCTACGCGCGCCACGAGGCGACGCAGGCCTACCAGCACATGCAGCACACCAAGCACATCGGCAAGATCGTCCTGCGCTTCGACCGGTCGGTGGTCCTGTCCCCGGACGCCTCCTACCTGGTCACCGGCGGTCTCGGCGGCCTCGGCCTGCGCGTCGGCGAACGCCTCGCCGAAGAGGGCGCGGGCCACATCGTCCTGGCCGGCCGCAGGGCCGAACCCACGGACGACGTACGCCGATCCGTCGCCGTCATGGAAGGCTTCGGAGCCCGGGTCCA
>NZ_JBFADU010000061.1:0-1019 GCF_040641575.1 Streptomyces sp. NPDC020807
TCCTCGTGTCCGTCGCGGGGCGGGGTGGGAGTGGTGCCGGTGGCCGTCCTAGAGATTTGGTGTATTTCAGCGTCCGCAGCGCCCCAGCGTCCGCACGTTTTCGTTCGTGCAGGTCAGGGGTGGTGAGAGGTGCGGACGCTGGGTGTGGACGCTGCGGACACTGGACGGCTGTAGCGTCCGCAGGTTCCTGCCGTGTCCGGGCCGCTGGTGTGCGGCCCGGTCCGGCGGTGTCAGTCCAGGTCAGGAACCCTGTGCCCCTGTCCGATCGGGGGCACGTCGGGCCAGAGAGGGCCGGACGGGGGTGCGGACGCTGCGGACGCTGTCTCCTCGGAGAGGTCGGCTCGGGCGAGTACGAGGAGCTTGTGCCGGTGCCGGTCCCGGCTACGTTGCGTGTCGTCCACCGTGATCCCGATCGACCGCAGGAGCGGGGCGAGGCGCTTGACCTTCCCTCCGGCGCGGGTGGCGTCCTTAGGCCAGGACGGCGGACGGATGCCGCCGGGCGGCTGAACGTGTTCCAGGAGCATGGCGGCCGTCCCCGTCCAGGTCCCGCACTCCTCGACCAGGGCCGCGAGCGCGGAGCCGAACGGGTCGCCTTCCAGGGCGTCTCCGGCGACGTTCGCGGACGCGGCGAGGTAGTCGTCCAGGGTCGTCCACTCCATGACCTGGTCGACGGCCGCGAGGATCCGGGCGAAGTCGGCCATGCGGGGCATGGAGGCCAGCTTCACGTCGGGCAGGACGACGAGGACGGTGGCGAGGAGGTCGAAGAGCGAGCCGAGGACGGCCGGCCGGATCGTCTCGAACGCCGTCGCCAACTCCTCCTCCGTGCGCCGCTGCTCGGGCTCGATCAGTTGGAGTTCGAGCATGAGGAGCCGTTCGGCCAGGTCTCCGGCGAGGGCTCCGGCGTCGATCGTCGTCATCGCGAGGACCCGGCGGAAGGAGAGGACCACAACGTCGTCGTCGGTGTAGAGGGCGCGGTCCACGATCCCGTCGCCGGTCACGGCCTTGCACAGGGTGTCGGA